>DAOTWP010000378.1:0-51281 GCA_034435675.1 Anaerolineae bacterium
CTGCGGCGGTTGGCAGGGCGCGCGGGGTGGCTGGTCGGGCTGGTGGCGCTGGGGTTGAGCATCGGCGCGGCGCAGTTTTTGCCGCTGTTCGAGCTGGCAAGCGCCAACTGGCGCGCGGAACGTCCGCCCAACCATTACGAGCTGGTCACGGGGCAGTATGCGCACCCGGCGCGCGATGTGCTGCTGTTCGTCCTGCCCAATTTCTACGGCAACCCGACACATCACAGCTATCTGGATATTTTCAGCGGGCAGCCTGTTGACAGCTTCACGAACCTTGCTGGCGAACCGATCGCGTTTATTGACTGGGGCATCAAGAATTACGTCGAGGGCGCGGTTTATCTGGGCGTGCTGCCGCTGGCGCTGGTCGCGGTGGCGCTGCTGGATATGCTGGCGCGGCGCAGCAAACGCGCACCCGCTGAGCCGCCGTACCGGGCGATTTTTGCGCTGCTGGCGCTGGTCGCGCTGACGTTCATGTTCGGACTGCCGACGTACCGACTGGTCTATCTCCTGCCGGGCATCAACCAGTTGAACACGCCGTTCCGCTGGATTGTGGTGTTGTCGCTGGCGGTGGCGCTGCTGGCAGGCTTTGGCATGGATGCGCTGGAACGGCGGCGCTTCGACGGTCTGCGGCGCGCAGTTGCCG
Organism: Anaerolineae bacterium; assembly: GCA_034435675.1. GTDB lineage: Bacteria > Chloroflexota > Anaerolineae > Aggregatilineales > Phototrophicaceae > DAOTWP01. Next base: position 644 of record DAOTWP010000378.1, read on the forward strand.
TGAAATGGGCGCGGCGGCTGGGCGGGCTGCTGCTGGCGCTGAGTGGACTGCTGTTTGCCGGGCTGCTGCTGAGCCGCGTGTTTTACGCGCAGCTAGAGCCGCTGCTGGAACGGGTGGTCGGCAGCATGGCGCTGGCAGACCGCGCCTTCAGCGGGGCGGCGATGTTCTACAGCTACCAGTTCACCGGTGTGCTGACACTGGCGCTGTTCCTGCTGGGCGCGGGCGTAGTGCTGGTGGGCGTGCCCGGTTACTGGAATGCGGGCATACGACTGCCGCGCCGTGTGCAGGTCTGGCGCTTTGTCGCGCTGGCTTTGGTGGCGGCGGATCTGCTGGTGGCGGCGTGGGGCTTCTACCCTGCGTCCGACCCGGCATGGCTCGATTTCACACCGCCGGGCATCGCGTGGCTGCGCGAACACGACGATGGACGCTTTGCCGTGCTGGACAACGGCGGCGCGCTGCTCAATGCCAACATGGGCTGGCGTTATGGGCTGGACGACGTGCGCGGCTATGAGAGCGTGATAACCGGGCAGTATGTGGCGTACATGCGGGCGCTGGCACCCCAGCCGCAGTTAGATTTCAACCGCATCGCTCCGTTTTACGAAGATTACGCGCTGGTCGGCAGCGATTTCACCTATCCGCAGGCAATCAACGCGCCGCTGCTGGATTTACTTGGCGTGCGCTATCTGGTGACGACACACTGGTTCACGCTGCCTGCCGCCGCCGGGGAGCGTTGGCGCGAGGTCTACCGCGATGATGCCGTCACCATCTATGAAAACAGCGCCGCGCTGCCGCTTGCCTATTTCGTGCCGGATAGCGCGTTTGACCCCGACTGGCTGTCTGATGCTGCCGGGGCATGGAACTATGCGGGCATGCAGCGCCCGGCGCAGTACAGCCCTGCCGAAATCGCGCAGGACAGCGGGCGCGAACGGCTGGTCAGCGTGGCTGTGGAGCAGCCGGGCTGGCTGATCGTCAGCGAGTCGTATTTCCCCGGCTGGCGGGCGTACCGCGTGGAGCCGGACGGCAGCGAAACCGCGCTGACGGTTGAACTGGTGCAGGGCAACTTTCAGGGTGTGCGGCTGGAACAGACCGGCAGCTACAGCGTGCGGTTGGTCTACAGCCCGACGAGCTTCCAGCTTGGCGCGTTTTTCTCGTTCATCGGTGTGGTGCTGGCGCTGTTCATCAGCGGGGTGTGGCTCTGGCGGCTGTATGTTGCACCCGCGCGGGAAGCAGACAGCAGCACTGCCAGCCGCGTGGCGCGCAACAGCATCGCGCCGATTCTGCTCAACCTGTTCAACCGGGGCATTGACTTCGCCTTCGCCGCGGTGATGCTGCGCGTGCTGGGTCCGGCGGACGCGGGCTTGTACCAGTATGCGATTGTGGTCTTTGTCTGGTTCGACATCTTCACCAACTTCGGGTTGAACACCTTCCTGACACGCGAAATCGCCCGCGACCGAACGCAGGCACGACATTATTTCCTCAACACGAGTGTGATGCGGCTGGCGCTGATGCTGATTGGCATTCTGCCACTGGCGGGCTTCATTGCCGGGCGGCAGGCGCTGGTGCAGCCCGCGCTGGATGGCACGGCGATTCTGGCGCTGGCGCTGCTGTATCTCGGCTTGCTGCCCAACAGCCTGAGCACAGGCATGAGCGCCCTGTTCTATGCTTTCGAGAAAGCGGAATACCCATCCGCAGTGGCAACAGTGGCGACGATCAACAAGGCGGTCTTTGGGCTGCTGGTACTGGCGCTGGGTTACGGCATTGTCGGGCTGGCGGCAGTGAGCATCCTGACCAATTTTGTCACCTTTGGCGTGTTGATGTGGGGCGGGCGGGCGCTGCTGCGCGCGGCAGGAACCGGGCGCTGGCGGATTGATCCGGTGCTGATCCGGCGGATGGCACGTGACAGCGCCCCGCTGATGCTCAATCATTTTCTGGCGACGATCTTCTTTCAGATTGATGTGGTGCTGATCGAGGCGATTCACGGCGCGGCGATGGTCGGACAGTACAGCGTGGCGTACAAGTGGCTGCAAGCGATTAACGTCGTGCCCGCGTTTTTCACGATGGCGCTGCTGCCGGTGATGGCGCGTCAGGCGCACGAGGACAAAGCCGCGTTGCAGCGCACGGTGCAGTTCGGCATCAAGCTGCTCAGCACACTCACGCTGCCGCTGGCGTTGTTCTTCACGGTGGCGGCATACCCGCTGACGCAGCTTCTGGGTGGGGCGGAATTTTTGCCGGACGGCGCGATTGCGCTGCAACTGATGATCTGGAGCATCCCGATTGGCTGGATCAACAGCCTGACGCAGTACGTGCTGATCGCGCTGGATTTGCAGCGGCGCATCACGTGGGCGTTTGTACTCGCCGTCGGGTTCAACATTATCGCCAATCTGATTTTCATCCCACCGTATGGCTACCGTGCCGCCGCGCTGACGACGATTGCCTCCGAGGCAGTGCTGCTGCTGCCGTTTGCGCTGCTGATGGCACAGGGTATGGGGCTGTTCCCCTGGGTGCGGACACTCTGGCGGCAGTTGGCGGCAGGCGCGGCGATGCTCGCGCTGGTGCTGCTGCTCGCGCCGGTCAACCTGCTGCTGGGGCTTGCTGCCGGGTTCGCCGTGTACGGCGGGCTGCTGCTGGCGCTGGGCTGGCTGACAGCAGATGAGGCGGCGCGGCTTGCGCCCCTGCTGCCTGCGCGGCTGCGGCGGCGTGTGCCGCGCGCGGGGTGAGGGCGCTGCTGGGATTACAGTTCCTGCCTTAATCGCATTGTCCCGGGGTGACCGGCGCTTAGAATCGATCCATAAACCGGTTTTCCGGAACAAGGGGATTGTGCGCTTTAACGATTAAATCCGGAGAAGACGGGAGGACATGCGCTGCGCTTAGTCCTTCCCTACTGCGTCCTGCCCTGCGAACCGCAGGTGGTGCAGGGTGCGAACTAAGTGCGCCTGCGCCCGCTGAGCGAAGCCGTCCGCCCAAACGCCGGATTATTTTGTTAAACTGCATCATCCCTTGTCCGGGTTTACGGTTCGGCTGCCTCTTTCACCCTGAGTCCTCTGTCAGCCTGCGCACAGTCGCTTCGCACTGCGCCAGCCAGTTCAAATACATCTGCTCCATTTCAATGCCCATCTCCAGTGTCAGCCGCCAGAAGGTCTGTTCACGATTCAGTGCCGGGTCATTGAGCGCGGGCAGCGGGATCTGCTGGTAGCGTGCCAGCAGTGCCTGATGCTCCGCGATCTGGTGGGCAATGTACGCTAGAATGGTCGCGTTGTCCAACTGTGCCGCAAAGAACAACTGCACCAGAAACGGTTCTCGATGAACCGGCAGCGGCTGTTGGATGCGCAGCCAGCGCTGCAACTCCTGCTGTCCGGCAGCGGTGAGACGATACACCTTGCGATTGGGACGCTCTGCCTGCACTTCCAGTTCACTTTCAACCCATCCCGACTCCGCCAGCGCAGCGAGTGTGCGGTAAATCTGCGCCTGATCCGCCTGCCAGAAATGCGCAATAGTGTCTTCAAAAGCCCGATGTTTGAGGTCATAACCAGTCATCGGGGTGATGCTGAGTAAACCGAGAATCGCATGTGCCAGCGACATAAGCGTACCTTTTGATGACATTTGTCATCGTTCCACAGTTCAAACATCCATAGAAAATTACATAGGTGAATCGTAGCATATATGTAAAGTCCTATAACAACAAGGTGACAGCAGATATGGTCTCTCCAGCGGAAGCGCACTCCTCACAATTCCCTTGGCGGTTTATTCTGATTGCCTTCGGCATTTCTTGGACCTGTTGGTTTTTTGTCGCCCTGACCGGCAGAAATGCTTTTACCGATTTAGAAACGGGTGTTGTGCTGGTATTGGGCGGTTTCGGTCCGGCAGTTGCCGGTATTCTAATGGTCTATCGCACAGGTGACGATGCCATCATCCGCGATTACTGGCGACGCGTGTTCGATCTCCGGCGCATTAAACCCCTGTGGCTGCTGCCGATTTTACTGCTTTACCCGGTAACTGTCCTGTTTTCGTTCGCTATCATGGGCAGAACCATAGATTTCGCACCGCTGGCAACCCTGCTGGAAAACCCGGCTTCATTGGTGACGACGGTCATCTTCGTATTTATTTTCGGTCCCTTTTCGGAAGAGCTGGGATGGCGCGATTACGCGCTGGATTGGCTGCAGGCGCGGTTTACAGCATTTGTGTCAAGTCTGCTGCTCGGCGTGATCTGGTGGGCATGGCACCTGCCGCTGCTGTTTGTCGTCGGATCATTCCTCAACCTCACCGGGAATGATCCGGTATTCCTCATGGGTTACCTGGGCACAGTTCTGATCTATTCTGTGTTGTTCACCTGGGTCTACAACAACAATCAGCGCAGTGTGCTGGCAATCATTCTGCTGCACTTTTCCATCAACCTCACCAGCCGTTTGATTGCCATGCCTGCGGAGATCTTCCCCCTGGTTACCGCGGTTCTCGTTGTGATTATGATTGCTGTACTCTGGCTCTACGGTGGCAAAATGCTAGTTCGTTCACAGCATATTGATAGAAGCACTGCGCGATGATAACGTGCTGCTCAGGACTAACCCCGGCTTTTCTGTGGGAACCTGGGAACGGTTTTTTCGAACGGCAGCCAACCCATTCACGAGTTTGTAGGATTCTGCCGTAGGCAGCGGTTTTGGACCGCTTATGGCAAACTGCGTAGTCGTGGTTACTCAGAAAGCGAAAGTTCTAGCAGCGTAACCCCGCTCGTCTCCGCTGCCATCTTTCAGCCGGAACGATGCGCTGCACGCGCTGCGGTGTTCTATATGGTTAGCAGTGCAGATCACGCTCACTGCGATTCTGCCTGCTGTCGGGAATGCTGACGCTGGTAATCCACAAGGGGTCAAAAAGGGTCTTTATTATGTTTATCGGGTCTGGTACAATCGTATCGAGCCGTGTGGGGATGCCAGCATATGCGTTGTGTTGAAACAAAAAGCGGTGTTACAATAGCAGTAGACTTTTGGGGCACCGGGTGAACCACCCACACCTGCCGCTGCTGCGCCTGCGTGGGCGTAAAGGCGGCACTGTGCGGAATATGTGGTTTGCCTGCTGGCAGCCCGGAGTCCCTGTATCGAGGTTAGCAGAAAGACGCCAATGTCCAACCAACTTGTCGAAACACGGGCAATGACGCTTGTAGACCTGCCGCTGGCACGCAGGTTGATGGACGCTGGCGCTGTGCTGGAAAGTGAACTGGCATTCACACGTGACCTTGATGGTCCCAACAGCGCCCTGCTGTCCAGTCTGCTGCTGCCCACGCGCAGCCTGCACACCTTCGTTACACGCTCCGATGATCAGCAGGTCGTTGGGCAGTTCCGCCTCAAGCCACAGGGCACGCACGCGCAGATGATTTATCTGGCGCCGGTTCCGCTGTCGCCGGTGGTGGAAGATACCGAATGGCTGCACCTGCTGGATGCGATGGCGCACGAAGCAGGCAAACGCGGCGCGCAGGCGCTCATTGCCGAAGTGGACGAGTCGAGTCCGCTGTTCGAAACCCTGCGCAGCGCCGGGTTCGCCGTCTATTCGCGGCAGGAGATCTGGCAGCGGCAGCCGGAACCACTGGCAGAGACCCTGCTGGTGGACCTGCACGAGGCAAGCGACAGCGACGAACCGGGCATTCGCGCGCTGTACGGCAGCATTGTGCCGCCGCTGATGCAGCAGATTTGCGAGTTCCCCGGTGATGGACACGGCTATGTTTATCGCAAAAACGGGCGCGTGGAAGGCTATATCACCCTGCATGAAGGACGCCGCGGCATTTATCTGGTGCCGTATCTGCACCCCGACATCTACCGCGAAACGCCAGCGGTACTCAGTGCCGCGATTGAGCAGTCCGGGCGTGCGCACCGTGTGCCGGTGTATGTGCGCCTGCGCCGCTACCTGTCGTGGCTGGAAGAGGCGCTGCGCAGGCTGGGCATGCAGCCCGTCGCGCAGCAGGCAGTGCTGGTACGCCATCTGGCAGCACGGGTACGCCAGCCTGCCCTGACGCAAACGCTGCGCAAAACGCTGGAAGTGCTGCCCAAACAGGCAATCCCGACGCCGCGCATGACCTCGCCGCGCCCCGCGACAGATCTGCTGCCGACGCCGCTTGAACGCAGTATTCAGCCTAAGTCCCCTAAACAGGAGTGATTGTATCCCATCTATGGAACGACGGATTACAGACGATCTTGATGAACTGAAGCGGGTTATGCCCCGCGATCTGGTTGATACTCTTGAGGCATCTGGCAATACCGATAGTCTACTCGAAGTCGTCCTCGATTTAGGGCGTATTCCTACCGCGCGTTACATTGACGGCGAAGTACCACTCTCGGATCGTGAAGTCACCCGTGATGAACTTGACGATATTGTCAGCAAGATTGGCGATTTTGACGCCGATAACCGTGCCGGTATGGAACGCACGCTGCATCGTATCAGCGCCATTCGCAACCGCCGCAGTGATGTTGTCGGGCTGACCTGCCGCGTGGGGCGCGCGGTGTATGGCACGATTGACATCATCGAAGACCTGATCACGTCCGGGCAAAGCATTCTGATGCTTGGTCCGCCCGGCGTGGGCAAAACGACCATGCTGCGCGAAGCCGCGCGCGTGCTGGCAGACAGCAAGCGCGTGGTCATTGTAGACACTTCCAACGAGATTGGCGGTGACGGCGATGTACCCCACCCGGCGGTTGGGCGGGCGCGGCGTATGCAGGTCAGTCGCCCGGAACGCCAGCACGAGGTCATGATCGAGGCGGTGGAAAACCATAACCCCGAAGTGATCGTGATTGACGAAATCGGGCGCGAACTGGAGGCGATGGCGGCGCGCACGATTGCCGAACGTGGTGTGCAGTTGATCGGCACGGCGCATGGCAACGCGCTGGATAACCTGATGCTCAACCCGACACTGTCCGACCTGGTCGGCGGCATCGAGTCGGTGACGCTCTCTGACGAGGAAGCACGGCGGCGCGGGACGCAAAAAACTGTGCTGGAACGCCGCGCCCCGGCAACCTTTGATGTGCTCATCGAAATCCAGACCCGCGACCGGCTGGTGGTGCATGAGGATATTTCGGCGGCAGTGGACGCAGCGCTGCGCGGCAACCCGCTGCCGGTGGAGATTCGTTACCGCGATGAACACGGCGAAATCCATATCAAAACCGCCATGCCCGAATTGAGCGCCCTGTCCGAGCGCATGACCCAGCGAGGAGGTGTCGCCAATAATGGCGAGCGCGGGTTTCGTGGCGAACGGGGGGGGCGCAATGGGGGCAGCACACCCAACAACGGACGACGCGGGCAGGAAAGCGCGCCCGCCCCGGCTCAGGAGGCAGTCGTAACGCCCGCTGGCGAACTGCGCCCGATGACTGTTTACGCCTATGGCGTGGCGCGTAATCGCTTGCAGCAGGCGGCGCGGCGGCTGCACGTGCCGATGACCATCGTGGACGATTTTGGACAATCCGAAGCGGTCGTCACGCTGAAGAATTACTATCGCCGTCGTCCCAAACTGATTGTGGACGCCGAGCGCCGGGGCATGCCGATCTACGTGCTGCGCGCCAATACGGTCACGCAGATGGAGAACTTTCTGATTGACATGTTCCAGTTGGAGGTGAAGATCACTGACCCTTTTGGGGAAGCGATGCGCGAGGCTGAAGCCGCCATTATGCGCATTCGTGCCGGTGCCGAGTATGTGGATCTCGCCCCGCAGGCGCATAACATCCGCCGCATTCAGCACGATATGGCACGCAAGGCGCAGCTTGCGACGCACAGCTACGGCGAAGAGCCGGAGCGCCACGTGCGTATCCTGCGCCATGAGTGACAGCGGCGCGCATCGCAGCAGGGACGACCTGCCCGCGTGTATGCCTTTAACACAACCACAGGGGTATGCTGTGTGCCATGACGATGACACCACAGTGTACCCCTGCTGCGTTATGAACGCTGCTCAGGCAACCGGGCGGATCATCGTGGTCGAGCCGGTGAAACCCAGCCACCGCGTGAGCCAGCCATAACGGTGTGTAACCTGGGCAACGAACCCCTGCCGTTCGTACAGACGGCGGGCATCCGGGTTGGTATCCACCACATCAAGACGCACCGTGCGGAACCCATTTTCCTGGGCATAGGCGAATACCGCCGCCAGCAGGCGTGAACCAACGCCTTTACCCCGCCAGCCAGCATCCACCGCGATACCGTCCATCAGCAGTTCACCTGCGCGCACCGGGCGCAGCAGCAGCGCCCCCAGCAGCGCCCGTGCCGACGCGGACACCAGCCCATAATGTGCGCGGATCTGCGCGAAGCCCACGTTGACCAACTGCCCGCTGTGGTCATGCAGTCCGGCAATCCCGACGAGCCGGTCGCCGCTGAGCGCTGCGAGCGCATACTGCGGGGTAAAGCTGGCTTCCAGAATGGCGATGCAGGTCTGTGCATCGCCCAGAATCGGCGTAAGTTTGCGGCGAAACGCCTCATAATACAGGTTTGCTGCCGCGTGGCGCTGCGTTTCCGGCAGACCACACACAATCTGAATCGCATCCACAGGACTTACTCCATTACGGCTTCAGGTTTGACTACAGGCACGCGCGCTTCGAGGCGCATGGGCAGCCCACCACGCGGATACATCGTGATATGCGCTTCCGGTTTGACTACCTGCCCCGGCGCAAGCCGCAGTTGATAGTGCTGTGCCATCGCCGCCAGCAGCAGCCGCGCTTCCATCATGGCGAAGCTGTTGCCAATGCAGATGCGTGGTCCACCGCCGAAGGGCAGATAGGCATACCTGGGGATCGCCGCTTCGTTTTCCGGGCTGAAGCGTTCCGGGCGGAATTCATGCGGGTTGTCCCACCAGCGCGGGTCGCGGTGCGTGCGGTACACGCTGACGCCCACCGAAGCGCCGTTAGGAATCGCGTACTCGCCCACCTGCACATCCTCAATCGCCATACGCCCAAAACCCCATGCAGGCGGATAGAGCCGCAGCGATTCCTTAATCACCATTTCGGTATACGGCAGCGCTTGCAGGTCTTGCAGTGTTGGCGCTCTGCCCGCCAGCACCGTGTCCAGTTCGGCGTGCAGTTTTGCCTCCGCCTGCGGGTGCTGTGCCAGCAGCATCCAGGTCCAGTTCAGCGTGTTGGAGGTGGTTTCGTGCCCGGCAAGGAACAGTGTCAGGAACTCGTCCCGCACCTGCTGGTCGGTCATGTGGCTGCCATCGTCATCCTGTGCCAGCAGCAGCATCGAGAGCAGGTCGCCGCTGTCCCCGCCGGAAGCGCGGCGTTCGCGGATGATGCCGTAGACCAGTTCGTTCAGTTCGCGCAGCACACGCCGTTCGCGCAGGTGCGCGGGCAGCGGCACCCACTTGGGGATCATGTCACTGACACCCCCAGCGTGCTGAATCACCTCCACCGCTGCGCCGACCTGCTGCACCGCTGCCTTGACATCGGCGTTGAACAGTGTTTTGCCCACAATCAGCAGCGTAAGCTGGGTCATCTCTTCGGCAACATCAATGGTGCTGTTGGTGCGGCGTGCCCAATCGCGCAGCATGTCCTGCGTGTACTGCACCATCGTGTCCGCATACGCCTCAATGCGGCGGGTGTGCAGCGCGGGCGCCACCAGCCGCCGCTGGCGTTTCCAGAATTCGCCGTCGCTGGTCAGCAGCCCGTTACCCAGAAAACGCGCCAGTCCGGCATTGGGGTCTTTATAGTCACGATCCTTATGGAAGCTGGCGGCTTTGCGCAGCACAATGTCCTGAATGTGTTCCGGGTTGCTGAAGAAGTAATGCTTGATGTCGCCCACTTGCAGCAGCACGGTTTCGCCGTAGGTGTCGAATATGGTTTCCAGTTCGGTCAGCGCATCGCGCATGAAGCGCCGCGCAAAGGCGATCTGTGCCAGAATGTTCTTGCTCACGACGGGTCCGCGTGCCGTCGCACCGGGAATACCATTACTGCTCATCAGCCAGTTCCTCTCTTTAATGCCTGCGTTTTGCATTCTTCAGACTGGCGACAGTCTGTTGTTTTATGTACAATCTGTCGTCTATTCTGGATTGTATGAGAAAACCGGAGGCTGTCAACCAGCAGTTCTGTGTAGATGTAGTATACTGGACATCTGTTTAGAAAATATTTTGCAGCGCATTCCTGAAAGGCACTACACCGCATGACCAGAACCGCCAAACGACCGGATCGCCGCGTGGCGCGCACCCGCGCACTGCTGCGCGACGCCCTGATGCGCCTGATTGTCGAAAAAGGCTACGACACGATCAGCGTGCAGGACATCACCGACGCCGCCGATGTCGCCCGCACCACGTTTTACCTGCATTACCACGACAAGGAAGACCTGCTGTTGAGCAGCATGGAAGAAATCTATGATGAACTGGCAGAACGCATGGGGGCAGTGACCCCGCACGGGCTGCTGGCGGATGGCACACCCGCCGAAATTGTGGCGTTTCAGCATGTCGCCGAACACGCGGAATTCTACCGGGTGATGTTCAGCAAGCATGGCGTGGCGGCGTTTATCAACCGTGTACGCAGTTATCTGGCGGATGTCGTGCTGGAATTTATTCAGCAGATGCCCCCCGGCACGTACCAGCCGCGGCTGCCGCTGGAGGTGGTCGCCTACCGGGAGGCGGGGGCACTGGTCGGGCTGATTAGCTGGTGGCTGGAAAACAATATGCCCTATTCACCGGAAGAAATGTCACAGATGTTTTATGAAGCCGGTTCAAAAGGCAATAACTGGGCGTGCGGCTGGTCATAGCTGCGCCGGGCACTGTGTCAGAAAGACATTAGAACTTCGCGGGCATTGAACCGTTTTTCCTGCGCGGGCGTATAGCTCAGTAAAGCAAGTGACCGAGCAAAATGTGCAGGAGGGATCCGCAGCATGTCACACGAAAAACAGAAACGCTACGAAAAAGAATGGGAATTCTCCTTCCGTATGGGAGAACCCCGTGACGGGCAGTTCAGCGCCCCGCTGGAGGGCGTGCGGACAGCAGAGATTAAGCTGGATTTCAGCGTGGGTGAAGCGACTGTTGCGGCGCTGCCCGCCGACTCCACCAGTCTGATTGAGATTGACGCGCGCTATGTCGGCGATGTGGAATTCACTGTCGAAGGCGAAGGCGAACACCGCACGGTGCGTTTGCGCCAGCGCAAATTCGGCTGGGAGGGTGGTTTCAACTTCTCGTGGGGCAGCGAACGGCTCTACTGGCACGTGCGCATTCACCCCACTGTCGCCACAGCGCTGGTGCTCAACAGCGGCGCGGGCAAAGGCGAATTCAACCTGGGCGGGCTGCAACTGACCGCGCTGGACATCAACACGGGCGCGGGCAAGCTCGATGTGCAGCTCCCGGCGATGGCGCAGCGTTATCGCGGGGCGTTGAACACTGGCGCGGGTGAATTGAACGCCACACTGGCAGCAGGCGCCGACGTGGAGCTGAAGCTCAACACCGGCGCGGGTAAGCTCAAGCTCGACATTGGCGCGGGGTCGGTGGTGGAAGCGGCGCTGTCCAGCGGCGTTGGGCAGACAATCCTCGTTATTCCGGGCGATGTCGGCGTGCAGGTCAAGGCAAGCGGCGGCATTGGCAGCCTCGATTTCCCCGATGACTTCGAACGTATCAAAGGACACAGCAGTTTCCTGGCGCAAAACGGCATCTGGCAGACCGTCGGTTACGACAACGCCGCGCGCAAGATCAGTGTCAAATACTCTGGCGGTGTCGGGCAGCTCAAGGTCGAGCGCTCCTTCGCGGTGGTGTAACCCGGTCAGCACGGCGGGGGCATGCTTCAACACCGGGACATGCCCCTGACCGTGATCTTGCTCCTGTTTCACCCCGCTTGTAGACCCAGCGCACCGGCGACAGTCATGTAAAACCGGGCTTTTGCTGCCTACCCTTATCGCTGCATGGGACATGCGTTATACTGGCACGCAGGTTCGGAACAGTCGAAGGAACCGCGCGTGGACAATGTTTTGCAGTTTGTGCCCATGCTGGTGGTCGGGTTTGCCGCCTCGCTGGGCTTAACCCCGCTTTCGCGCCAGATAGCCATGCACCTGGGCGTGGTGGACAAACCCAACCAGCGCAAAATCCATAAAGACAATAAGCCCCTGATGGGCGGTCTGGCGATTTATGTGGCGTTCGCGCTGGCGCTGCTGCTGTTCAGCCCGCCGCAGCATCTGGTCGAATTTGGCGCGGTGCTGTCCGGCGCGGCGTTTCTGGCGCTGGTGGGGCTGCTGGATGACCGCTACAACCTCGGCATTCGCATTCGCCTGCTGGCAATGAGCATTGCGGCGCTGGTGCTGGTTGCCGCCGGAATCCAGATCAAGTTGTTCTCCGTTCCGCTGCTGGATTTTCCCCTCACGCTGCTGTGGGTGCTGACAATCATCAACGCGATTAACTTTCTGGATAACATGGACGGGCTATCTGCCGGGCTGTCGGCAATTGCGGCGGGCAGCTTTTTGCTGATTGCGCTGGGCGAAGGTCTGACGCTGGTCAGCGGGCTGGCGGCAGCGCTGGCGGGCAGCGCGGTGGGCTTTCTGGTCTACAACTTCAATCCCTCCAGCACGTTTATGGGCGATATGGGTGCGCTGGTGCTGGGCTTTGTGCTGGCGGTGCTGGGCATCAAACTGGAATTTGGCACGCAGCCGCTGGGCGTCACCTGGATGATTCCGCTGCTGGTGCTGGCGCTGCCGCTGTTTGATATTACGCTGGTGGTCTTTACGCGCCTCCGCGAAGGGCGTTCGCCGGGCGAAGCGGGCAAGGATCACACCTCGCACCGCCTGATGAGCCTCGGTTTGAGCCAGCGCCAGACCTTGCTGGTGCTGTACAGTGCGTGTGCCTACTTTGGGCTGGTCGGGCTGCTGGTCAGCACGCTGCCGCCACTGGCTGCGCTGCTGGTTGGCGGGGCGCATTTTGCGCTGCTGGGCGGGCTGTTTCTGCTGATGATGTGGATTCGCAAACGTTATCAACTGGGCAAGAGCGAATGAGCGATTACGACTTTAACGAATCGGGCGAATCAGGCGACGCATGGGACGACAAGCCCAAGCGCGGCGAAAGCGGCATTGACCCCAAAAAGCCGATTGTGGCGTCGCGGGTGCTGCGCAAGCCGGAATTTTTCGCCAACCCCCTGCCCAAATACATTATGCTGATCAACGACTCCGGCAATCCCGGCTACCAGAATCTGCTGGCGGCGATTAACCTGCTGGCAGAGATGCGCTGGGAAGCTGTGGGGATCACCGTCGATTCGTCCGGCAGAATGCTGGCGCTGCTGAAGCGTAGTGACTGATGTCCGATTTGTATGTCGTCACCGGGGGGGCGGGCTTCATCGGCTCGCATATTGCCGAACGGCTGCTGCGTGAGGGGCAGCGTGTGCGCCTTGTCGATAACCTGTCCAGCGGCAAACGCGCCAACATCGCGCATCTGCTGCCCAACCCCCGCTGCGAATTCTACGAAATGAGCGTCAACAACCTGCCCCAACTGTGTGAAGTCTGCGCGGGGGCTGTGGTCATCTTCCACCAGGCGGCGCTGCCGTCCGTGCAGGTCAGCGTGGAGACGCCGCTGGTGACGCACGAGAACGCCGTGACCGGCACGCTGAATGTGCTGCTGGCGGCGCGTGCGGCGGGCGTGCGGCGCGTGGTCTATGCGGCATCGTCGGCGGTCTACGGCGATACCGGCGCGGCAGACCAGCGCGAGGATTTTGCGCCGCAGCCGATTTCACCCTATGGTGCAGCGAAGCTGGCAGGCGAATTCTACTGCCGCGCCTTTACAGCGACCTATGGGCTGGAAACGGTTTGCCTGCGCTATTTTAATGTGTTCGGACCCCGGCAGGACCCGGAGTCGCAGTATGCCGCCGTGATTCCTGTGTTCATCCGGCGCATGCTGGCGGGGCTTCCGCCGGTCATCTACGGTGATGGGCTGCAAACACGCGATTTTATCTATGTCGAAAATATTGTGGAGGGCAACCTGCTGGCGGCGCGCGCACCGGGGGTTGCCGGGCAGGTGATTAACCTGGCGGCGGGCACACGCATTACGCTGCTGGAACTGGTAGATCTGCTTAACGAACTGCTGGGCACGCAGCTTGCGCCGCAGTTCGCCCCGGGGCGCGCGGGGGATATTCGCCATTCCGGCGCGGATATTACACGGCTGAAAACGCTGCTTGGCTATACACCGCAGATCAGCCTGGCAGACGGTTTAGCGCAAACCGCCGCGTGGTTCAGAGAGCAGGCGCGGCAATGAAAGTGCTGCATGTCCTCAAGATCAACAATATTGCCGGGGCGGAACGCCACCTGCTGATGCTGCTGAGTCAGCAGCGGGCACGCGGGCTGGATGCGCGCTTTTTGCTGCTGGTGCAGCCGGACAAGCCGATGGACGATTTCGCGGCGCTGGCGGACGCACGCGGCATTCCGGTCAGCCGCATCGTGATTCGCAGCCATGCGGACATCAGCGTGTACCCGCGCCTGTGGCGGCAGATGCGCGCTTTCAAGCCCGACATCGTGCATACACACTTGCAGCATGGCGACCTGTTTGGCATTCCCGCAGCGCGGTTGGCAGGCGTGCGCACGGTCATCAGCAGCCGCCACAACGCGGATGTGCGCCGCCGCAAACGGGCGCTGCAACTGCTCAATGCGGCATTGTGGCGCTTAAGCAGCGGCGGGATTGCGATCTCGGAGTATATCCGCCAGTTCAGCATTGAGGTCGAAAATGCGCCCCCGGCACGCACGTTCACGGTGCATTATGGGCTGGAAAACCCCCAGCGTTATGACCGGGCAGCAGCGCGAACGGTCCTGGTAGAAGCAGCGGGGCTGCCGCAGGACGCCGTGATTGCCGGCATGGTCTGCCGCCTGATTCCGGTCAAGGGCATTGACACGGCGCTGCAAGCGCTGGCGCAGGTCAAAGACGAGTTCCCGCAGGCGCATCTGGTCATCATCGGCGATGGACCGCTGCGCGAGACGCTTGAGGCAGCGGTGCAAACGCTGGGGCTGGCAGGGCGCGCGCATCTGGTCGGCTGGCGGAGCGATGCAGCGCAGTTGATGGCGGGGTTCGATCTGCTGCTCGTCACCAGTCTCAGCGAAGGCTTCGGGCTGGTCATGCTGGAAGCGATGGCGCAGGGTGTGCCGGTGATCGCCAGTGATGCGGGCGCGATGCCTGAAATCGTCATCCCTGGCGAAACCGGGCGGCTGTTCCCGGTGCAGGATGCCGACGCACTGGCGGACGCGCAGCGGGCGCTGCTGGCAGACCCGGCGCAGCGGGCGGCAATGGGCGCAGCGGGCGAAACACGGCTGCACGCACACTTCACCGCCGAAAGCATGGCAGACGCGACGCTGGCAGTCTATGAGCGCCTGCGGCACTAAGGCACACTGTAAACAGCTTGCCCAAAAGGCTTGTGTATTCATCAGCACGTTATGCACACAAAGGGATCACCCTATGCGCACGAATCGTAACCGTTCCCGGCTCATCGCCCTGCTGCTGACCGGCGCAGTCATCCTGCTGGCGGCGTGCGGGGGTGACAGCACGCCCACATCCGCGCCGACCAGCACCCCACCGGGCGGTGTCAGCGGCATTCCAGCAGACACCAGCGGCGACCCGGTCACGCTCAACGGCGCAGGCGGCAGTGTCAGCCTGCTGGTGCCGGTGGGCTGGCAGGCGGTGGCTGCCAGCTATCTGCAAAACACGCAGCAGAGCAGCATCCGGATGCAGTTTGTTGTGTCGCCCGGCGCGCTGGTCAACACTACGCTGGAGGATTACCTCAGCCCGGAGTCGTTCGCCATTGCTGACGCGGAAATTCTGTTTTCCACTGGTGTGGGCGGCACAGTAGCGATCATCAAAAGCAGCACTGCCTATTCCGCCCAGGTGCGCATGCTGAACGGCGACCTGGCGACGGTGACCCTGCTGGACACGACCAGCTCTGAACAGGATTTTGCACCATATGAAAGTGCGCTGCTGGCAGTGGCGCAGTCCCTGCTGGTGCAGTAAGTGGTACATTCGGTAAATTGGAGTCGTTTCCGCGTAGGGGAGGGTCCGAGACCGTCCTCCGCAACAACTTCTTGTCGGATGTGCCAGTAAGGCAGGCTGCAACTGGTGGTGTAAAAGCATGACGTCAGGTGTTTTGTACGCTAAGGTAAGATAGTCAGACTGCATTTTGTTTGTTCGGAAGGAGCGATTCTGGCAATGGCATTGGAAGTCAAAATTGTGCGCTTTAACCTGAATGACCGCAAAGAGATGGACAGCGCGGAACAGCAGCTTGCCGAACTGCTCAACAACCAGTGGAGCATCATCCTCAACGGCGAGAGCGACGCGCATGTGTATATCGTCCTGCAAAAAGGGCAGGCAGATAAAAAGCGCCCGCTGAGCATGCTGTAGGGTATTGGCAGCGCGATCAATGTCAGCCGCGATCAATGCCAGCCAGTCAACAGGGCGGCTGGCATTTGGCTGTATCCCGAAAGCGAATGCTCTCATGACGAAACTGCTCTACGTGGTCAATATCCCGCGTTTTTTTGTGTCGCACCGGCTGCCGCTGGCGCTGGCGGCGCGTGCTGCTGGTTACGAGGTGCATGTTGCTACCTCAGATGCGGACACGGAGAACGTGCGGCGGATTCAGGCGGCAGGGCTGCCGTTTCACCCGCTGCCGTTGGCACAGCATGGCACGAACCCGCTGGCGGAACTGCGCGTACTGCGGACGTTGTACCACCTGTATACCACGCTGCAACCGGACCTCGTGCATCATGTGACCATCAAGCCGGTGATCTATGGCGGGCTGATGGCACGCCTGGCGCGGGTGCCCGCCGTCGTCCACATGCTCACCGGGCTGGGCTATGTGTTCATTGATCCGGGGCGCAAGGCGGCGCTAATCCGCATGCTGGCAAAACCGGCGTACCGGCTGGCGCTGGCACATCCTAACGCGCGGCTGATTCTGCAAAACCCCGATGACCGGCAGGTATTTATTGCCAACCGTCTGATTCCGGCAGAAAAAACCGTGCTGGTGCGTGGCAGCGGTGTGGATGTTCAGCAGTTCACCCCCCAGCCCGAACCCCAGGGGACGCCGGTGGTGCTGTTTGCCGGGCGGCTGCTGCGCCAGAAAGGACTGCCTGCGCTGGTAGACGCGGCGCGCCAACTGCATGCGGCAGGTGTTCCCCTGCGCTGTGTGATTGTCGGCTACCCCGAACCGAGCAATCCCTATGCCGTGGTGCCGGAACAGCTTGAGGCATGGCAGCGCGAGGGCGTCATCGAGTGGTGGGGCAAGCGCGACGATATGCCTGCCGTGTATGCGCAGGCGAACATCGTCTGCCTGCCCTCGCAGTATGGCGAAGGCGTGCCCAAAGTGCTGATTGAGGCGGCAGCGTGCGGGCGCGCGCTGGTGACAACTGACATCCCAGGATGCCGCGAGGTGGTGCAGCATGGCGCAAACGGGCTGCTCGTTCCACCGGGGGATACTGCCGCGCTGGTCAGCGCCCTGCACACGCTGTTGACCGACCCGGCAAAACGGCAGCAGATGGGCGCGCGTGGGCGGCAGCTTGCCGAGCAGGAATTCGCCCTCGACCTGATCCTTGAACAGACCTTCGCGGTTTATCGCACCCTGCTTGACTCAGTACAGGCAGCTTCACCCCAGCAGCCGTCCTAAGCCAGTCACGAAATCGCGTTTGCCACCCTGTGCCGGGTGGCGCACCTTGTCATGCGGCAGTTGCAGCGCTGCCAGCGCGTGCGCGGCAGTATTGCCTACCGCAATGATCTGTGCAGGCTCGTACAGTGCCAGCAGCAGCCGGGCAAAGTCCATGCCCTGCGCGATCTCGCTGCTGCGCGGGGCGCGGTTGCTGCGCGGTTCGCCCGGTTTGTGGGGGTGAAATGGGTAGGTGTTCCAGATCAGCGGCGCAACGCCCAACCCTGCCAGCGTGCCCCACAGAATCGTCGCGGTTTGTTCGCCGCGCACATCCTCAAACCCGGCATCGTCGGTCTGCTGGTAGCCCTGCGCCGCGCCAAACAACCCCAGTTCGGGAATGCCCACCAGCAGCAGGCGGCTGGTCACGGGCACGCCGGTCAGGCGGCAGCCCCGATACCCCGGCGCTTCTGCCAGCAGCAGCACACGCGGCGCGCCAGCAGCAAAGCGATGCGCCATTTCCAGCAGGTACAGGCGCAGATTTTCGCGGCGGGTGGCGTTGTTGCGCGCGGTATCGCCAGCGGCGGCGGCACTGTAGGGGTTGAAGGCATCCGGCGGCACAGGCGCTGCGGTGAGGTCGGCAATCAGGGCTGCGATGCGGGTTTCAAAGTCGGCGGGCATGACACAGCGGCGGTCTACAGGAAAAAATCGCGCACGGCGTCGCGCACTTCGTCGGCGATTTCCTCCCAGGGGATTTCGGGATCGTGGCGAATCAGCAGTGAACCGCCGCTGATTGTCAGCGCCAGCAGCCCGTCAATGCCGTCAAACAGCATCTGCGCAATTGGTGAGCCTTCGCTGCCCGCTGCCGGACTGGGATAGACTTCATCATCCCCCGGTGTCAGCGTCTGGTTAGTGCGGATTTCAAGACTGCCCGCTGCATCACCGGGCATGATTTCAAAGGTGACGTACTCCGACATCAGCATTTTCCTTCTGCTGTACCCCGTGCAGATTCCCGACCCACACCGGATCACCGAGCTGAATCTCGCCGCCTGCCAGCACCCGCGCCAGCACGCCCAGTTTGCCCGCGCTGGTCTGCTGTGTTCCGCCAGGACACTGTGAGCCTGCCTGCATCTGTTCCAGCCGGGGGCAGCCATCACGCTGCTGCGTGATTTCCAATACGGCAGTCGCGCCAATGTGCAGGCGTGTGCCTGGGGGCAGCGTTTCGATGTCCGGCAGGGTGACAACAAGCTGTTCACCCAGCGCGCCGGGAGTCACATTGTAGCCTGCGTGGCGCAGTCCCTCAAGTGCGCTGGTGCTCATGATATTCACCTGCCGTGTGGGGTGCCCGCCCTTACGATCCCCGGCGATTCCGTAGCCAGCGACCAGCACAGCGCGGGAAACAATCGCCCGCACGAACTGGCTGCTGCCGCGCGGGGTCGGCAAAGGTTTGTAACAAATACTGCTGAGGGTTCCTGTCAGCATGAGCTGCACCTCAACTGCATGGACAATGTATCCGCAGTGAAACACAGGCAGATTACAGGAACATGACATCCTGCCGAATGCTGGCTTATCCTTCGCCGCAGCAGGCAAACAGCGTCAGCCCTTCTGATGCCGGCACGGTGATATTCAGCGCCACTGCCGCCCGGTTGTACTGCGCCACCGCTTCATCGCAATCCACCGGGCGGATGGTCAGCACCGCCCACTGCACGCCCAGCAGCACCGCCTCGAAGGTTTCGCGCGGCAGCGGGGCGGCTTGCGCGTCAATGATACGATATGCCTGAATGATGAACTGCGCTGGCTCGAGCGTCAGCAGGTAGCGGGCGCTTCTGCCCGGAAAATCCACTGCCAGATGGCGCTGTTCCTCATCCCACAGCAGGCGCGCATAACGGCAGATCAGCAGCGCCTCAGCAATGCGCTGCGCCGAATAGGGCGCATCGTCCGCCAGCGCAACGGTCACATCAGGATTCTTAAGCGGTGTGAAGGGCATAGGCTTGGTGACTCTCCCCCTGCATGCGGCAGATCAGCAAACAGGTTGAATGATAACGACTCGATGCGCACAGCACCACTGGTTCCGGCGGCACGGCAGTGGCAGAGAAGCAACGTAACGTTATTGGAGTAAAATCATCTAATGGACAGGGCAGCACTCGTCGGAGAGGATGCAGGAGTGGACAGCGAGCAATCGATCCTGACAGCGCTGAAGGCGCGCGACCCCCATGCACTGGCGGCAGTTTTTGAGCAGTATTCGGACAAGCTCTACCGGCTTGCCGTCAGTTTGCTGCACGATGAACAGCAGGCGGATGGTGTGGTGCAAAATGCCTTTCTCAAGTTGATTGAGCATATTGACCGTTTTGAAGGGCGCGCCAGCATCGGCACATGGCTCTACCGCGTGGCATACAACGACGCCCTGATGCGCACGCGGCGCGCTAAGCCGCAGGTTGACCTGGATGCTTTTGACGACGCCGAAATGATGCCCGCCTGTCTGGTCAACTGGAATGATGTACCCGACACGATGCTCAGCAGCCGCGAGGCACAGCAGGTAATGGACGCGGCGATCGCCAGCCTGTCGCCCCTGCTGCGGGCAGTGTTCACGCTCCGCGATGTTGAGGAGCTTTCGACGCAGGCGACAGCGGATATTCTGGGCATCAGCGAAGCCGCCGTTAAGGTGCGCCTGCACCGTGCACGGCTGGCACTGCGCGAAAAACTCGCCAGTTACTTTGACGAACGCATCCAGCGGCGGTAGCGCATGGATCACAGCCTGCCACCGCCCTGATAGACAGGAGAACAGACCTGATGACGTGTGAAGAACTGGTACGCTATTTATCGGATTATCTGGATAGCAGCCTGCCTGAAGCCCTGAGCAGCGCTGCCCGCGAACATCTGTTGACGTGTGAGAACTGTCAGGTTGTGCTGGATTCAACCCAGAAGGCGATTCTGCTCTACCGCGAAAACGCCCAGCAGCAGCGTATCCCGCTGGAACGCCAGCAAACGCTCTTTGCCCAGCTTGAGGAAGTGTTCAGCAAACGCGGCTGATCGCTGCTGGCAGCAACCGGCATTAAGCAAAAGACTGCCCACAGAGAGCAGTCTTTTTTGTATCCGTTTAATAAAACGTGTCACGGATTATGGACGTTCGCCAATCGGCGCGACTCCGCCGCTGGGATCAGGTGTTGCCACACTGGTTGGGATCAGGCTGGGGTCCTGCGTGGGTGGCGTGGTGTTGCAGGTCACTTGCGCGTTGTCCCGGCGCGAAACCGCTTCCGGCGTGTTCAGGTAGTTCAGTGCGTTGCCGTACTGCACCACTGCAAAGCAGGGGTTGCCCTGTGCCACCAGCGCATCGCCATAGGCAAGATACTGTTCATAGAGCAGCCGGTTGACTTCATCGTAGTAGCGCCCCGGTCCGAGGTCATAAACAATGCGCAGCAGCCGGATTGATTCGTCAAAGCTGATGCCAATGGCGCGGGTGGCATTCAGATACAGTTCGGCAGCATAACGTTCATAAGACAGCCCCTCCGCCAGCGGTCCGTACTGCTCGGCGCGGTCGGTGATGACAATCGCCTCGGCAGGACGCCCGGCATTGTACAGGAAGGTTGCGTAGCTGTTGAGCGCCTGCGATATCAGGCTGTTGACAGTCGCCGTCTCAAACGAGGGATCAATAGCGATAATCAGGTCAAGCGTCTCAATCGCCGCTTCCCAGTCACCCACTGCGACGTGCTGCTGTGCCTCTGCCAGCAGCGCATTGAGGTCATAGCTGCCGCCCGGACCCGGTGTTGCGCCTGCATCGACCGCGTTGGTGTCCGCCGTTGCTTCCGGTGTGGCGCTGGTTGGCTCAGGGCTGGGGGTGGGTGTCGCTGTCGCCTGGCGTGCGTTGAAGAACGCGGTAGCGCTGGGGGCGTACTGTACAAGGCAGTCCGGCGCGGGCGTCAACGTCGCCAGCCAGTCCAGCCGCGCACGCAGCCAGACATCATTGCCCGCCGCCAGTTCCGCGGGGATGCCTTCGCACTGTTCCAGGATCAAGCCAGACATCTCAGCAGTAGCATTCACTTGCGCCATCTGCGCGCCCTGTGTCCAGCCCGCAGTCGCAGACAACACTACGATAATCGTCGCAAAAGCAAGCACAATCACCCCGACCAGCGCCAGCACCAGGCAGCCGGGCGCGCCAACACCGGGTTCATCGGTATGGGGATCAAGCAGGGGTGATCTGGGCTGTGTTTCTTCTGTTGCCAGCATTCATTCACTCCGTCTATCAGCAGCAAGCAGCGCCTCATTATAGGGGAGTGGACGAGGGTTGGGAATAGTGACGCAGGCAGCCGGGCGGGGAGCAAAACAGGGACAGGGCGGGCGCTGCCAGACCCTGCCCCTGTGGGTTAATGCTGGGTATTACGTGCTGACGGGCAGATGCTCGTCCAGCCAGCCGATTACCAGTGCCAGCACACTGTCAGTAGTGTTACCGAGCAGCAGTTCGGTGCCGTGCGCAAAACCGGGGTACAGCCGCAGTCCGATTTCGCCGTCGGTGGCGTTCATTGCCATCTGTTTGACTGCATCGGAACTCTCGAGGTCATCATGTGAGGCAACCAGCAGTGCAGAACGATCTGCCAGCCCGCTGACCACCGCTGCTTCGGGCATCACCCCGCGATAATCCAGCCCAGGCGACAGCGCGATCGCTGTCACGCAGGTAGGATCATTGGCACAGCCGATCAGCGCCAGATTGCTGCCGATGCTCGCACCGACAATCGCCAGCGCATCGGGGTTGATGCCCTCCTGTGCTTTCAGCCAGTCCAGCCAGACCTGTACATCCGCTTCCGCCAGCACCCAGTCCTGCGTGCCGCCGGTCTGCCCGTGCCCGCGCATATCGACAGCAAGGACGGCATACCCCGCCTCACGCAGCGGCACAATCAGCGGCAGCCATGCCACACGACTGCTGCCAAGCATATGCAGCAGCAGGACGGCGGGCGCGTTCACGGCAGTGGTGGGGTAAAATTTGGCTGCCAGTTCCAGTCCGTCGCTCGCGCTGACGGTGACATCAACGGGGTCGGGCAAATCCTGCGCAGCGGTAAAACCGCCCGCTGCCAGCAGCGCGAACAAGAACATACAAACAATTCCACGCTTAAGCATCAAAACCTCCACAAAGTCTGTAAACACCTGCCTTCAGTATCAGCGGCGGGAATTGCACAGAGATTACAGCGCCGCCGGCTACTCGCCGCGCCGCACGGTTTGCAGCAGGTCGTCAATCACCTCATCCGTGCTGATGCCTTCTGCCAGCCCCTCGAAGTTGAGCAGCAGGCGGTGACGCAGCGCCGATTTGGCGACGGCGGCAATATCCTCAAAGGACACGTTATAGCGCCCTTCCAGCAGTGCGTTCACTTTCGCGCCGATAATCAACCCCTGCGCGCCGCGCGGGCTGGCACCATAGCGCACGAACTTGCGCACCATATCCGGCGCAGTTTCGCTATCCGGGTGCGTGGCGACGATCAACCGGGCAACATAGTTGTTGACATGTGTGGCAACCGGCGTGTTCAGCGCCAACCGTCCCATTTCCATGACCTGCACGCCATCGGCAACCTGCCCCGCAGCAGGCACGTCAACGCCGGTGGTACGTTCCAGAATGGCGATCAGATCGTCTTTAGAGGGATAGCCAACGTTGATCTTGAACATAAAGCGGTCTAGCTGCGCTTCCGGCAGGGGATATGTACCTTCCATTTCCAGCGGATTCTGCGTCGCCAGCACAAAGAACGGTGGCGTCAGGTCGTAGCGCCGCCCGCTGACGGTGACGGTCTTCTCCTGCATCGCTTCCAGCAGCGCGGATTGTGTCTTGGGCGTGGCGCGGTTGATTTCGTCTGCCAGCAGCAGGTTGGCGAAGACCGGACCGGGCTGAAAGCGGAAGGCGCGCCTGCCTTCTTCCGTTTCTTCGAGGATGTCCGTGCCCACAATGTCCGAGGGCATCAGATCCGGGGTGAACTGAATGCGCGAGAACCTGAGGTTCAGCGAATCCGCCAGCGTTTTGATGAGCTGCGTCTTGCCCAGCCCCGGCACGCCTTCCAGCAGCGCATGCCGCCCCGCCAGAATGCAGATCAGCACATCGCGGATCACCGCGCGCTGCCCGACGATCACACGCCCGACTTCCGCCTCGATGGCGCGGGCAAGCTGGCTGAATTGTTCAATATTGATGTCTGCTACCGCCATAGAAATTTATTCCTTGCTCTTGATGAACTCGCCCTAATATACACTACAATGTAACCAATTTAGCCTGTTAGGTTGCAGCATTGGGCGGATTTGCCGGGTGCTCACATGCTGGGGCAGCGCGGCTAGCCCTCCCACGCGGCGATTTGGCGCGGGCTGCGCGGGTCGCGCACATCCCCTGGAGCAATTTTCAGGCGCATAGCCATGTCGGTTTCCTGCTTGTGCGCTGGCTGGACAGTACGGACAAAACGGGGCACCACAACCAGTAAACCAGCCGTTATGCCCCGCGTCGTTTTCAGGTGACAGTTTGCTTGTGCGGTTACTCCGGTTCCAGCCCGGTAAAGTAATCCTGTACAACCCCGCGCATGCCCGGCGGGATGTAATCACTTTCCAGCGCGCGGTCTACATCGTCGCTGTAATCGCTGTAGACTTCATCATAGGGGCGGCTGGCACTGCCGGAAGGATTGTCGCTGAATTCACCTTCCTGCACCGGCTGGTTGCTGTCGTCGGTTTGCAGTTCAATGTCTGCGCTCGACTCGCCAGGACCGAGACGCTCTGGCGCATAGATCGGCTCATAATCGCCCGTGCCTGCGCCATCGGGATTGTTGTTGGTGTCCGCCTCGCCCGCCTGCGCGCCGCCGCTGGTATCACCGCTGTTGCTGCCTGCCTCATCCCCGGCGCCACTCTGCGCCGCGCCTGAATCGCGCCCGCTTTCGCCGCCGCTGCCCTGATCAAGCGATTCGACGCCTTCACCACTGCCAGGCTGACCGGGCTGCCCTGGCGAACCGGGACTATCGGACGGCTGCCCGCCCTGCTGACCGGGATTGTCAGACGGTTGTCCCCCCTGCTGGGGCTGCCCCCCGGACGGCTGCCCGGAGTCCCCCTGCTGCTGCTGCGCCGCCGCTTCAGGGGATGTGCTGCGGGCAACATCGCCGGCTGCTTCCCCAATTTCCGCTGCCGCGTTGGAGAGTTCGTCAGCCGCTTCGGACTGCTGGCGCATTTCGCCGCCCTGCTGTTCGATGCTGTCGGCTGCCGCGCGCATGCCTTCCTGCGCCGCGCTGACATCGCCTTCGCGCAGGGCGTCGGCGGTTTCGCGCAGATCCTCAGCCGCTTCAGGGTTGGTTGCTTCCAGCGCGTCCGCTGCTGCATCCAGCGAATCCGCCAGCGCGTCCATTTCTTCCTGCGTCATTTCCGGCAGCGTTTCGGCGGTGTCCCGCAAGGTGTCGGCAGCCTGCTCTGCGCTGCTCTGTTCACTGCCGGGCTGATCGCCGCTGCTGTCGCCTGTGCTGCCTTCCTGCGTTTCCGGCGCACCGGCAGAGTCTGCCGGTGGGGTGCTTTCGGCAGAAGCCTCACCCTCAGCGGCGGCGGCAGGGTCTTCCTGCTCCGGCGGGGTCTGCTGCGCGGCGGCGGCACTCAGCGCGGCGTTCGCCTCGTCCAGTGCGCGTTCCTGCTGCTCGACCTGCTCGTTCAGCGCATCTGCCTCTGCTTGCAGTGTTTCCTGCGCGTTGTTCAGCGTAGCAAGTGCTTCTTCCTGCGAAATGTCTTCATCGCGCAGGCGTTCGGTGGTGGTCTGCAAATCCTCAATCACCGGATTGCGACTCTCGTCATCAAGGTTGGGGCTGGCGGCAATGTCCTGTGTAATCTCTGTGACCTGATCGGCAGCATTGTCAATTGCCGGTGCTGCCAGATTCTCGCCGCTGCTGCTCAGCGCTGCCTGCGGGGGCACAAAGAGCAGCAGCGCGGCAAAAACCAGCGCCAGCAGCACCAGCGCCACCAGGACACGCAGTTCAAGGCGCAGCGGAATCGCATGGGCGGCGTCTGCTTCGCGCACATGCCGCACCGTGTCTTCAAGCTGGTAATCTGCCAGTTCCGCGCTGGTGTGAATACGCCCTTCCAGCAGTTCCAGCGCGGTGGACAAACGTTCCTGTAAGCCGAACAGCGCGTCAAACTGCTGTGCCGCCACCAGCGGGGCGCGCCGCCGCAGCCAGATCAACGCCAGCGTGACCAGCGCCGCCGCTGCCAAGCCGCCGCCGGTCAGCGCCAGTGTTTGCGGGTTGTCCAACCACACGCGCAGACGTGAGATCAGGGCGATGCCCACGCCCACCAGCAGCACGCCCAGCAGCGCACGGGGCAGCCAGCGCAGCGTTTGCGCCAACCGCCAGCGGCGTTCCCACTGGCGTAACGCGCCATCCAGCGCCAGCAGCGGCGCGGCTTGCTGAGCGGCTTGCGAGTCAGGTTGTGCGGCTTGTAATGCCATGCAACATTTGCCTTTGAAAGCGTCGTGACCAACAGGGTTTAGGTCGATCTGTTAACTCGGACCAGGGGATTAATCCCCTGATTCAAAAATGATAGCACATCAGGATTGCGGATAGATTTTTGGTGGATCGCGTTCAGGCGACGGTGATATGCCAACGATCCACATGCCCAGTATACCCGGTTTCACGGCACAGGTCTCAGTATTGTTATACGATATGCACATTTGCGCCGCTGCCAGCCTTGCTTGCCCGGCATCTGTGTTTTGTGATTAGACGCTGCCTGCTGCGTGGAGGTTCCCGCCATCATGACGCAGGCGCGGGGGTACGCAGGGAGGTCATCAGTGCGGTTAGCTGTTCGTTGAACTGCGCCAACTGCCCGGCACGCGCCACTGCCGTCACGATATACACCCTACCGTTCGGAAGCTGCACAGCGGCAGTCATGTTGTCGGTTTCGCCGCTGCGGTCAAAGCGTGCCGCGCGGTTATCGCCCAGCAGCACGACCTGTACGCTGGTCAGGTCAAAGCCCTGCATATTGAGCGCCGTCAGCGGATCATTGGCGCCGTCATAGGGCGCGCTGCTGACTGTGACCAGTGCGGCGTTGTCCGGCAGTGCAGCGGCTTCATTGGCGTTGAATGCGGCGCTGTTATTGGTCAGGGTGATGCCGAAGAAATGTGTTTGCGTCGCCCAGCCCTGCGGGGCAGTAAGCGTAATGTTGCCATCCTGCGACGTTACATCGCTGGGTCCGCCGCCGCCGCAGGCAGCAAGCAGGAGGGGCAGCACGACCAGCAGCGGCAGGAAGAAGAATCGTTTGAGAGCCGTCATTAACAAAAAGTCCTTGAGATTGAGAAGCACACAGCGCCCGACTATAACGCAAATCGGGGGTGCTGTGCTATGGCGTCAGCATGAACCTGGAAAAGGCTGCTGCCTGAAGGTGAACGTTAGACTTCAACCTGGCGCATGCGGCGTACACTGAGCACGATCAGCACTGCCGCGGCGATCAGGTAGATAATCGTGAACAGAATCCAGGGCGAGACCATCGGGATAAAGCTGCCATCGCTTGCCAGGGTTTCTGACCAGAAGCCGATTTCCTGGCGGTTAATCAGGTTACTCTGCGTGACCAGCGCGGTAGACACCGGGTTGATGCTGATCAGCAGGTGTTCGGCATAACGCAGCAGCGTTTCGACAACCGGAGAATTGGTCAGCGCAGTGCTGCCGCCATAGAGGACACTGCGCAGCACATTGAGGATGATGCCCAGCACCACCGGCGCGCCAAACGTCACGACCAGCGCAACTGTGTAAGCACGCACACTGGCAGCCAGCGTGCGTTCGGTGGAAGCGGAAAAATACAACCCCACCGTGCCCAGCGTTATCGCTGTCACTGCCAGAATCACGAACGCCAGCACCAGCTCGGTTTCGCTGACCCCGCCGAACAGGAAGGCGATGCTTTGCAGCGGTACTGCCGCCAGCAGCAGCAGGAAAATATAACTGAGGGCGCTTTCCAGCTTACCGATGACAAACGATGGACCGGGCAGCAGCGTGGTTTGCAACAAGTCGTAAGTCTTGCGTTCGCGCTCCCCGGTGATTGCGCCCGCTGTGAACGCCGGGGCAATGAAGATAATCAGCAGCAGTTCAATGCCGACGACGCCCCCAAACAGCACACGCCCCAGTTCACCCGTTGCCGAAGACCCACTGACGCGATTCAACGGGGTATAGACCAGATACATCAGCGCTGTGAAGCCGCTCATCAACCCCAGATAGATCGTGATGACGACGAAGGCGCGCATGCCGCGCATTCTGCCGCGCACCTCTTTAAGCATGACCGGGTTCAGCCGGAAGGCGCTGATATTGCGCACGACCACCGTACTGCCCCAGACTACAAAGCCAATCGTCACGAGCGCGGGCGTATAGCCCAGCAGCAGCAGCAGTGCTGCATTGGCAGCCACCAGCAGCAGCGCCAGCGCCAGCGTCCAGAATTCACGCGCGCGCGCGCCAACCATGACCACCAGCAGGAAGCTGACATTGAGCAGGGACACCAGAATTACAATCGAGAGCGCGGTATCGCTGCTGCCGCCGTAGTTGAACAGCAGCAAGCGCTTAAGTGAATCGAACAAGCCAGGTACCACACGCAGTGCTGCCAGCCCGCCCAACAGCATGCCCAGCGCGGCGATGGCGGCTTTGGCATAGGCGCCCCAGCGGAAAATGCGCGCGGCGCGTTCCATCTGGAGTTCCAGCGGCGACAGCGGTTCTTCGATTGACATCAACCGGCGTACCGGCTCGTCTGTAGCAGCCATTAAGCAGTATCCTATCATTCATCAACAGGTGGGTGACGTGCCAACAACCAACACGACCCAGCCACAAGACAGATTTGCCTGCCGGACAAGGGGGGCATGCTGTGTAACATACTCCCCACGCCTACGGGCTATGCATTACCCACATCTAAGTACAACCAAATTGAAAATGTCGGATGTAGGGGCAGGTCTCAGACCCGCCCCTACGGAAAATAATCCCGCGAGATTTCTGTGGTTGTACTTATGGATAAACCAATTTGAGCGCTAATGATTTTAACCCTCCCCTGCTTCGCTAACGCTCAGCTTCCCCTCAGCCATTGCGATGGGGAGGGGATTGAGGGGTGGAGTTATTCGCTGTTATTTTGGTTCATCCATTAGTATCTATCCGTAAACCCGGACAAGGGGATTAATCGCCTTGTTCAGCCAGCATGCTCATCTTGTCGCTGTATTAGTAGGGTTGAGATATGCCTCAACCCTACTACAAGAAACGATTCCTGATTAAATGTTTGAACCACAGAACCCCATACTTACCCGGAAGTATGCTGTGGGCTACATCAGCACAACCGGCACTTCCTGCCGCTGCACCAGCAGCACACCGAGGGTAGGCTCGTTGATAAAGCCCACCACCGCGCGCATTTCGGCATCGGTGCAGCCCAGCAAAATTTTGAGTTCGGTATCTTTTTTAACCAGATCAACGGTACAAATCACGCCGGTAATCCGCGTGCTGTCATCACTGCCCACCCACACATCCACGCCCGCGCCATCGCTGGTCAGCGTACCCGCCAGATAACCGTAATCCACCGGGTAAAATGCTCCCGGACGCCGTGTTGATTCTGCACCGCGTTCGCGGTCAATAATGATCTTACTGCCGCGCACAAGGCGATCCACATATTCCCAGAATTCGTAATCCACCTGTCCCATTGTCAACCTCCTCAGCAGTTCACTGATGATCACTACATCCTGCGCAGGTGTCAGGAAAACCCGCCTGCACACCGCTGCGTTTAATATCAACCATGCCGTGAACCTGTCCTGTGCAGCAACCCCCAATAAACGGGGTAATTGCCCGCACAGGACGGACAACCAACAGGAACTGGGGGAAACCGCCTGCTGCGCCGGACGCACTGCCGTCGACAGTCGCCCGCGCCTGCCCTGTCAGGTGACAATGCCTTTCGTGACGCGCATGAACATCGCTTCGAGGTCTTTGGTTTCTTCGCTGAAACCCAGCACGGCGATGCCCGCTGCGGACAAACGCTGATTGATGTCGGCAACGCCGTCATCGTCCCCGGTGAAGTCAATGCGTACACGACTGCGCCCGGCTTTCGGTTCGAGAAATTCCACCGCGACGACCTTCGGCAGTTCAGCCACGAGGCTCCTGACCTGTTCTGCCGTGCCGGGGTCGCGCACCTGCACGATGATTTCGCGGTGCGGCTGAAGCTGCGCGCGCATCTCTTCCATACTGCCCTGCGCGATAATCTTGCCTGCTTCGATGATGCCGATATGGCTGCAAATTTCCTGCACGTCGGCAAGAATGTGCGTCGAGAAAAAGATTGTTTTGCCCATCTTGCTCAGTTCCACCAGCAGCTCGCGGATTTCCACACGGGCGCGGGGGTCCAGCCCGGAGGCGGGTTCGTCCAGAATCAGCACGGCGGGGTCGTGCGCCAGCGTGCGTGCCAGTGACAGGCGCTGCTTCATACCCCGGCTCAGCTTGTCCACCATGTCATCGCGGCGGTGATTCAGTTCGACCAGTTCCAGCAGGTCGTCAATCAGGCGCTTGCGTTCCTTTTCGGGAATGTCATAACAGGCGGCGAAGAAATCGAGGTATTCCCACACACGCAGATCATCGTACACGCCAAATTCGTCAGGCATGTAGCCGATAGCGCGGCGCACGGCGCGGCGATCGTCCAGAATCGAATGCCCGCCCACCCATGCCTCGCCTGCTGTGGGGCGTGTCAGCGTGGTGAGCATACGCATGGTGGTTGTTTTGCCTGCGCCGTTAGGTCCCACAAAGCCGTAAATCGCCCCGGCGGGCACTTGCAGCGACACACCATCCACTGCTGTGAATTTGCCGTAGCGTTTGACCAGACCCTCGGTTTTGATGATGTAGTCCATCGGATAAAAATTCTCCCAGATAACGATACTCAGGACTTACGCAATTCGGTTCGCGCACAAGGGCGTTAACCCCTTTGTTCAGGTACAGAGCACAGGTCAATCACGCCATATATTTTGATTATAGCGTGTATCCACCGTTACAGCGGGCTAGAATGTCCCGCGCTGCGCAATATCAAGCCGGGTGATTTCCAGAATGCCGCCGACAACTTCCTGTGCCAACCGGATGCGCACGGCATTGCGCGGACCGATTAACCCGCCGGGATTGGGGATGCTGTGGCTGCTGCCGATCACGCGCTGCTCAACCCACTGCTGCGTGACCCAGTCCCACACTTCCAGCCGCACCGATGCCCGCGCGCCCTGCCCCTGCTGCACGTTGATCACCAGTTCGCTGACTTCAGCCAGCACATAGCCGTTCAACGGCGTCAAGCGGAAAGTTACCGAGTCGTCCTGAAACAGGCGCACATCGAACGGGCTGGCGCTGACGACTGTGCCGCTGCGTTCTTCCGCGACCCAGGTGAACTGGTCCGGCGTAATTGTCACCGGGGCGTCGGGCAGGGTCAGGTTGGTTTCCAGTTCCACAATATACAGCGTCAGATCGCTGCTCTGCCAGCTTGCGCCTTCCAGCGTCAGTTCCAGCGGCGATGTCCGCAGCCACGCGACGAGATAAACCCCGCTGCCGCGCCCGCTGGAGAGATAGTTATCGCCGATGAAGCTGGACAAAAACAGACGGCGGCGGCGGTAATCCTGCTCCTGCGGCGTTTCGCCCTCGAACAGGCGGCTGCCCTCAAAGCTGAGCGCATAGTTGGTTTCGCCCAGAATATCCCGGATCGTGGCGTCCTGGGCGTTAAAGACCACTGCGCCGGATGCCCTGAAGAACTGCTGCGGGCTGGTCGTGCCTGCCTGCGTTGGGCGTTCGAGGGCGCTGGGGGCGGGGTGTTCGCTGCTGTTCAGCGCCACCTCGAAGGTTTGCAGCCCGCCCGGCGGCAGGGTTTCCGGCAGGCGAATCACCGTGCCGCGCGCCAGAATGACCGGCTCCAGCAGCGCCTCTGTCCCGTCATTGCGCACCGAGCCGCGCATCTGTGGCGCGCCGCCGCTGTCGTAAAAAATGCTGACCTGTCCGCTGACGGGCGGGCGCTGGATTGTCGCGCTGGCATTGAAGCTGGCGATAATGCTGGCGTCTACCGAAAAATCCTCCGCCAGAAAACGGTCTGTCTGCACGATATCCGCCTGCACACGGGCTGATGTCGTCAGCGGGGCATCCAGCGGTGAGCCGATAATCGGGCGCAGCAGCGGGGTGCTGGCATCAGTCATCGTCAGCGTATAACTGCTGCGGCGCGGCGAGAGCATGCCAATCAACTGTTCCGCGCGGGCGTGTTCCTGCCCCGCCCATGACTGCACAACGGTCAGGCGGCTGATGGTCGCTTCATTGCCGCGCAGGTTAAAACCGACCACCCACGACAGCAGGCTGAACAACACAATCAGCAGCGGAATAGTGAACCATGCCCATTCCCGGCGGTTGATACGCGCCAGCAGGATATAGTTAACGGGTCCCACCAGCGCAATATACAGGCTGAGGAAGCCGCACAGCGCCAGCACATCGGGCAATGCGCTGGCACCGGGCAAAATCTCGCTGGCAGCGGCGGCATCGGTCAGCCGCCAGGGCAGCAGTCCGCCGCTCCACGCGGGGCGCGGGTCAACGCTGGTGAACAGCAGCGACCAGACGGCATCAAGTCTGCCCCAGTCGCGCAGGGCGGCAGTCGTCGGGTTGACGGCAAGGTAGTCCACCGTGCCCGCGCCAATGCGGCGGCGCAGCAGCAGCGGCGTGCCGTCGTTCAGCGCGGCGAGAATTTCAGCGTCGGGGTGGGCGGTGCCGGTAGCGACGACAATCTGCCCGGTCAGCGTGTCCTGCGGGTAGCCCGCCCACGCGGCAAGCGGCGTGAGGTTGGGCAGGGTGCGGCTGCCCTGCGGCGTAAAGGGCAGCAGATCGCTTAGCCCGGCAGCGGTATCCAGCGCACCCGGTTCACCCCCGCCCATGACGAGCATATGCCCGCCCGCCAGCACCCAGTCCAGCAGGGCGCTGCGCTGTGCGCCGCTGAGCGGGTTGGTGTCCACATCGTTAAAGAACAGCACATCAAGGGCGTCCAGCGCGCTGGCGTAGGTGGGGATGTCGGCAATATCCCAGTTTGCCTGGTTCGCCGTGCGCCCGCCGCTGCTGACGCGCGTCAGGTCCACCGAAGCGCCAATGCCGCCAGTGATGACCACGTAAAGGTGGTCTTCGTCCGGCAGAGGGCGCACGGCAATCTGCTGGAAGGCAATCACGTTATTGGCGCTGTCCAGCAGTTCGACGCGCAGCTGCTGGCTGAACACCCGCGGCACGACATAGAGGAACACATTCTGATCCGCCCCGTTGGGCAGCGTCACCGGCGTGCTGTAGCTGTTCGCCACCGCGCCGCCGGACGTATCCGGGCGGACGGTCAGCAGCCCGCTGAGGGCGTCGCCGTTGTTGCGCAGGCGCACGCGCACGGGCATCCAGTGTTCGGGGCGGAACGCGCGGTCATAACCGGCGTCCTGCACCGTCAGGGTGACCAGCGCTTCGACCTGTGCCTGCGCCGGAACTATCGCGGGGAAAATAGAGAGACAAAAAACAAGCCATAGCAGTAAGCGTCGTTTTCGTGCGAGGGTGCGCATAGCTGTACCTGAATGTGACATCTGCCAACCTGTGAGCAGATGTTAACGTGCAACATAGCATATGATAGCACGACAAGCGCGCGTTATCTGTATTTACACACAAATCCTAACGCTGGCGTTGTTATAGGTTGCACAAACACGCAAGAGGGATATGGTGCGCCGACATTGAATGGCTATAATAACTGCTGCCTCTCTGCGCGCGTCTGCTAAGCCCTGAATAGGCGGGCTTGTGACGTTCGCAGCAGGTCTGCCAGTCCAATCAGCGCGAGGAATCCTGTCTTATGCGCGTCCGACGGCTCGTGTTCGTGAATTTGCTGTGGCTGGCGGTGTTCACCCGTGTGCTGCCTGCCGCAGCCGCGTCTGCGTATTGCTCCTTTCATCTGGTCCTGCTGGCTGATCAAGTCTGTATGTATGGGAAGGCTGCGAGATGACCTCGACAGACAAACATTCGGGTTGGCAGGTGCTGGCAGCCGTCTGTGGGCTGGCGCTGTTGAATCTGCTCATATTCTCGTTTGTCCGCACGCAGGCACAGTCCGACCTTCCGCCGCCGCCTGCGGGCATCACCCATGTGCTGCTGATCTCCGCTGATGGCTTGCGCCCGGATGCCGTGTTCATTGCCGAAATGCCCAACCTGCTGACGCTGGCGGAACGCGGCGCTGCCGCCTGGACCGCGCAGACGATCAGCCCGCCCGGCACCCTGCCCGCCCACGCCTCAATGCTCACCGGACTCAGCCCCGCAGCGCACGGGGTGGACTGGAACGCCACCAACCCCGGCTGCCCGCCGATTGAGTCGCCCACATTCCTGCTGCTTGCCGCAGAAGCGGGCTATGCCACCAGCATCAGCGCGGGCAAAGAGAAGTTCTGCCACTTCGTCCAGTCAGACGCGATCACCTACACCTTCGCGCGCGAAGGGGATCGCAGCGTGGTGGATGCGGCAATCGAACGCCTGGAAGCAGGCGATCAGGTGCTGTTTGTGCATCTGCCCAACCCGGATTATTTCGGGCATGCGCGCGGCTGGATGAGTGAGACGTATATCAGCGAACTGGCTAACACCGACAGACAGTTGGGACGCCTGCTGGAAGCGCTGGATGCACTGGGTATTGCTGACAGCACGCTGGTCATCTTCACCAGCGATCACGGCGGCATTGGTGATAATCACGGGGTCGAAGTGCCCGAAACAATGACCGTTCCCTGGATTATCGCCGGACCGGGCGTGCTGGCGGGGTCGTCGCTGGATCGTTTTGCTCTGCCGGTTTCGGTGCTGGACACCGCGCCGACGATTCTGTGGGCACTGGGGCTGCCGCTGCCGGACAACCTGGACGGACGCCCGCTGCTGGCGGCGTTTGAAGGCGATGCATAGCGCCGGACACTGCTTGCTGCTGCGTTACGCAACCTGACGCGCACAAGCCGCGTAGTGGAGGATAACATCCGGTCTGCGCCGCGCTGCATTCCTGATGCCGTCACCCTGGAGTACAATCAACTCAACGCTGCACCAGCAGGAGATACTCATGCCCGCTCAACTCCGTTTTGCCTTTGGCTATGCCCTACGCAGTATGCTGCGTGACCGCCAGCGCACCCTGTTCGCGCTGTTTTGCGTTGCCGCCGGGGTCGCTACTGTGGTCGCCCTGCGCACACTGGGATTAATGCTGACCGACGCGCTGACCAGTAACGCGCAGGCATTCCTGCGGGCGGATGTCCGCGTGGATGACCCCGGCGGCGGCGATCTGAGTGTGTTTGGCAGCACACAGGATAATGTCGCTTTCACCGCCGACACGGTGGCAGCAGTTAATCAATGGGCGGCGCAGAACGGCGTCGCAGTCACCTACAAGCTCAACAACGAGCTGATGCAGGTCGCGGTGATTCACCCGGATGGATTGGCGGGCGCGCCAGTCATTGCCACCGCCGTGTTCATTGATCCGCAGGTATACCCGTTCTACGACATCATCCGCGCGGAAGATCCCGCCGGGGTGGAACTACACGAGTTGTTCACCGGACCGCGTCAGACAATCATCGGGCGGCGGCTGGCGGATCAATCCGGCGCGCAGGTGGGCGACCAGGTGCGCATTGGCGGGGCAGAGATGCTGTATACCGTCGTGGGCATCGTGCCGGATTATGCCGAAAGCTCGCTGAGTGGCGGGGCGAGTTTTAACGCGCTGCTGTTCAGTTTTGTCTATCTGGATCGTGCCGAACAGGGCGACTTTGGGCTGCCACCCGACGTGGCCACTTCCGCCTATCTGCGCATTCCGGCGGACATGACGCAGCGTGATGCCGAGCGCCTGGTGCGCAGCGAATGGCCCGACCCCTACCGCTACAACGATCGCTGGGACACCACCCGCGCCGAGCGCGTGCTGGAAACCAACACTGTGATTGCCGATACGATTGGGCGCTTTGTGCTGGTGCTCAGTCTGGTTGGGCTGGTCATCGGCGGGGTGGGCATTATCAACACGATGCTGGTCACGGTCAATCGCCGCAGCGACGAAATCGCCGTCCTCAAGACGCTCGGCTTGCAGGGCAGGAGTATCGCACTGGTGTTCCTGGCACAGGCGTTGATGCTCGGCTTGATCGGCAGTCTGCTGGGCATCGTCGTCGGCAACATCCTTAGCCTGATCGCCCGCGATTTAGGGCAGCAGGCGTTTGCCGTGCCGCTGCCCTGGCGCGTCTATCTCGACCCGGCAGTGATGGGCGTGACGCTGGGCGTGATTATGACCCTGTTCTTCAGCTTCCTGCCGATTCTGCTGGCGGGGCAGGTGCGCCCGGTGTATGTGCTGCGCCAGGGCAGCATCCCGATGGCGCGGGCAGGCTGTTTGCCCTCGCTGCTCAACTTCCTGCTGTTGGTGGTCGGTTTTGGGCTGCTGGTGGATCTGATTATCGGCACCCAGCGCATCCCTACGGACATCCCCGCGCCGCTGACGCTGGGCATTGTCAGCACGTTCACCACATTCGTGCTGCTGTTCATCATCGTAGCGCTGATGTGGCTGTTCGTCTGGGTGCTGGGGCGGCTGCCCGCTTTCCGCAGCGCGAATATGCGCATCGCCATGCGTGGGCTGACCACGCACCGCACGCGCACTGCCTTCAGCCTGCTGGCGCTGATTATCGGCATGTCGGCGCTCAGCGGCACGCTGATTCTGGCGCGCAGCATCAACACGCTGCTGTATGTCAGCATCAGTGGTCCGATTGGCGGCAATGTGATCGTTATGCCGCTGGCGTTCGCGCAGCCTGCCGTGCATCAGATTTTGAGCAGCACCGAAGGGGTAAACGGCTTCCGCGATGTACGGTTCCCTGCCGGGTGGGATCTGGAAGCGGTGGACGGCAACCGCAATTACTGGCGCTGGTTTGATATGGACGAAGATCCACAGGCAGGCTTCCGCTTCGCGCAGCTTGAACTGGTGGTTGGCACAACCGTCTACGGCAGCCCGACCCGTGCTGCCCTGCATGCCGGGCGGTTCCTGGGACCGGAAGATGCGGGACAGGCGCATATCGTCATCCCCTATATTCCCGAACTGGAAGCAAATGGCGTCGGGCTGGGATCAATGCTGACCTACGATGTGCGCGGGCGGAATGTGAACTTTACCGTTGTCGGCATCGTCGCGCCGGACGCAGCACAGGGCTTGATTCCCTTCAGCCTGGGCGATAGCGCCGTGCATATCCCGCGCGAGATGATGCCGCAGAACACAGCCGTGCCGTTTGATTTTGTGATTGCCGATGTCGAGCCAGAGCGGGTCAATGCCGCAATGTCCGCGCTGGCAGTGCTGCCGGGCACTTTCGTGTTTGATGTCAGCGTGTTCGACTCGATTATCAGCCGCCTGATGAACCAGCTCGCCGCGCTGCCGCTGCTGGTGGCAGGGCTGGCGCTGTTCGCCGCGACAACGCTGATTGCCACCACGGTTTCGCTGGCAACTCTGGAACGGCGGCGGCAGATTGCCACGATGAAGGCGTTGGGGGTCAGCCGGCGGCAGGTGCTGGGGCAATTGCTGCTGGAGAATGGCATTGTTGGCGCGGTCGGTGGCATTATCAGCCTGCTGCCCACCGTACTGATTCTGTTGGCAGTGCCCGCCTTAACCCAGGGAATCGTGACACTGCCCGTGCCCTATGAACTGATCGCCCTGATGCTGGTGCTGGCGGTGGGCATCACGCTGGGCGCGACCCTGGTCACGGCGTGGGGTACGTCAGCAGAAAAGCCGCTGAACGTCCTGCGCTACGAGTAACATCCGCGCTGTAAAATAAGCGGGGGCGGCGTGCCGGATTGCGGCGCTGCTGCCTCCGCCGCGCCCGTCGTATGTAAACAACTTTTTCGCGGGATTTAGCCTGCACACAATCTGCGGTTAACATTTCGGGGGTCTAATCGAGTTCCAACAGGTCGCTTAGCTCCTGAAGGACAACCTCGTGAACAATGTCTTGCGCAGCCCCAACCGCCCGCCCGGTGATTTTCGTATCTGGATTGACGGCTCTTACAAAGATGGCGTAATCGGCTATGGCGCGGTAATTATGCCCGGCTACCACACGCTCAGCGGTGGCAGCAGCGGCAGCGGACCGAAAGAGGCGGCGCTGCTGGCAGTCGAAAAAGCGCTGGAGGCAGTGCCCGAAGCGGCAAACTGTATCGTCTACACCGACTACAAACCACTGATTCGGCTGTTGAACAAAAATGATGACCGGAAGCGTGAACGCCCGTTGACCACGCAGGTGATTACGGCGATGTACAACAACACCAGCGACGCGCACCAGATGGAAGCGCACCAACTGGCAGAAAAAGGACGCGAAAAAGCGTCGGTCACGCGACGTCTGCTGGGCTGATGCAGGTTGTTTTGCGCAACGACTGCAAGTCGTCCTGGTTGACTGGGTTGATGTGCAAGGTATCTGCCGGGCAATGCCATCTGGCTGCTGCTTGCCCAATAAAAAAGGCAACGCCATTCGGTCACCACTCCGATAGGCGCTGCAAGCCACAAATGAGGAGATTGTTTTGTGGGTACAAATTCATTATAACATGCCCATAGGGGACAAGGTATAATATTTGATAAATGTTGCGATAAGATTGAATTTACGCAAAGGTTGCTGCCAGAAAAAACGCAACGTCCCCCGGTCACCACTCCGGCGGACGCTGCAAGCCACAAATGAGGAGATTGTTTTGTGGATGGTACGTAGATTTTGCGGAAGTATTTGTGAATACCTCACCACTATCAACAGTATATAAAATTCAGACAATTAATGTCAATAGCGTTTATTCTATCTCAACGGTACTTTAGTCACATTTTTCGTTACAGTTGCCATCTGCCCCCATTCAGCGCGGGATGACACTCAGGTTCAGCGGCGCGGGTACCATTGTCACCGGGGCGAACGGTGCGAGTATGAGCAGCACTTCGCTGCTGCCGGGCAGCAGGTCCAGCGTCCAGACGGCGTCGCCGTGCGCCAGCCAGCGCGTAAGCTCCACGCCGCCGGGTGTGCGCTGCACCGCCTGTACCCATACCAACTGCGGCAGCACATTGTCTGTCAGAATCCAGCCCGCCGCTGTCCAGCCATCTGCGCCCTGCTCAAAATCGCTGCTGTAACCGAGTTCGGGGATCGCGACAGCATCTACCGCCATGCCCGGCTGGTTGATAGCGTCGTCGGTGATAACCTCAAAGCGCAGCAGAATTTCCTGCCCGGCATAGGCATCCAGAGACACCGATTCGCGCTGCCAGCCGCCCGATTCGCCGGTGTAACCGGGTCCATAGGCAGTGCCGTGCGGGTTGTCGCGGGTGGTGTGGGCGCTTTCCAGCGCCGTCCAGGTCGCGCCGTCGTCCGTGCTGACCAGCACATAGCCGTAATCCCACCACTGTTCGAGATGATGCCATACGCTGTATTCCAGTGTTGCCGCGCTGACGCCGCGCAGGTCAAAGGCGCGCGTCAGGGTGGTGTCGCTCTGGTCGCCGCGGTTGCTGTACCACATCTGCCGCCCGCTGGCAGCCTCCACCGGCAGCAGCGCGACCGTTTGCGGCACGCTGAGTTGAATGTCCAGCGCAGTGGTGTTCATGGGTGGCAGCAGGTGATAGTACGCCGCCGCGTACTGGTTGAGGGGTTGCAGCATTCCGGCATAAGGCAGCGGCAGCGGATAGGGCAGCGCGCCCGTGCTGCTGCTCAGCAGCGTATAGCCGTAACGCCCGTCAGCAAGGCGTGGATCCATCAGCGCATTTGCCAGCGTCCAGTCAGCAAAAAACGTGTTCGCGTCCGGTTCGCCCAGCGCTGCCAGCGTATTGTCCAGCGCCGCCAGCCCGTTCGCCGGGTCTGCGCTGAGCAGCTGCACCCCATGCAGTCCGTAACGCTCGTAGAAGTAGGTCAGCAGCAGCAGCGCCGCGCCATAATCTGCCCCGCGCGCGCCATTTTCAGTCCAGGCGTTGAGCTGGTCACCGGGATAGGCGAGATATTCCCACGCGAAGCTGTCACTGCCGGGATAGCCCAGCGCCAGCGCCGTGAAGGTCGAGAAACCTTCATCCATCCAGGTATCTTCGTTGCCGTCCACATTGGCGCGGATCATATGCTGGAATTCGTGGGCGAGGATGCTCTCAATGTACAGGTCATCCAGCGCCGTGCCGACCACATCAAGGTTGATGAAGAACATCTCCGCTTCGTTGCTGTTGGGCACAACTTCGGCGGGGTAGGTGTGTTCGCTGGCAAAGTACCCGGCAGTGCCGCTGCCCAGGTTGTGCGCGAACAGAATCACCACACGCGGTTCGCCATCAATGCCCGGCGTTGCCTCGCTGCCCCACAGTTCGCGCACGGCGTCGTAAATGTAGGTGTCGAAGTGCTCCGCGAGGCGCTGCGGGCTGCCCGCTTCAATTCGGCTGCCCTGTTCCACCCAGACCAGCGCGTGCTCGCTGATGCCCAGTAATTCGGCGCTGACCTGAAACTGGCGGTTGGCAGAGGCATTCGTCGCCCAGAACAGGCGCACAACGCCCAGCCGGGGCACAGACGCAGCGGCAGGGGGCGGCGGGATGTCGCCTACCCCACGAAAGCGCCGCGCCAGATCCACCCGGTCACGCGGGGGGATGACGCTGGCATGCAGCGCGGCAACGGTAGGGTAATCGGTCACATCCACCGGGGCGAACGCCGCATGCAGGCGCACGCTGGAGGACGGCAGGGCAGCCGTCCCCATGAGTGTCAGCGCCAGCAGCAGCCCCGCCAGCGGTCGTAAATATCTGCGCTGTGCAGTGCAGCGGCGAATGCTGAAATGGAACATGCACCTTCTCGAATGAACCTGCCGTGCCGTGCTGCCTAGCGCAGCGCGACCGCGACCTCTGCCGGATTGTTCGGATTATAGCGCACTTCCACCGTCATGCCCGGCTGCACCTGCGCCAGTTTGATTGACGGAATCATCGTGCGTACCTGGGTCTGGTAGGGTGCGATTTCCCGCGGGTGGACTTCCAGCATGATGTCCACGACGGGATTGTAGTTGACCATCATGCCGGAGCTGTTCAGCGCGAGCACCTTCGCCTGGGCAGGCGTGCCAGTGGTCAGCAGCTGCGCCGTTTTCTGGTTCATACCCGAAACCCCGCGCATGACGCGGAAGACAAAAAAGAGCACGATCACCGTGATGAGAATGCCCCCACCCACCGCGATAATCGTAATGGTACTGACACTGTTCATAATACCGTTCACATCTGGCATTGCTGCTTCCCCTTGCTTGCGTCGCTATTCGTAGCCTACTAAATGCGCATAACGCACAGTATACGGTGCAATCCCCATCCATGCGCAAGCGCTCCCCTGTAAAAAAGTCGTACAGGATTCACAGACAGGCTTACAATGGATGCAGCGCTCATGGACCACGAAAGGATTGCACGATGCACAAACGACAGCTTCGCGGATGTATACTGCTGCTGGTACTGCTGGTGCTGGCGGTGCCGCTGGGGGCTGTGGCACAGGCACAGGACAGCGGCTTTACAGTGCGGGTGATTCCGCTGAACAGCATCGGCTATGAGTTCGCCCTGTCGCCGGATGGACGCACGCTGGCCACGTATGAGAATATGCTGCTCAATGGCAGCTATTTTGTACCTGAACTGCTGCCGCTGCGCCTGTTTGATGTGCAGACCGGGGAGGAGTTAGGCGCGCTGGCAGGTGCGAACGACCATGCTGTCAGCGCGGCATTTTCGCCGGATGGCGCGCAGTTGGTGACCTTCCACCAGAACGGCGAACTCAATCTGTGGGACGTGTCGAGTATGCGCCTGGTGCGCACGCTGGTGACGTTTGTGCCGGGCGGCGGGCGGGTGCGCTATCTGCCGGATGGCATGTTTGTGCTGGCACAGCTCATCGGCAGTGTTACCCAGTTTGCGCTGGTCGAAATTGACACCGGGCACATCGTGCGACTTTACGGTCCCCGAATTGAAACCTATGCACAGTTTCAGGAAATCAACGAAGATACCTTCGCGCGCTTCAGCCTGCTCTACGCAGCGTTTGCCACGTCGCCGGATGGGACCCAGTTTGCCGCCGCCAACGCCAATGGCGCGCTCGATCTGTGGACGCTGGCGGATGGCAGTGTGCAACGGCTGAAGGAAGAAGCGGAGGACAAAGGGCGGCTGAATATCCGCAGCATGACCTTCACTGCCGATGGCACCACACTGGTCTACTTCGACGCCCTCGACACCCAGATGCACTTTATGGATGTCAAAACGGGTGTGGACATCCGTGTGGTTCCCGGCGCGCTGAATTTCGCCCTGTCGCCAGATGAACAGCAGATCGCGTGGATTGATCGCCGTGAGGGTGTGCTGCATCTGGCACCGCTGCCGGCGGCGGCAGGGTCGCGGGTGCTGCTGAATGAGCAGGAAGCAGCCGGGTTTGCCGGGCTGCCGGGCACACTGGCGTTTACGGCAGATGGCGCGCATCTGGTGCTGGGTGGTTTCTATGTACCGGACGGTGAAAACGCGATCTTTATCGTTGACCTGCCCTGAGGTATGCAGCAGCAGCAGCGGCGGGCTGCCGGGCAGCGCTGTGTCCGGTACAGTGGGCGTTCGCCGCTTCCTATTACCGGGTCGCCCCTGCGCGCCCGAAAGGGCTGTGTGCAGGCAGCGGAGGGTAGATTCTGGCAGACCAATCGAGGCTGTCAGAAATGACATTCTGGTTTACAATAGGTGCGTATTGTTCAATCTGCCGACAAGATTGCACGTTTCCTCAGATAAACTACACAATTCAGGGGCTACGAGTTCAAGGAGTGTCCACTGCATGACGACCACACATCCCGCAGAACGTCCGATGACAGAAGAAGCCGACTTTCTCAGGATCAATTCGTTTGACCACATTCACTGGTGGGTGGGCAACGCCAAACAGGCGATGTACTGGTGGTGGAAGGCGTTCGGCTTCAAGCCGGTTGCCTACAGCGGGCTGGAGACGGGCAACCGTGATTATGCCAGCTATGTGCTGGAAAGCGGCAAGATTCGCTTTGTGCTGTCCGCGCCATACCGCCCAACCAGTGAAATGGCAGCACACCACCTGCTGCACGGTGACGGCGTGAAACATCTGGCGCTGGGGGTGGATGATGTCGAGTCTGCCTTCCGCGAGACGACCAAACGCGGCGCGCGCCCGGCGTGGAGTCCGCGCGAAGACAAGGATGAGTTCGGCATCTACCGTACATCGGCAATCTATACTTATGGCGAAACGCTGCATGTGTTTGTGGATCGCAGCGATTACAGCGGGTCATTCGCGCCGGGCTATAAACCGATCGACCTGCCACATGCCAGCGCCGGGCTGGTGGCAGTGGATCATGTCGTCGGCAACGTGGAACTGGGTAAGATGAACCAGTGGGTGCACTATTATCACGAGGTGCTGGGCTTCAGGCAGCTTTTGTCCTTTGACGACAAGGACATCAGCACGGAGTACAGCGCGCTGATGAGCAAGGTGATGGAGAATGGCAACGGGCGCGTGAAGTTCCCGATCAACGAACCGGCGGAAGGCAAGAAAAAGAGCCAGATTGAGGAATATCTCGACTACTACATGACGCCCGGCGTGCAGCATATCGCAATGCAGACCGGCGATATTATCCAGACGGTGCGCACGCTGAAGGCGAACGGCATCGAATTCCTGCGCGTGCCGGAGGCGTATTACGACATCCTGCCGGAGCGCATCAAGGATGTGGGCATCAAGGAAGACCTCAACGCCATTCAGGAACTGGGCATTCTGGTGGATTACGACGACGAGGGCTACTTGCTGCAAATCTTCAGCCGCCCGCTGCAAGACCGCCCCACCGCGTTCATTGAGGTGATCGAGCGGCACGGTTCGCGCGGGTTTGGCAAGGGCAACTTCAAGGCGCTGTTCGAGGCGTTGGAGCAGGAACAGGCGCGGCGCGGCAACCTATAAGCGGGTCTGTACCGCTAAACAGGCAGGCAACGACTCATAGGGCATAAGGGCGATGTCTGCATCGCCCTAACATGGGTAATCAGGATGCCGCCTGACACAGTTGATCACCACTGACAAGCGATAGGGGCTGCGAAAATCCATGCAACTGGTTGACTTTATCCCTGTCTCTGCGCCGGAGTCCGCTCCCCGTGCGGGATTTGTTATCGGCGATCAGATCGTCGAAATCGGCGCGAACGGCGACGATACACCCGGCACACTGCTGAGTCTCATCCAGCATCCCGGCAGTGCTGCGCTGCTGGCAGAGCTTCGGGCGCTGCATGCGGCTGTGCTGGCAGGGCAGCCAGCACTGCTGCGCGGGCATCCCCGGCGCGTGCTGCCGCTGCCTGCCGTGCGCCTGACCGCGCCGCTGCGCCGTCCCGCAACGCTGCGCGACTTCTACGCCTTCGAGCAGCACGTCAAAACCGCCAACGAGAATCGCGGGCGCGAAGTGCCGCCACAGTGGTACGAGATTCCTGTGTTCTACTTCAGCAATCCCAACAGCGTTTACGGTCCGGGTGATACGATCCCCTATCCCAGCAGGAGCAGTGCGCTCGATTACGAACTGGAAGTTGCCTGCGTGATTGGCAAAGAGGGGCGCGACATCAAAGCGGAAGACGCAGAGACATACATCACCGGCTACATGATTTTCAACGACTGGTCCGCACGTGATGTGCAGCGGCAGGAAATGGCGGTGGGGCTGGGTCCGGCAAAGGGCAAGGATTTCGCCTCGTCA
Source organism: Anaerolineae bacterium (assembly GCA_034435675.1). GTDB lineage: Bacteria > Chloroflexota > Anaerolineae > Aggregatilineales > Phototrophicaceae > DAOTWP01. The sequence continues at coordinate 44,775 of DAOTWP010000378.1, forward strand.
TGCGGTCCGTATCTCGTTACACCTGATGCGCTGGCAGACCGCCACACGGGCAGACCGGGGGTGTACGATCTGGCGATGATCGCGCGGGTGAACGGCGTGGAGACCTCACGCGGCAACTGGAAAGACCTGCACTGGTCGTTCGGCGACATGCTCGCGCGGGCATCCGAAGGGGTCACGCTCTACCCCGGCGATGTCATCGGCAGCGGCACAGTGGGCACGGGCTGCCTGCTGGAAACCACGCGCGGGCAGGGTCCCTATTTGCAGCCGGGCGACGTGGTCGAACTGGAAATCGAACGCCTTGGCGTCCTGCGCAACACTGTCGGTGAGCAGCCTGGTTAAAAGCGAGGCACAAAAGCGCAAATCGCCCAACCACAAACCACAGTGACACAGAGGACAAATTTCACCGCAAAGACACGAAGAACACAAAGAGTTTAGATTGTAAAGAAAGAGTCCAAAGTCGAGTAATGAGCCAACAACGTTCGCATGTCGAACAGATTGCGCATGAAGTCATTGGCGCAGCCATTGAAGTGCATCGTGAGCTGGGAGCAGGGTATCTGGAAGCGGTATACGAAGAGGCACTGGCAGCGGAATTCGCACTGAGGCGCATTTCTTACCTGCGCCAGTCTGCTGTGAATCTCAACTATAAAGGCATTCCTGGTGGTCAGAGTTTTCTGGATTTTCTGGTAGGCGATTGCCTTGTCGTGGAATTGAAGGCTGTCGAGTCCATTCTGCCTATTCATCAGGCGCAGGTGATTTCATATCTGAAGGCTACCCATAAAACTCTGGGGCTGCTGATCAACTTTAATGTCGTCGTGCTGAAAAGTGGTATTCGTCGCATTGTTTTGAATCACGAGTCTTAGCGCACTTTGCGCCTTTGCGGTTCGATTATGAACTTTCAGGAGGAATTTTCAGATGCCGTTTTATCACCGGATGGGGCAAATTCCGCACAAACGTCACACCCAGTTCCGCAAGCCCGACGGCGGGCTGTACCGTGAGGAAGTCATGGGGCTGGAAGGCTTTCACGGCATCCAGTCGATTCTGTACCATCACTTTCTGCCGCCGCGTGTCAAACATGCTGAACTGCTCGGTCCCGCAGTGCCGGAATATGCCGAGTTTGGCGCGCTGCGCCACCGTGCCTTCACTACGGGCAGCGTCCCGGCGGGCGGTGATGCTGTCGCCGCGCGGCGCGTGCTGCTGGGCAACAAGGATGTCACGCTGGGCGTCAGCCGCCCTATGCAGAGCATGGACTACTTCTATCGCAACGCCCAGGCATACGAAGTCTGGTTCGTCCACGAGGGGCACGGCACGCTGCGCACGCAGTTCGGCACACTGGTATTTGAACCGGGCGATTACATCGTCATCCCATTTGGCACCACATGGCAGATGCAGCTTGATACCAGCGGCGCGGACGGCGGATCGCCGGAAGGACGCTTCTTCGTCATCGAGTGCCCGTCCCAGATTCAGCCACCCAAGCGTTATCTGAACGAGTTCGGGCAGTTCCTGGAACACGCGCCCTACTGCGAACGCGATATTCGCGTGCCCGAAACGCTGGAAACCCACACCGAACGCGGCGAGTTTGAAGTGCGCGTCAAGGTGCGCGATACGATCACCCGGCACATTCTCGACCATCACCCGCTGGATGTTGTCGGCTGGGATGGCTGCCTGTATCCCTGGATTTTTAACGTGCGCGACTTTGAACCGATCACCGGGCGCATTCACCAACCGCCGCCAGTGCATCAGACGTTCCAGGGCTGGAATTTTGTCGTCTGCTCGTTTGTGCCGCGCCTGTTTGACTATCATCCCGAAGGCATTCCCGCGCCGTATAACCACAGCAACGTCAACAGTGATGAAGTGCTGTACTACTGCGATGGCAACTTCATGTCGCGCAAGGGCATCGAAAAATACGATATCACGCTGCACCCGTATGGGCTGCCGCACGGTCCGCAGCCGGGTGCAACCGAAGGCAGTATCGGCAAAGAGAAGACCGAAGAACTTGCCGTGATGGTTGACACGTTCAATCCGCTGCATGTGACCGTTGACGCGCTGGAACTGGAAAAACCGGGCTACCAGGCAACCTGGCTGGATGGCGACGGCGTGTAGTGACAGCATGTAGTGGCAGCATGAACTAACAGCGGCGGAATCTTCGGACAGTCTCTAATGCCCCTTTAACCCTTATCGTTTAGTATGTTCTGAACGTTGCAAACTATCGTCAGTTTGCATCTGATGGATGTGTGAGAAAGGAAAGGGGCTATGGCAGCATCAATGGTGGCTGAACGAGTCAAAAAGAGCGTTGTCACCTGCGACCTTGAGGGGCGCATCGAAACCTACAACGACAATGCCGTCGAGATTTTTGGGTATTCCGCAGAAGAAGTTATCGGCAAAAAGCGCGTCTCGCTGTTTTCGCCGGGGCTGGTGGTGCTGGGGCATGTTACCCGCTGGCTGAAAACGGCGGTCAAAGAGGGCGAATACAGCGGGCGCACCGTGTTTGTGCGTAAGGACGGCACACGCTTCGCAGCGGACATTCGCATTACCCCGACCTTCCGGGATGGCAAGCAGATCGGTTACTGCGGCGTGACAGCCCCGCTGCCGGACGTTGATCCCGACAGCGTTATGCCGCCGATTTCCCCCTGGACGCGCATCTTTTCGTGGATGGTCATCACCCGCGCGCCGTTCCTGACCGCGACGATTGTGCCCGTGCTGATCGGCGGGGCATGGGTTGCGGCGCAGGGGACTGCCGGGGCGTTCCCGTGGGGCTTGTTCCTGCTGGCGCTGGTCGGCGGCATTGCGCTGCACGTTTCCGCCAACACGTTTAACGACTACTTCGATTGGCGCAGCGGCACGGACGCGGCAAACAACGACTATTTCCTGCCGTTCACCGGCGGCAGCCGTTCGCTGGAGCTGCGCATCATTGGCGAGCGTGGGCTGCTGGGCGTTGCCCTCAGCGCGAGTCTGGTCGCTGCGCTGGTTGGTCTGGCATTGCTGTCGGTGCACGGTCCGGCAGTCCTGATCTTCGGCGTCATCGGTCTGTTCGCCGCGCTGTTCTACACCGCGCCCCCGCTGCGGCTGGTGGCACGCCGGGGTATGGGCGAACTGCTGGTGGGCTTGTGCTTCGGTCCGCTGATGACTGCCGGGACGGTTTTCGCCATGACCGGGCAGGTTGCCCCGGTAGATTTCCTGATCGGGCTGCCGATTGGGCTGCTGACATCGGCGATTCTGTGGATCAACGAATTCCCCGATATGGCAGCGGACATCGCTACGGGCAAAATACATCTGGTGGCAGTGCTGGGCAAAGAGGCAGCACGCTGGGGCTATCTGGCGCTGCTGGCGGGCGCGTTTGTGCTGATGCTGGCGGGCAGTCTGCTGGGCTGGTTCCCGGTGAGCGTGCTGCTGGCGTGGCTGTCGCTGCCGCTGGCAGTCTACGCGACGGTAATTCTGTTTCGCTATTACAGTGAGCGCCGTCTGGTGCGCGCCAACCTGCTGACGATTAGCCTGCATCTGGTCTTTGGCATGCTGACCGCCGCCGGTCTGGTTTTTGGTACCGCCGCGCTGATCTAGGATCTAGACGACCCTTATGCGGGGGTTCCTGCCGCTGTTTACCGGTGGGATGCCCCCGGCTGTACCCTAACCATCAGGCGATTTACCCCGGCGCTATCCTCATGCTGGTCATTCGTATCTGCTCCGTCAGGTACAACTCCCCGGAGTCTTTTGCGTATACAGGGGTATGAACACTGGTATACTGACAGCGGTGGACAGCAGGAATAACAGCTATGAGCGACAATCTCTTTCAGACACTCGTCACAGTCGTACTCGGAACCATTGGCGGCACGGTGCGCGCCATCAGCAGCGGCATCAGCAGTGTGCAGGACTTCTTCCTCGTGCGCATTTCGGGACTGTCCTTTATTGTGCTGGGGGCGCGGCAGACCGGCAAGACGACGTTGATTGAGTGGCTGAAAAACAACATGGAACTGCTTGACGAGTTCCAGCCCGACCCAACAGCGGCAGGCGGTGATGCGGTGGAAGACTTCACCGCTAAAATTGGCAGCAACACGATGAAGCTGAAACCCGTGCGCGATGTGGGCGGCGAATATGCTATGTGGGAAACCGACTGGATCGAACTGTTCCGCGAAGCGCAGCCGCGCGGCATCATCTTTGTGCTGGATCATGGCGACGTGCATCTGCAAAAGGACGCGCTGAACTTCACGCTGCAAATGATTGAGGACGAACCTACCGCATCGAAGAATCTGCGCGCGTTCTATGTGCTGGTCAATAAGTCCGATCTGTGGGAAGGCGAAACATCGCTCGAACAGATCATGTACCATTATCGCAACGAAAAGCGCCGTCTGGTCAGCCAGTCAGAGCGCATGGGCTACAAGTGGCAGATTGCCGACGGCAGCCTGAAGACCGGCAGGGGCGTCTATGACCTGATGAAGAGTTTCTTCAACGCCCTGCGCCCGCGCTCTGTTGCCAGCAGCAGCCGTTAGCACAATGATCGCTAATGTTCAGTTACATGGGCGTGGCATACCACGCCCGCGTATCCTGTACAATCCAACCCGGCAATCGTCAGCCCCCAATCAGCAAGTGAGCAAAACCCGTTATGCGCCAACTGGTCATCGAATACGTCTTTGAAGGTCACGAACGTGGTTACCAGTACACCGCGCCCACGCACGGTTACAGCGACAGCACGCTGAAGCTGATCTGGCGCACGGCGATGCCGCGTGGTCAGGGCTGGGGCGCGCCGGAATACGCAGGCGCGCAGTCGTTCAAGTGTTTCCCGCTGGGGGATGGGCGTGTGGCGCTGTCCGACGTGACGACCACACCTCTGCGCGATGAAGGCGGGCGGGGTGGCATCCGTCGGGCGGAAATCACGGTGGTGAGTGAACGCACGCTGGACGGCGCGCTGAGCGCCCGGCTGAGCCAACTACCGCAGCGCATGCAGGCGCAGGTTCATGAGATGCTCGGTTTCTGGTCACGCGGGCGCATCACCGGCAAAATCCCCGCGCCGGGCAGCAAAGCACAGGCAATTCTGGCGCGCCCGTATACAGGCGCGCAGGACTGGCAGATGATCGAAGCGCTGCTGCTGACCCTGGCGACAACGCATGTACGGCGGCTGGGACGGCAGGTGGCATTCACCACGCTGGCGCTGACCCACCGCGAGGAATCGCCGGTGGTCGGGCTGCCGCAGGACAAAGCACGGCAGGCGAAGGATGTGCCCATCATCACGATTGACTGACCCTGCGCCCTGCCTGCCGCCTCAGCGGATCTGCGTCCACACCCCGCTGTCCCCGCCAGACATGCGGTAGACCGCGCCGATGCTGTCGGTGCTGGTGGGCGCGTGGATATAAAACGCGCTTGAGCCTTCCTCATATTGCACGTTAATCGCCCCGGAGTCGAATTTTGCCAGTGTTGCCCAGCCAAGCGCCGCGTTCCAACTGGCAAAACCGGGCGCGCCCGTGCTGTTGTACGCCCAGTTGAACACGCCTTCGGGGTTGAGCAGACCGGCGGGCGGGCTGCCGGGGACAATCGTGGTGTTGTCCCACTGGTTCAGGTAGGCGACATAACTCTGATTGCTGACGACCAGAATGTAGACACGGTTGAGATTGTTCACGGTCACATAGACCATGATGCCGCGCTCAAAGCGCTGCTGGCTGCCGAATGCCGCTGCGCCCGGACCGGACGGGCAGATGTTCGGCTGGAACTGATCCCCGAAGAACCACGAGAAGGCACAGTTGACCCGTACTGCCAGCGAACGATCTGCGTTTGCGCCGCCGCGCGTGGCGACCAGCCGGTACACGATGCTGCGCCCCTGCCCGGACGGCAGCGATACCACCTGCTGCCCGACTGGCGGCAGGTTGCCGAACGTCTGCTGCACGATACCCTGCGCGTTAAGCTGTTCAATGCGCACCAGATCAGACGAGGTATCCCATGCCAGCGTGACCTGTGACCCGGCAATACCCTGATCCGGCGTGGCAGTGAAGGCGTTAATCTGCGGCGTGGGCGGCGTGCTGGTCACGGTGGGCGTTGCCGTCACGGTGGGCGTGGCAGTGGGCGTAAACGTGGGCGTGATGCTCGGCGTAACCGTCGCGGTGGGCAGCGGTGTGTTGGTCGGGCTGGGGGTAATGCTCGGCGTCAGCGTTGCCGTCGGCGTTGCCGTCGCGGTTGCTGTCGGCGTAAACGTGGCTGTGGGCGTCAGCGTAATCGTGGGGGTGTGGCTCGGTGTCAGTGAAGGCAGCACCGCCTGAGTCGGGATTGCCGCCAGCGCGGTAAGCTGCGTGCTTTCATCGGTGATTCCACCGCAGGCGCTGGCAGTGAACGCCAACAGGACTAAAATCAGACATACTTGCAAATGCCGCATGATGAAACGACTCATGCTATTTGTCTCCAGAGCCGTAAATATCCATAGACTGCTGCGATATCTCACCTTAACCGTGATGATACTGCTATCTTTCACGGCGTGCCAATCTTCTCACGTGGCAGCGCCCCGGTCCGCCCCCCTGCCGACTGCCGCCG
>DAOTWP010000379.1:0-59951 GCA_034435675.1 Anaerolineae bacterium
CTTCTTCGTCATCATCCACGCCGCCAAAGCTGGCAAGCCAGTCATCACCCGCAAGTTCAGCAGCAGGTTCGACTGCGGCTTCTTCTTCGTCATCGTCCACGCCACCAAAGCTGGCAAGCCAGTCATCACCCGCAAGTTCAGCAGCAGGTTCGACGGCTTCTTCTTCGTCATCATCCACGCCGCCAAAGCTGGCAAGCCAGTCATCACCCGCAAGTTCGGTTTCGATTTCTAACGTTGAGGGCTGCATGCCCGGAGCGATCTGGGAAATTGGCTCTGTTTCGTCAATTTCTTCTTCGCTGTTGAAGCCACTCAGCCAGTCATACTCAGCCTGTTCTGCGGCAAGTTCTGGCAAATCACCGGGCATAACTGCATCATCGTACATGCTTGTGTCTTCGACAGGTTCTTCAGCATCTGGGGCTGGCTGTGCGGCGACCGCCTGTGTCTGCGCCGGACCGACATCCGCCAACCAGTCAGGCATGTTGGCTGGCAGCACAGCTTCGCGTTCATCTTCGACCTGTTCCAGCCAGTCATAGCCAGCTACATCCCCGGCTGTTGGGGGTACACTTGCGCTAACGGCGCTTGCCCATTCCGGCGCGGCAGCGGCAGCGACATCGGCAGCGGGCTGCTCTGCCTGTTCTTCCATGTCCTCGAACAGGCTTGATGCCACAACAGCATTCATCGGTGAGGGTTCGACCTCAGGCAGTTCCAGATCACTTGCCCAATCAAATGTCGGCTCAGCCGTGCCGGCTTGCAGCTCGCCATCATCCTCAAACGCGAATTCATCACCCGCCCGCCAGCTTTCATCGGGCGGTGTCGTTTCTGTGCCTGTAGCTGCTGCGCTGCCATATCCTTCGAGATCGCGCATCCAGTCCAGCGCCGCCTCATCTTCTGTTTCAGGCTCTTCCGTTGCCGCAGCTGCTGCCGCACTTGCCTGCACCGCTTCTGCGCTGCTTACGCCTGTGTCGAGCAGCCAGTCCAATGATGGCTCCTCGGTGGGTTCGCTGATGTCGTCACCAGCATTCAGCCAATCAAAAGCATCGTCTCCTGATTGTGGATCGAACCAGTCCGACATAGGATCAGGGGTTTCGTGCGGCATAGCGTCCTGCCAATCTACATTCTGGTCTGCGGCGCTTGATGTGCCCGGCTCAAGTTCACCTGCTGTGGGCACAGTATCGGGCGTGCCGCCCTGCTCCGCCAGCATTTCGAGATTCAACATTTCTTCCAGCAGGCTTTCATCCGTCATCCAGTCCTGCGTACTGCGTGCGGATGGTGCTGCTGCGTCTGCGTGTTGGGGTACTGCCGGCGTGGGCGCGTCTGCGGCGTCCTCGTCGGAAAGCTCAACATCGTGATCGCGCAGCCATGCCAGCGGATCTGTGTCGGCAAGCTCCGGCTCGTCTTCGGGCAGCGCCAACGATCCGGTAGTATCGAACAGACCTTTCGAGGAAGTCAGTGCATCATCCTCATCGCCCATAATCTCTACGCCGCTGTCCTGCAACCATGCCAGCGGGTCGGTGTCAGCGCGCGACTCATAGGTAACATTTTCACCAGTATCAAAGATTGCGCCACTGCGTGCAGGTTGGTTGTCTAGCACTTCGACATCGTGATCGCGCAGCCATGCCAGCGGGTCCCCTGCATCTTCGGCAACAATCACTTCATCGGTGGCGAGCACGCGCGGCACGCCGGACTCTGGCGCAGATGGCACGGGCGGCGTAGACGGGGGTGTTTCCTCATTATTAAACTCAATGTCAGTACCTTGCAGCCATGCCAGTGGATCAACATCATCTACTGCGTCCTTCAACGATAGTTCATCAACGTCCGGACTGCCCGCTTCCATCGCGCCGCTTGTTTCGAACAACCCTGTCAAGCCAGTGCCGCCGGTGGCTTGGGGTTCTGGCGTGCTGATTGTATCAAACAGGCCGGTCAGCCCGGTTCTGCTGGTGGACGCCATCTCCTGAGAGTCGTCCAGCCAATCGAGGGCAAAATCTTCTGTCGGCGCATCCAGATCGAACAGATCGTCATCGGTTTTGGCAGTAGGCTCAAGTCCAAAATCGCCCTGTGCTGCTGACTTACCCAACACTACCTCACGGTTAACCAATTTGGTTCCTGCGGCAGCATCTTCCTGCATTTCGTCAATGCTGTTCAACCAGTCGTCTGGAAGTTCAGTTTCCAGTGCACTGTCAAAATCGTCCGCATCAAAGTCGAAAAGGTCTTCGTCAGTGTTTGCAGGACGGCTAGGGGTAAGCATCCACTCGTCGGCATTTCCTGCGGTGACCCCGGAACCGCCCTCAATGTCGGAGAGCCAATCCGGGTTCTGGCGTGTGACTGCCTGCTGCGCGGCGCGCTGGTAATCCAGTTCTTCCAGCCGGAACTGATCTTTTGGCGCGGCTTTGCCCTGTGCCAACAGGTATGCCAGATACGGATCTACAGCTTCGATGCGGCTCAGATACCGCTGGGCGTCGGAGGGACGCTGCTCGCCCAGCCACAATTCTGCCAGAATGCGGTTTGCACTGAGGGCTTCGGGCAGTTTGCGCAGGACTTCCAGCGCCAGCTCCGCTGCATCAACGCGGCGACTACCCTCCCAGAGTACCTCTGCCAACAGCAGCAGCAGGTCAATCCGATCCGGGTGGCGTTCGAGCGCCTGCTTAAGGGCATCCACTGCCTGCGAATACAGCCCATTACGTGAGTACTGGCGTGCTACTGCGCCCGCCGTCAATTGCAGCTTCGCCTGCTCCACCTGGCGGTGTTCCAGATACAGGCGGCGCAGGGTTTGGATCAGCGCTTCGTTGTTGGGTTCACGCTCAAAAGCACGCTCGTAATGCCAGATCGCTTCGTTGATTTTTTGTGTCTTGTAGTAAATTCCGCCAAGTTCGTAATGCGCGGTATAATCATCAGGAAAGACGCTCAACACGCGGCGATAGACCTCAATGGCTTCGTTGAGGCGCTGGTTGGCGGTCAGGGCGCGTCCCAGCAAGCGGTACGCTGCGACATTCTTCGGAAAATATTGAAGAATATGCCTTATGTGGAGCAGTGCTTCGTCGTAGGCATCACGCTCCAGCATTGTATTCAATTTTACGAGGTAATCTCTTAGACTGATTTCTGCCATGCGTGATCCATCTGGCTGTCTGGTATAAAATAGCATGCCCTACATGAAACGTTCGTGCGTTAAGCACAGCGTCGCAGCACAACGCTGTCCCTATACTACAGTATAGTACGCTCTCTGGAATCGTGCATGTGGCGATTATAACATAGAACACTGTTTACGGCTGAAAAGCCAGATGCTGCTGGTAAAAACACGCCATGAATATGACTATAATAACGTTTGTTTCGACATTCGCAAACATTAACCCATGCTGCCGAAAAAACTTGAGATGAATGGATTAGTTCTACCACGTTTGCGCAGCCTGTGGTGCTGCAGGCGCTCATATGCGCCCCCACGGATGCGGCGAGTCGCGCCTGTTCAGCTTGCTGCCGCTGTGTTTCTGTTGGCGCTGCTGCCGGGCGTGCCAGGCGGTTTAGCCAGCGCTCAGCCGGACGGCGAGCCAACGCTCATGGATTTCTGGGAAGGGCGTGCCGCATGGGCGCTTGATCTGCAAGATGTCGGGCTGCCGGTGGGCGAAAGCGATACCATTTATTCTGGCGATGGGGTGTACTGGTCTTATCTGCACGCCAGCTACGAGTCCGCCGGGGTAATTGACCAGTGCGGCGCGCCGGTCGCCTTTCCGGGCTGTGTCACGCGGTGGGAAAGCACCGATGGTGGACGCACATTTTCCCTGCCAATCCCCGTTTGTCTGCTGCCCTGCGCAAGCTGCCCCTGCGAAGATCAACGCGACCATCTGGGCGTGACGGATCAGGGGGCAGTGGCAGCTTCACAGCAGTATCCGCGTGTCTTCCGTGCTGCTGATGAATACTATATGGTTTATGAATGGCACGCGCAGACCATGCTGCGAACTTCACCGGATGGCTTGAACTGGTCCCACCCAGCGAATATCCGCATTCCGGGCGGAACATGGCCCAGCAGCTATGCCCCGTGTAGTGTTGTTGAGCGTATTGGTCCGCACCCGTTCATTCGTGGGGAAATCTATGATTGTCTGGTTGGTGCGCCACCCGGCGTTTATGTCGAAGGCGATATGCTTTATGTTTTCGTTGCTGCCGGTTCCGCGCCAGGCCACATGCGCTGTTACAAAGGCAGTCGTTTAACAGGCGCTGCCGGGCTGCGGTTGTGTGATACAGACCCACTCTTTGAAGGTTCGCGCGAATACGGTCCACTGGATATACGCGAAGGCACAGCAATCAGTCCGTATTTCGATTTTCGCTATGTTAGCTCCGCCGATGTCTTGCATGTAGGCGACCATTACTATATGAGTTATGAAGGGATTCGCGGTCCCCATGTGCTGGAATATGGGCGTGACTCGCAGTTTGGATTAGGGTTTGCGCGTTCGGCAGGAAACGACATTGACGGCGCGTGGGAAAAATTTCCCGGCAATCCAGTGTTGTCTGTTGGCGTGGTGGATAACTGGGGCATCGGGCATGCCGATTTACTAGTTGTCGAAGGCGTCACGTGGATGTACACGGCAACCTCACAGACCACGCGCGGGCGCTATCGTCTGGTCTGGCGCGTGCCTGATGAATGACGGCTGAGCCTGTCAGTTTGTGCGAACTGGAAACCTCAACAGGCAAAAACTCGTATAATCTTTTGTGTAGACATGGTCAGGGGCTGACAACGAATTATGGGCATTCACGTCAACTGGTATAACCCGCAGCAAAATATCGTCCACCTGCGTTTCAGTCGTGGCTGGAAATGGTCTCATTTTTATGATGCGGTGCAGCAGGCAGATGGCTTGATCAGCAGTGTGCCGCACACCACGCACCTGCTGATTGACCTGCGCGAAGCAGGTGGTATTCCCAACGATTTCATGCGCGTCGCGGGCGATCTGTTTTCCAGCGGCGAAGCGCGTCCAAATGAAGGGCAGCGAGTCATCATTGGCGCAGGAATTCTGCTGCGCATGGCATACGACGGTCTGACACGCGTCTACGGCAGTAAGATGCAGTCGCGCCCGGTGCTGTTTGCGCGTGATGAGCCTGAAGCGCTGAAGCTGCTCAAAGCTTAAGTCGTCGCGGGACTACTCTCTGTAGAAAACCTGCGCGATCAGCATGCCAAAGCGCAAAATTGCCTTGCTTTTCAGCGGTTGTGGGCTTAACAGTGCCAGCGGTTTGCCGTCCAGCACTGTGCCGTTCGTTGATCCCAGATCCTGGATCAGCAATCCCTGACGGCTGCGTTCGATCAGCGCATGCTGCCGTGACACACCGTTTGCTGGGGCGTCAAAGTCGCCCAGATCAATTTCCGGGCGTGCGCCGCCTTCGCTGCCTCGCGGTTGCCAGCCAATGTACAGCTTTTCTTTTGTCGCCCGAAAAATGCCGATTTTGTCCAGCTTAGGGAAGGCGAACAGCAATTGCCCCGGTTGCAGCTCCTCCAGACGGCGAGCATGAATCGGTTTGATCAGCATCCGCTGCAATTCCTCATACAGATAGACTAGTTCCAGTGTTGAGGTCTGCCGGATCATTTGCGTCGCGTCGAGGTCGGTGGGCGGCGGCGGCTTGGGCAGCGATTTGAGCAGCTGTTTGAAAGCCCGTTCATCAACCTGCCCCTGCGTGAAGTCAATGAATTGCAGCATGCGCAGTCGCAGCGGGGGTTCGCAGGCTGCCAACAGCACCGGCACAATCGCTTTTTTCTTATCCCGAAAATAAGACCATTCTGCTTTGACTTCCTGCGAGGCAATCGCTGCGGGCGTCAGCACAAGGAGCAACAGGTCGGCTGCATTGAGCTGCTGCTCAACCACATCATCCCAGTGCTGCCCGCCGGGAATATCCATATGATCCACCCATGTAATGTAGCCATGTTCATGCAGCCGGGCGGAAAGCATGTCTACAAAGGCATCGTCCGTATGGCTGTGGCTGATGAAAATCATACAACGCTGTCCTTAAAAAGTTGCTGGCTTCCGTGGTATCAAGATATGTGATCGTGAAATCGGTCTCATAGTGATTTCTGACCCCATGATAACACCAATTGCGCCGGGCAGGCATATCCGGTTTGGGCAGCACCCACCTGTTTGACCGGGCGTGGGTGTGCAATTCTGTACGGATGGATAGTAGCCTTTTGCAGCGCATGGAAGGTATGCTACAACAATGGTGCGCAGCTTTACGGTACGTGAAGCACTGGGCGCAGCATACGCTTACGCAATGCTTACTTGATATGGAGGCTCAGCCGTGTTTCATGGCAGTGGTTGGTGGTCTTATATTTATGACGCAGGAGAAAAACCGCGTGTGACCTGGCAGCTTCTGCGCCGTGTGCTGGCGTATGCCCGCCCCTACCGCGTGCATATTGCCCTGATGCTGCTGCTCATTCTGGTCACGACGCTGTTGGGGCTGTTGACCCCGCTGATCTTTCGCGATTTGATTGACTACACTCTGCCCAATGGTGATGTGGCGCGACTGAATCTGCTGGCATTTGGCATTGTGGCAATCCCGCTAGTCAGCAGCCTGATCGGGATTGTCAGCAGACGCCTGAACGCAGCGGTTGGCGAAGGGGTCATCTACGATCTGCGCGTCAGCTTGTATGCGCATTTGCAGCAGATGTCGCTGCGCTTTTTCACCAACACCAAAACGGGCGAACTGATGAGCCGCCTGAACAGCGATGTGGTGGACGCGCAGAACGCCATCAGCAATACAATCGTCAGCATCATTGCCAACATTATTCAGGTCATTTTCACACTGGCGTTTATGCTCGCGCTCGAATGGCGGCTGACGATTATCGGCATTGCGGTGCTGCCGCTGTTCATCCTTGTCGCGCGGCGCATTGGTTCGCGGTTGCGCGATATTGCTCGCGAACAGATGCGTATCAATGCCCAGATGAATGCCATGATGAATGAGACGCTCAATATCAGTGGTGTGCTGCTGGTCAAGCTGTTCGGGCAGAGCAATAACGAGATTCAGCGCTTTGAGAATCGCGCCGGGCGGGTACGTGATATCGGGGTGATCCGGGCAGTGCTGGGCAACCAGTTTTTTGCGTTTATCGGGCTGCTAGGGGTGGTGGGCACAGCAATTGTTTACTGGTTTGGTGGGCATCTGGTCATTCAAGGCGTGTTTAGTATTGGGTTAATTGTCGCGTTCGCCAGCTATCTGGGGCAGTTATACGGTCCGCTGCAAGCGCTGACCAACGCCCCGGTTGATTTTGCCACGGCGCTGGTCAGTTTCGAGCGTGTGTTCGAGATCATTGACCTGCCGCTGGAAATCGCCGAATCGCCGACTGCTCGTGCACTACCACAGGTGCGGGGGGAACTGGCATTCGAAAACGTGAGTTTTACCTACAGCGTAGATGACCGGCTGCTGCTGAAAGCGGTAGATCGCTATTGGGACGAGGACAATATCTCAGCGGCACTTTCCGGCGAAGATGGCAAACCCGCTGCTGGGGATGCAAATGGCAGCGAGGGCGATGATGAAGGCGGCGACAGGTCGCGCAGTCAAGCGCGTGCTCAGGCGCTCCAAAATGTCTCGTTCCGCACCGCGCCGGGGCAGCTTGTGGCGCTCGTCGGTCCCAGTGGGGCGGGCAAAACCACCATGACGTACCTCATTCCCCGGCTGTACGACCCCACCGAAGGGCGTATTACGCTTGACGGTTACGATTTGCGTGAATTGAAATTGGACACACTGGCGTCTGCGATTGGTATGGTCACACAGGAAACACACCTGTTTCACGATACGATCCGCACCAACCTGCTCTATGCACGCCCGGACGCAACGCAGGAAGAACTGGAAGCTGCCTGCAAAGCCGCCAACATTCACGATTTCATCAGCGAACTGCCAGAAAGGTATGACACCGTTGTGGGCGAACGCGGTTATCGGCTGAGCGGCGGCGAAAAACAGCGTGTGGCGATTGCGCGGGTGATCCTCAAGAATCCGCGGATTCTCGTGCTGGACGAAGCCACCAGCCATCTGGACAGCCAGTCCGAAGCGCTGATTCAGGATGCACTCAAGACGGTGATGCATACCCGCACAAGCATTGTCATCGCGCACCGGCTGAGTACGATTCTCGCGGCGGATCTGATTCTGGTGGTTGACCGCGGGCAGGTGGTGGAACGCGGCACCCATGACGAACTGCTGGCGGAGCAGGGTTTGTACGCCCACCTGTATGAAACGCAGTTCCGCCGGGAACGCGAACTGCTATAGGTTGCTGTCGGGGACTCAATGCGCAGGGGTAGTCATACTGCCAACGGATTTCCTAATGGGTTATAATGGGTCAGAAAGTGGCGGCTTACTTGTGAGAGGCAACGATCAGCACGATGTACAAAAAATCAGCAGCGTATTACGATGCAATTTATCACTGGAAAGACTATGCAGCAGAATCCAACCGGCTGCATGCCTTCATCCGGCAGTATAAACGCAGCGCCGGTAACACGCTGCTGGATGTCGCCTGTGGGACCGGCGCACATCTCGCCCACCTGCGCGAACATTATCGCGTGATGGGGCTGGATTACAGCGCGGACATGCTGGCGGTGGCACGTGAGCTTCTGCCCGATGTACCACTGGTGCAGGGCGACATGCGCACCTTTGCGCTGGACAGCCGATTCGATGTGCTGGTCTGCCTGTTCAGTTCCATCGGCTATATGCTGACCGTTGAGGCGCTGCATGAGAGCATTGCCAATTTCACCCGGCATCTTATGCCCGGCGGGATCGTGGTGGTTGAACCATGGCTGACGCCAGAGAATTGGAAGCCCGGCACAGTGCACGCAAATTACGTTGATCAAGCTGAGTTGAAGGTGGCGCGCATCACCTATTCCAGTACGCAGGGCACGACTTCGGTGATGGAGCTGCATCATCTGGTAGGTGTGCCCACCGGCGTAGAATACTTCGTAGAACGCTTTGAGATGGGGCTGTTCACCCATGAGCAGTATCTCGAGGCGTTTAGCACTGCCGGATTAACGGTCGATTATGATGCGCAGGGCTTGATGGGACGGGGCTTGTATTTCGGTGTGCGTTCGTTAGCATAAGGGCATCTCCTCTTGAAACCGGGTGAATAGTATGCCGGAACGCTATCTGATTGTTGGATTGGGAAACCCCGGAAAAAAATATGAAAACACGCGGCATAATGTCGGTTTTCATGTAGTTGACGAACTCGCGCGACGTCACGGCTTTGGCAGCAGCAAACAGGAACGCAAGGCGCTGGTATCCGAAGGGACAATTCAGGGTAAGCGTGTGCTGCTTGCCAAACCGCAAACGTATATGAATCTCAGCGGCGAGGCAGTTCGCGCGTTGGTGGATTTCTATAAGATTCCCCTTGATGCGCTGCTGGTCGTACATGATGATCTGGATACCCCGCTGGACACCCTCAAGCTGCGCAAGGGCGGCGGGCACGGCGGGCAAAACGGCGTGCGCAATATTATCCAGCATCTTGGTACACAGAACTTCGCGCGGGTACGTTTTGGTATCGGGCGTCCACCCGGCAGGATGGATGCGGTGGCTTATGTGCTGACGCCATTCACAGGTGATGACGCTATCACTGCTAAACTAGTGACTGAACGCGCAGCCAGTGCCGCTGAAGTGTGGCTTGCCGAAGGAATTGAAACTGCCATGACGCGCTTCAACGGCGACGGCGCCCCGCAGAAGCCCAAGACAGACCCGCAGGCTGAACTAGCGCTGGCACAGCGCGCGCATGAACTCGCACCGCAGGACCCTAAGCCGCTGGAAAAGATGGCAGCATTGCGGAAACAGCTAGGACAGCTTGACCATGCCGCCGAGACACATTTGCAGATTGCTGCGCTGTATGCGGCACAGGGCAACCTGAATGCGACCGTCAAGCAGTTGGAGCAGGCGGCAAGCCTGCGTCCTGCCAGCAGCGATGTACAGCAGCGCATTGCCGAACTCTATTTGCAGCGCGGCGATAGCAAAAAGGCAGTACAGCGGCACCTGATTTTTGCGGATTATCTGCTGAGTCAAGGCGCGTTTGCGGAAGCGTTGCAAGCATTGCAGGCGGCGCTGGCGATTAATCCACAGCACCCCCGCGCCATGGCGCTCCATTTGCAGGTGCAGCAGCAGCTTACTCAGTAGTGCTGCCCTGCCGCAGCACAGCGTTCTCTGCTACCATTACGTCCCCCGGCACAAACAGAAAGCAAGACGCGAATTATGCAACTGACAGGCTATACGGAACTCCTGCGCGGCACATCCCATTACCGTGATCTGTTGGCACGGCTGCGCACGGGGGACGCCCTGCCCGACCTCGGTGTTTTGCGGGCGGCACGTCCGTTTTTGCTGGCGGCGCTGGCGGCAGATTGGGGCGCTCCTGTGCTGTACCTCACGGCGCAGATCAAGAACGCCTACAATGCGGCGGAACAGTTGCCCGTCTGGTTGGCAGAGGACAGCCATATCAAGCGCTTTGCAGAATCCGCGACCGCATTTTATGAACGTGGGTTATGGGGCGAGAATGTCATTCGCGCCCGCATCGAAACGCTCGCCGCCCTGCTGCCGCCGGAAGATGTCGCCGTACACCCCGCCCCTGTGATCATCACATCAGCGCGTGCCCTGATGCAGCGCACTATGCCCGTGCCCGCCTTCCGACGCGGCAGCATGCTGCTGCGTGTAGGTGAGCGTCTGCAACTGGACCGGCTGCTGGCGCAGTGGGTCGCCCTGGGCTATGAACCGGCAACGCTGGTGACGATGCCGGGGGTGTTCAGCAGGCGCGGTGGGATTGTGGATATTTTCCCGCTGGCGGCGGACTTACCCGTGCGCGTCGAATTCTGGGGGGACGAAATTGACAGCCTGCGCAGCTTCGACCCGGCAACTCAGCGCACCATTCAGTCGGTAAGCCATGTGGGGATTACCCCCGCGCGTGAAGCACTGCCTGATAACGCGCCGCAGGTGGCAGTGCATCTGCGTGAGTGGTTCACCTCGCTCAATACAACTGAGGATGACCCAGGTACGCCGCTTGCAGACGCTGACTCATTGGCGAACGGTGCGGCATTCCCGTTTATCGAACATTATCTGCCCTATCTGTACCCCGATCCCGTCAGCTTGCTGGACTATGCGCCTACGGATGCGTTGGTGGTGCTTGAAGACCGCGATGAGCTGCGCGCGGCGGTGGAGGATATTGAACAGCAGGCGCAGCAAACTCGCGCTGCGCAGCAGGCAAAGCAGCACATTGCCCCCGATCACCCGCTGCCCTATCTCACCTGGGAGCAGTTGACTGCCGCATTCGCGGAGCGCCCTGTACTCAATCTGGGGCGTGGCGAAGGGCACGGCGGTACCGCACGCCCCGCGGCGCTCGGCGATCTGTTTGTCCCCGCGCGGCGCTTTGGCGGGCAGCTTAAGCCGCTGCTCAACCACGCACGCGAACTGCGGCAGGATGCCGGGCGAATTGCCATCGTGACTGCACAGGCGGCGCGCCTTGCGGAACTGTGGAGTGAACAGGAGTCTTTTGTACCCCAGAGCGAGTCGGTGCTGAGCCTACCCGAACCAGGTACAGTGATCTTCATCAACGGGACGCTCAGCGAAGGCTGGCAGTTCCGCGCACCGGACGGCACGATGCAGCTCTACACCGATGCCGAGGTGTTCGGCTGGAGCCGCCCGGAGCCGCGCCGCCGCAAAAGCGCTGCACGCCGCGCGCGCACCCCTGAAGCGCATTATGCCGACTGGCAAACTGGCGATTACGTGGTGCATGTTGACTACGGAATCGGGCGCTTTGCGGGCATGCGCCGCCGAACTATCGAGGCGACCGAACGCGAGTATCTGCTGGTCGAATATGCCGGCACAGACATGCTTTTCGTACCCATTCATCAGGCGGATCGCCTGACCCGCTATGTGGGTGTGGATGACAAACCGCCCGCGCTGACCCGCCTGGGACAGCCCGAATGGACGCGCGTTCGCAGCAAGGCACGCCACGCCATTCTGACGGAGGCGCGCGAACTGTACGAATTATACAGCCAGCGGGCGAGTGTCCCGGGTTATGCGTTTGTGCCCGACAATCATTGGCAGCACGAAATGGAAGCGTCCTTCCCGTTTGTCGAAACCGACGACCAGCTTACCGCCGTGCGCCAGGTAAAACACGATATGGAAAGCGCACAGCCGATGGACCGGCTGATTTGCGGAGATGTTGGTTTTGGCAAAACCGAGGTCGCCATCCGTGCGGCATTCAAGGCGGTGATGTCCGGTAAGCAGGTGGCAGTGCTGGTGCCAACAACGGTGCTTGCGCAGCAGCATTACGAGACGTTCAGCCAGCGCTTGGGCGCCTTTCCGGTGGTGGTTGAAGCGCTGTCACGTTTTCGCAGCAAGGAGGAGCAGAACCGCGTTTTGCCGCGCATCGCCTCCGGCGAGGTGGACGTGCTGATCGGCACGCACCGTATCCTTTCCGAGGACATCACTTTTCACGATCTGGGACTGGTGATTATTGACGAGGAACAGCGTTTTGGCGTCAAGCATAAAGAGCATTTCAAGAAACTGCGCACACAGGTGGATGTCCTGACGCTGACGGCAACCCCGATTCCGCGCACACTGTATATGAGCATGGCTGGCATTCGTGACATCAGCATGATTCAGACCCCACCGGAAGAACGCCTACCGGTGATGACCCAGGTCGGTGTGTTTGACGAACAGCTTGTGCGCCAGGCTGTGCTGCGGGAACTGGAGCGCGGCGGGCAGGTTTTTTATGTGCATAACCGCGTGCAGACCATTGAAACCGCCCGCGAGCGGTTGGAACAGATTGTGCCGGAAGCGCGTACAGTCGTCGCGCATGGGCAGATGCCCCCGCGCCATCTGGAAAACGTGATGGCGGCATTCGCGCATGGCGAATACGATGTGCTGGTTAGCACATCAATCATCGAGAGTGGCATAGACATTCCCAACGCCAATACCCTGATTATTGACCGTGCAGACTGGTTCGGCATGGCACAGCTTTACCAGCTTCGCGGGCGGGTGGGGCGCAGCGCGCAGCAGGCATACGCTTACTTCTTTCACCCGCATACTAACCGCCTGACCGAAGAAGCGCGCGCCCGGCTGGAAACGCTGGCAGAAAACACTGCGCTCGGTTCCGGGCTGCAAATCGCTGTTCGTGACCTCGAACTGCGCGGCGCAGGCGACATCCTCAGCACACGCCAGACCGGGCAGGTTGCTGCGGTGGGACTGTATCTCTATACGCAGATGCTTACCGAAGCAATTCAGGAGATCAAAGGCAGGTTGGAAGGCGAACCGCTGCCGCCATCAGCGAATGAAGGCATCGTTATTGATCTGCCTATCCCGGCATATCTGCCCGCGGATTGGATTCCGGAGATGGCACTACGGCTGCAAATGTACCGTCGCATCGCGAGCTTGACCCGGCGCGAAGATGTCGCGCATATGCGCGAAGAACTGCGCGACCGCTTTGGCGCGCTGCCGCCCGCAGTGGAAGGGCTGCTCTACCAGATCGAAGTCAAGCTGCTGGCACAGAAAATCCATGCGACGGCAGTCGTCAAGCCGCGCGAACATATTCTGATCAAACTGTCCTATCTTGCTGGGGTAGATCGCCGCGTACTGGCACAGCGCTTGAACAGCCATGGGACGCAAGATGTGGAGGTTTCGCGCACGGCTGTCGAACTGCTTGTCGTGCCTGAATTGTGGCAGGCGCGGCTGCTGCAACTGCTGGAGCAGTTGGGCAGCGGTGTAGGGTCCTTGCAGATTCGCGTTTGATACCTGTAACTGTAAGGTCCTGCCTGAGGGTTGCAAGGCGGCTGCAAGTAGCTGCCTTGCAATTCCGAAGTTCGTGAATAATTCCTTTCAAAGCCCGCTGTGAACCCTTTAGACCCCAAAGATCACCAAATCTTCACACCTTTTTCACTGACAATCTGGTACCTAAGCACTATAGTATACATAGTCAAACGAAAGAGACCTGTTTAGAGCAACATAGACAATCTATCAAATGTCTGTGCGGCTTTCGGGTTGACGTGGTGGTCAGGGATATTCAGTTGCATGTTAAGGATAATGACAATGATGATGCGCAAGCGGCTGTCACTATTTCAGGTGTTTGTGTTTCTTTTTGGGGTAATGCTGGTTTTGCTGTTTTCGCGCCTGGCAGCAGCACCCGTCCAGGCGCAGGGGGCAAGCTGGCAGTTACTGGTGTCCGCCAGTCGTGGCGCAGACGCCATTGAGCGTTTTGATGCCGTAACTGGGCAGTATCTTGGACGGATGGTGTATGTCCCGCAGGAGCCGGGCATGACTGACCATTCCGCACCGCAGCAGTTTGAAATCTTGCCCAACGGCGATCTGCTGCTGCTCGTGTTCCGTGATGATACCGTGCGTCGTTATACGATTGACCCCGCCACGATGACAGCCACCGAAGTGCTGCGCATGTCCAACCCGGCGCTGGATTACCCGCGTGATCTGGCAGTGCGCGGCAATATTGTCTATGTCAGCGGCGAAACGACCAACAATGTCGTCGCGTTCGACTGGACCAGCGGGGCATTTTTGGGTGAGGTTGTGCGGGGTTATCCCCCTCCCGGTCAGCCGAATAACCCAGATGTCGTGCCTGCGCCCACCGGTCTGGCGTTTGGTCCCGATGGTTACCTGTACGTTCTCTCGCGGACGACGCGCCGTGTGCGCCGCTTCAATGTCAGCAGCGGTGTGGGCGTGAATGTTGATGCCGGGAGTCCTGATCGTGCCTATGTACCCTCCACGGGTTTTGATGGCGCGCTGGGCTGCAACCCTGGCGACTTCTGCGATAACGAAATTCTGTACTGGGGACCTGATGGCTTTATGTACATCAGCAGCCGCTATAACGTCCACAAGTTCAGCAGCAGCGGCGGCATTCTATTCAGCATGGGCGGCATGACTCGCGCGAGCGGCATTCTGCTGGCACCTGATGGTCTACTCTATGTTACCGATCGCAACCCATATACTGCCGGGCGTGTGCTGCGCTTCGATCCGGCAAGTGGGGCGGCACTGGGTGTATTCATCCAGAACAATAATCCGACACCAGGCTTCACCATGTACGAACCGAAAGGTCTGGTGGCTTACTATCCGCCCGCGATTCTTGCCGTAACTGCCCAGTGTGGTCCCAACGGTGTTCAGTTTGTAGTGAGCAATACAGGTCCGGCGATGACCGCGCCGCAGGATTACAGCATTGATGGTGTGCCAGCGGGCAGCTTCCAGCTTGCCACCGGCGAGAACGCCACGATTGAAGCCGGTTTTGGCGCGCACACCTTTACCAGCGGCAGCCTGAACGCGAACCTGACGTGCGATGCGCCCGTAGTGCCTCCGCCGGCAGGTGGTGGTAGCGTCGTGGTCAATCTGCCGACACCAACACCCTACCCCAACTGCCTGACGATGAGTGGCAGCCCGATATCAATTGTGCGAATCAGCGGCGGGGCGAATCCCAGCACTTACTGCAACACGCTTAATGAGAATGGTGTCTATCTGGCGCCGCCGGCATCGCTGGGGTATCAGGAAATCATTGATCGCGGGGTACTACAAGCAGTTGATGTCTTTGACCCGCTGCCATTCACCGGTCCTGTGCAGGTTTGCCTGCAAGGTTTGGGCGAACTGATCTATATGAATGCCAGTGCTATGCCGCGTGTGCCGGAATCCCTGCCCGCCTTTGCCCAGGGCAGCTATACCTGCGCGGTGATCAACGCGCCCGGTACGGTGGTGCTGGTCAACGGCGCAGCACCCGCTCCGGTGGTTCAGCAGGTGAACGCCCCGTCAACGAGCGTTGTGCGTGCCCTGAGCGACTGCCGTGTGACGACGAACAATATGCTCAACCTGCGCTCTGAACCGAACCCCAGTGGTGCGATCCTGGACGTAGTGCCCTACAACCTTACGCTTCAGGCGATCGAAGCAACCCAGGGCTGGTATCGCGTGATCTATCTCGATATGAACGGCTGGTTGAGCGCGGATTTCGTGACCACCGCCGGGACCTGCAACTGAGTTTAGTGTAATACTCAGGTTGCCATCTGAATAACCACCCTTCGTCTGACGCCTGCTCATTTCCCTGATGAGCGGGCGTCTTTCGATTATTCCGGGTCGCTTTCTCGCCGCACAACGTCTGCGATAGTTCCGCCTGTTAGCAGCACAAGCTGCCGGAGTTGAATCGGGAAAATGGCATTGTGCGCGCCACCCGCCGCGTAAAGCTGCTCGAAGCGTTGCAGCGAGTCGTCAATTAGGGTGGTAATGCCGCTGCTGCGATAGCCCACCGGAGGGACGCTGCCGGGCGGATAGCCCCAGATGGCAACGCATTCTTCGGCAGTGGCTGCTTTCACCTTTTTACGCCCCACCGCAAAGCGTAGCGCCAGCTTGCGGTCATCAACCCGCTGATCGCCGCTGGTCAGCACCACAACAGGCAGCCCATCTACCCGGAAGCAGATGCTTTTGACAATCTGCCCCAATGCACAGCCAATCTGGTCCGCCGCCTGCTGCGAGGTGGCAGTTGTTTGCTCAAAGAAGCGGATGTGGATGCTGGAGTCAAACTGCGACAGGACGCTCTGGACATCCTGCGGGGTGAGTGCCTGCATAGGCTGCGCTTTCTGTTATGGTTGAAAAAATGCGATGATACGTCTGCGCTTCAACCGTAACAAATACGCACAATAACTGCCAGGGTAAAAAGACAGCTTCTTACCCTGGGTTATGCGCATGGCTGCTCTAGATTTGAACGCGTTACGGCTTTGTTACCGTATAGCTATTTCGGGGCGACGGTCTGCAAACTGGACAGTACCATCTGGAACGATTCGTAATCGTCTGTAGCAAACAATTCCTGAAGTTTGGCGTCTACCTGCCGGGCGCTGTCCAACACCGCTTTGCGGCGTTTCTGGGCGGCTTCTGTCAGGTAAATACGCACGGCGCGCCGGTCTGATTGGTCGGGGCGGCGTTCGATCAACCCTTTTTCCTGGAGTTTGTCCAGATTAGGCGTGAAGGAGGTGGCGGCACGCCCAACAGCCTGTGCCAGTTCGGAGGCGTGCTGTCCATCGCGTTCGTAGAGCGCACGCAGGATATACCATTCGATCACCGTTAGCCCCAGCGGATGTACTGCCCGGCGGAACAGTTGATCGAGGTTACGCAATGCAATGTCGAGATTGCACCAGATTGAGCCGTTGAACCGTAGATTTGTTGCGACTTTCTCACTCATTGACCTACACTCTGGAGATAGAAACAAATGCAAACAGGATCCTGCTAGTGTGGCAAAGAGAGGCTATGATTTGACAACGGCAATGATCAACGTCAGATTGCCCAGACGCAGATGATCCCCTTCGCTCAGCGGGTAAGGGACTTCGGCATCCAGCCGTTCGTTGTTGAGAAAACTGCCATTGACGGAATGCAAATCGACGACATGCACATAATCTTGATATCTGACGAGTACCGCATGACGCCGGGAAACCCCGTTTTTGTGTGCGTCGAACTCTGCCAGATCAATATCAGGAATGTAGCTGTTGTTGGCGTCTGATCTGCCCAACACATATCCTTCAACAGCGGGGGCATCAACCGTAAACACACCGGGCAAATCACCCAGAATGCGCAGTTCTAATCTGCCGGTTGCTGGAAGGACTTGGCTCGCCACAATGACCTCTTTGCCAACATCGTTAAACATGCCCGCAGTCAGTGCAGGACATGCTTGATGCTAAGACAAACTTGTGAATAATACTTTTCACTTGTAGACAAGAAGATATATTTTCGATCCTTCTTATAGTATACACAAAATTCAGTACGGTTAAATAGTCAATCTTGGGGATGGTCATATGCGTCATCTAACACCGTAAGTATTAGCTTTGAAACGGAGTGTACAGGAATTAGTAGCCATAATTGATGTACGCAAACTAGAATTAATCTAGAGAATTCTGCCAATATTATGGATAATTTCTACAATTTGTGCATCAGCGCGAAACTAGTGTTATGATATCTGTATAGTGATTATCCAAGCAGATTGGCAGATACAGATGAGCCAACATATCACAGACTACGCGCCATTCTTCCGCGAAGGGCGGTTGTTTCTTCCCCGGCAGACGGTAGATTTGCTGCTCAATGCCGGTTTAGACAGTGCTGTTGCGGATGCTGCTGCAAGTGGGTTGGCGCTGGATGATGATCACGAGCAAATTGGTATTATTAGTCAAACACTGGTGAAGGCGCTGGGGCAGCTTGTGCTGGAGAATCCACAGGCGTTTGCGGAACTGAACTCCGACGAAGCGCAGTTCATGCTCACCAACAGATCCAAACCTCTGGGCAAGCACTAAGCCGCCGCTGTGCGTCACCTACAGACCGCCGCGCCGTTTCAGCCGTTGCTCAGCTATTCTGCTGCCGCCGGGCATAGCGGTTGTTAAAGCGGGGGGTGGGCTGCCACAACGCCGCGTCTTCATGGTCTTCTGGCGCGCAGCTCAACAACACGCGGCGGTGGGGTTCTTCCAGAAAGTACACCGTATAGCGGTGTCCGCGGTCCAGCCATGGCGGCGGAGCCAGGCGTTTTTGAAAGCTGATTTCTTCCTCGCCATCGGTGTAAAACCGGTATGAATTCCAGAAGCGCCAGTTCACAAAACGATCCTGCTGGGCAATCAGTGTCATGTGCTGCACCGGAACGCGGGCATAGTGCCGGGCGCGCAGCGCCACCGGAATGACCATGAGCACCAGCGCTGCCAGCAGCAGGAACAGCCAACCCCCGCGCACAAACAGCGTCGCCAGTCGCACGCTGAATAACGCCGCCGCAGGAACTGCCAGCACCAGCAGCGTTACGAGTGGGGCGGTTGCCAGATCAAGCCACTGGCTAACGGCGAGTTTTCCATCGCGGTTTGCCAGCAGGCGTTTGCGCATTTCCGCGCTGACCACATCCCGCTTGTGTTTCTCCATGTGCTTATCTCTGCCCGCCCACTTGCCTGCAATATACATATTATACGGTGTCCGCTGCGTTTGCAGGGTTGCAATTGCCGAATTATTGGGGGGATTTCTCCTGCTATGCCCCGCGCAAATCTGCCGGTGGTTGTGCCACTGTCGCCGGATGGGCGTGTGCCTTGCTGGCAACCGGGGCGCGGCGGAGTTGCAGCAGCACAACACTGGCGATAATCAGCAGACAGCCCACGAGCTGCACCGGCTGGAGCACCTCACCAAGCAGCAGCGCTGCCAGTGTCAGCGTTAGCAGCGGCTCCATGGTACTGAGGATGGCAGCGCGCGATGCGCCCAAGCGCTGAATACCTGCGTTCATCGTGAAGATCGGCAGCACTGTGCTGAGACTCGCCAGCGCCAGCAGCAGCAGCCATGCCTCGACACTATTCGGCAGTGCCAGTCCTCGCAGCGGAATCAGCAGCAGGAGAAACAGCAGCGCGCCGGTAATGGTATAGGCGCTGCCACGCGCAGTTGCGCCCTGCCCACGCAGCAGGCGGCTGATGACCAGAAAGTAGATGGCGACAATCAGCGCATTGGCAAACGCCAGTGCAACACCCAACGTTGACCCGGTTGGCGCCTGGAGCTGCGCGGGCACAGTCAAGAGCCGGTCAAACAGCGGCAGCGGCACAAATCCGGCAAAGAATTCCGGCGCGGTGAGCGCCACCCCCACGATAGTTATCAGCAGCGCCAGCCAACCGAGTCCCGACAGACGCTCGCCGAGTAACACACCGATGATGACGACCATCGCCGGATAGGTATAGAACAAAACGACATAAATGCCTGCGGGCAGCAGCGTCAGCCCGACAAATGCGGAAAGTGCTGCCAGCGTCATCAACAGCCCGGTAAGCAGCAGCGCTCCGCGTGGCAGCCGAATATTCGGCTGCGGCGCGCGGGTGATCGTGATTAGCAGCCAGATTAGTGGGGCAGCAAAGGCATAACGCCAGATGACTACGTCTACCGGGGTCAACCCGGTTTGGTTGAGCCATTTTGCCAGAATGGGCAGCAGGGCATAGCCAGCGGCGCAAACCAGCAGGAGCAGGAATCCTTCGCGTTGCGTGCGATCCATAGTGGCTTATCCTGAAAAAAGAATAGGGCGCAGGTACTCTGCACCCTAATGCTAGATGTTATTGATAACGGCGGCTAGAGCCGCCAAAACCGCCGAACTGCTATGGAAGCAGGGTGGTTGCTATCGTCACGGTATCGGTCAGCGCGGTTGCCAGCGCCGGGAAAATGCCCAGCAGAATAGTTCCTGCCAGCGCCGCGTAGATCGTCCACGTAACATAAGGCGTTGCGCCTGCTGCCGGGGAGCCTTCCGCCTCGTCAGCACGCAGATACATGTTGACGATGATGCGCACATAGTAGAATGCGCTGACGACGCTGGTTAACACGCCGATGATTGCCAGGGGGACAAGGTCTGCCTGCAAGGTTGCCAGGAAGACAAACCACTTGCCGATGAAACCACCCGTCAGCGGAATACCGATCAGGCTGAGCATAAACACCGCCATTGCCACGGCAAGCATTGGCTGAGACTTCGACAGCCCGATGAAGTCTTTGAGGTCGGTGCCCGTGCCGTCGACGTTTTCCAGCGCCAGCACCACCGCGAACGCGCCAAGGTTGGTGAACATATACGCCAGCAGGTAAACCAGCGCCCCGCGCACCGCCGCATCCCCGACCCCAGCACTACCCGACGATGCGACTGCCATCAGGATATACCCGGCGTGGGCAATCGAGGAGTACGCCAGCATACGTTTGACATTGGTCTGTGAGATTGCCACGAAGTTGGCAAGAATCAGCGTTGCGGCGGCTATCAGCCAGATCGTTGTCTGCCATGCCGTCACCGCACCAGTCTCGCCCAGCGCCAGCGTGGGCAGCGCCACCAGCATAATGCGCAGCAGCGCTGCGAACCCGCCGATTTTGGCACCTACACTCATGAACGCAGTAATCGGGGTCGGCGCGCCTTCGTAGACATCAGGTGTCCACATGTGGAAAGGCACGACAGCCACCTTGAAGCCCAAGCCGACGATCATCAAGCCAGCACCCAGCAGCAGGAACACCAGTCCGGTGCCGCCAACTGCAACAATGCTGCTCACCCCGGCAAAGATCTCCGGCAGATTGGTGGTCCCCGTTGCGCCATAGACCAGCGCCGCGCCGTAAACGAAGAATGCGCTGGCAAATGCCCCCAGCACGAAATACTTCATGCCGCTTTCTTCGCTCTTGACATCAGGCGCGCGGAATGCCGACAGCACATATAGCGGGATGCTCAACAGTTCCAGCGCGACAAAGATCATCACCAGATCGTTTGCCCCTGCCATGAACATCATCCCACTGGTGGCAAAAAGCATCAGCGAATAATACTCCCCACGTTCAATGCCATAGCGCTTGACATAGTCAATGCTCAGCAGGACGGAGAAAAACGCCGTCATCAGAATGACAATATTCAGGTAGCCGGTGAACTGATCCGCGACATACATCCCCAGAAAGCTGTCGCCACTGTTGTTGAACGTCAGCAGGTTCACCACGAAACTAAAGACAATGCCCGCCAGCGCTGCAAAGGCAGTGAAATGTTTGCGCTCTCTCGCCACAAACAGGTCAAAGAGCAGCAGCACACAGGTGCCCAGCGCCAGCGAAAGGGGGGGCAGCACTGCCCCCACATTCAGGTCTGCAAAACTTGGAACATTCATCAACACGTGCTCCCGTCGCTAAGGGTTTTGCAGGGCGCTGCTGTTTGCTACAACGTCTGCCACCTGCGGATTACCCAGCGTGACGCCGACCTCAGCCAGCGGATCGACCTGCACCAACTGCACCGCGCTGCGGGCTTCGACACTTGTCACGAGCGCATTGGTTGTGCTGTCCAGCATGTTAAAGAACGGGGCGGGCTGCAACCCGATGAAAATGCACAACACCAGAATCGGGATCAACACAGCCAGTTCCTGCCAGTGCAATTGCGGCAGGTGCTTGTTTTCTTCTTTATCCAGTTCGCCCATGTAGACTTTCTGGAACATGTACAGCATATAGATCGCCGCCAGAATGACGCCCAGCGTGGCGAAAAGCGCGAAGAAGAAGCCCAGAATGGCGCTGCCCAGCGTGCCCATCAGAATGGTGAATTCACCGACGAAACCGTTCAGCCCTGGCAGTCCCATGCTGGCAAGTACGATCACCAGACTGATGCCGCCAAAGACGGGCATTGCCTTCCAGATACCGCCGTAGGCACTCATCGCTTTGGTGTGTCGCCGTTCATAGAGCATACCAACGAGCAAGAACAAGCCGCCCGTGCTCAAACCGTGATTGACCATTTGCAGCACGCCGCCCTGAATGCCCTGGGCGTTGAGGGCGAAGATGCCCAGCACCACAAACCCCAGATGGCTCACCGAGGAATAAGCGACTAGTTTCTTGATGTCCGTCTGCGCGTAGCTGACCCATGCGCCATAGATGATACCAATGATTGCCAGCACGGCAATCACAGGCGCCCAAGCGACGCTTGCCTCTGGGAACAGCGACAGGTTGAAACGCACCAGACCATACGTGCCCATTTTCAGCAGCACACCAGCCAGGATTACCGATCCGGCGGTGGGAGCCTGCACGTGCGCGTCCGGCAGCCAGCTATGCAGAGGCCAAATCGGCACTTTGATGGCAAAAGCGAGGAAGAAACCGAGGAACAGGAAGGACTGCGGGCTGAACAAGCCGTCAAATGGCAGGACAAGCTGCCCGCTTTCCATCTGGGCGACGATTTCCGGCAGCACAAACGTCCCTGCCGCATTGCCGACAAACAGAATTGCCAGCAGCATCAGAATCGAGCCTGCCATGGTGTACAGGAAGAATTTCACGGCTGCGTAGACGCGCTGTTCAGCGCCCCAGATGCCGATCAGGAAATACATCGGCACCAGCGTGATTTCCCAGAAGATGTAGAAAATCACGAGGTCAAGTGTCACGAACACGCCGATCATCGCCCATTCAAGCAGCAGCATGAAAATGAAATACAGCTTGATGCGTCCCCGTTCTTCAAAGATGCCGCTGCGGAACGATGACAAAATCGCCAGCGGCATAATGAAAGTGGTCAGCAGCACCAGCAGCAGGCTGATACCATCCACGCCGACATAGTAGCTGATACCATAGGTCGGCAGCCAGTCATTACGCTGTACCATCTGGTAGCCGGACTGAGTAGCATCGAATGCCGCCCACATCAGCAGCGAAGCGACGAACGTCGCAATGCTGAACCCCAACGCTGTCCACTTGATCGCATCCTTCTGCGTTTCTTCACGCATGAAGAACAGGATCGTCAAGCCAACCATGGGCAGAAACAGCGTGATTGTCGTTAAAGAAAGTCCAGTTGCTTCCATAATCGTCCTTGTTCTCCTAATCGCAGAGGCGGGGTACGCAGGCGGGCTGCGCACCCTACAGGCGCGTGTTTAACGTGTTAACCGCCGTTTTGCAGCAGCGGGAGCAGCAGAATAAGCAGCACCAGCACCACACCCAGCAGCACACCGACGGCGTAAGTGCGCACATACCCGGTTTGCACCCGGCGCATGAGTCCGCTGACACGGCGCACCACCGAACCAATCCCATTTACTGCCCCGTCAATAATTCCCAGATCAACCGGTTTGCCCAGCAACCGGGAAATAGCATTGAAGCCGTCCCGCACGACGGTGTTGTGAAAATAATCGTGCCAGAACGCCTGGTCAACCATATCCGCCAGGAAGCGTCCAGTGCGCTGGAACGGGGCGACAAAGAGGCGGTGATACAGTTCATCCACATACAGCCGATGATGCGACAGCAACCAGATCAGCCCAAAATTGGGATTGACTTGCAGCGGGTCTTTGCGGTTTGACGTCAGTGCTTTGCCGCCGCCGTAAATTGAGCGTGCGAGAAAGATACCGCCCAAACCAAGCGTCAGCGCACCGAGTGCGATTGCCAGTTGGAAGTCCGGGATACTGCCAGTAGAGATGCTTGATTCCAGCAAATGCCCAAGCTGGTGCACCCCGTAAACGCCATCCAGCCCAAAGGCGAGGATACCCGCGCCGGAGGGGATGTTGATAAAGCCCATCAGGACTGCGCCAATTGCCAGCACGATCAGCGGGACGGTCATCAGTGAACCGCTCTCGCTGGCGTGTTCGGCGGCTTCTGTGCGCGGCTTGCCAAAGAACACCATCTCAAGCTGCCGCCACATATAGAAAGCGGTGAATGCTGCTGCGCCCAGCAGGATACCCAGCACCAGATACCCCTTGATGTCACCTTTTTCCAACCCGACCAGCCATGCATCGGCGAGGATTTCGTCTTTCGACCAGAATCCGGCGAACGGGAAGATGCCCGCCAGCGCCAGCGTGCCGATGATGTAGGTCCAGAAGGTCACCGGCATTTTACGGCGCAGCCCGCCCATATTGCGCATATCCTGCGGGTCGAATTCTTCTTCGTCTGCGTGATGTTGATCATGCCCATGATGCCCGGTGTGGTGGTGTCCGTGTTCCATGCCGTGAATGACCGAGCCGCTGCCAAGGAACAGCAGCGCCTTAAATACCGCATGGGTAATCAGGTGAAACATTGCCGCCACATAAGCGCCAATGCCTACCGCAGCCACCATAAAACCAAGCTGGCTGATGGTGCTGTATGCCAGCACACGCTTGATATCCCACTGCCCCATGGCAATAAACCCCGCCATGATCGCTGTGGTTGCGCCGGTCATCGCCACAATAAACGAGGTCAAATCCGCGTTGTAATACAGCACATTACTGCGCACCATCATGTACACGCCCGCTGTGACCATCGTCGCAGCGTGGATCAGCGCGCTGACCGGGGTTGGACCTGCCATTGCGTCCGGCAGCCAGACAAACAGCGGAATTTGCGCTGATTTACCCATCGCGCCGATCAGCATGAACAGCGTGATGAGTTCGATCATCGTCTGGATATCGAGTGCGAATGGGCCAAAGTAGACGGTTCTGCCGCGCTGAATTTGCGCACCATTTTCATCCACGAACACGCGCCCGTTGTAGGCATATGGTTCTGCCAGTGTTTCGCCTTCGTTCAGCGCCAGCAGGCGCTCCGCCTGCCCAAATACACCCAATTGAGACAGGGACAACGCTTCGTTGTCCGTCGGACGCGCGATAGCGGCTTCCTCGCCGTGCTCACCTTCAGCGGCAGTGGCTTCGCCTTCAGTGTGGGTTTCACCCTCAGCAGCGGCAGCGGGTTCCTCGCTGTGGGTTTCGCTTTCGGCTGGAGCAGCTTCTTCGCTATGCGCTGCCTCTTCTTCAGCCAGCTCGCGCGCCAGGTCCACGTTGACGACTTCACCGGGTTTATAGAAGTCCAGCGTTCCGAAGGTGAAGAACATCAGGAACAAGCCCATCAACAGCCCAAAGTCGCCAATACGGTTGACAATGAATGCCTTCCGCGCAGCGTTGCTGTTGCGCCATCCAACACCCTTCGCCTTGTCCCACCAGAAGCCGATCAGCAGGTAGGAGCACAGCCCCACACCTTCCCAGCCGACAAACATCATCAGGAAGTTGTTGCCGGTAACAAGGATCAGCATGAAGACAAGGAACATATTCATGAACACGAAGAAGCGCGCGAACCGCTCATCTCCGTGCATATAGCCAATCGCGTAGACGTGGATCAGCGTGCCGACGCCAGTCACGACCAGCATCATCGCCACACTGAGCGAGTCTACGCGCTGCTGCCAGCCAATTTCCAGACCAATTGATGGGATGCGCAGCCAGCCATCTAACAACGGTGGATTGACAACCGCAGGCTCACCATGATTGCTGCCCAGATAAAAGAACAACAACAGCGCCACAAAAAACGCAAGCGCTGCGGCGGTTGAGCCGACAATGCCCGCGGCGCGCTCGCCCATCCGTGCTCCCCAGAACAGGTTAATAAATGCACCTATTGCAGGGATCAGGACGACGAGCGTTACAATCTGTGGAAAGGTTTCCATAACGAACGCCTCTTTTCGGCAAACTGCGAGTGGGGACTCACACAGTCACTCACACTGCGCCACAAGCTGCATGGATAATAAGGGTGGGCGGCTCCCAACACTTGAGAACTACCCCTCCATCTGGTGCAATTCGTCAATATCAATGCTGTGTTTGGTGCGAAAGATGGCGACGATCAGCGCCAGCCCCACCGCGACCTCGGCAGCAGCAACCGTAATGATGAAAAAGACAAACAAATGTCCATCTACGTTGCCCCACTGCCGGGCGAATGCTACCAGCGCAAGGTTGGTCGCGTTCAGCATCAGTTCGACCGACATGAACACGAGGATGGCATTGCGGCGCAGCAGCACACCCATTGCCCCCAGCACGAACAGCACCATACTCAACATGACAAATGCTTCGATCTGTACCATCGAGAATTCCCCTTGGAAGCGGCGCATTGCTGCCTGCCGCCGCGATGATTGTTAATCCCCTGCCGGTTCGAATGTATCGTCCGTCTTTTCCTGCAGTGCCGGAGTCGGTTCCCCGCCCACGTTCGCCCCGGTCTGTGCAGCGATGACGCTGGTCAGCGGGCGGCTGACGCGGCGGCGTCCGGCAGTGCGGCGGCGTTCTCGTTGTTCAGGCTGCGCTTGAGTCAGCACTAACGCGCCAATCATTGCCGCCAGCAGCAGGATTGCCACAATCTCGAAAGGCAGCAGATATGTGGTAAACAGCACTTCCCCGATCGCCTGTGGTCCGCCAAAACTGGCTGCTGTGGCGCTGGCGAAGATAATAGACGCCGGGCGCAGGCTGCCATCAAACAGGCGCTCACTGGCAAGAATGAAGAGCTGTGCTTCATCACGATGCACTTCAAACTGGATATTGCGCAGCCTTACCAGCACATCCGCTTCGTTGGTGGCGTCGATAAACGCCAGATTGCGGTCAGTTTCTTCCGGCAGGCTGATTGCCTCAGACACAACGCCGAAAGGAATGCTGTCCTTAAAGACGCGCGTGTCATTCTGCCCGAAGTCAAAATCCTGTCCCAGGTCAACGAAGCTCACCGCAGGCGCTTCGGAATAAGCGTTGAAGAACAGCAGTCGTCCGCTGCGAGCATCAGTTGTGCTCAGGTCTTCGTTAATCGAGGCAATTGTCGGCAGACGATCCACCCCATAGAGCACGATCGTTTCAACCTCGCCGGGTTCGAGTGTCAGCGGTGTCGCGCTGCCGGGCACGACATTCCCGCTTAGCCGCAGCGTCAGCTCATATTCGCCCGGCGTATATTCGGCAAACTCGCTTGCCTCGCGGAATGCCAGTTCGCCCGTGTTGGCGATGAGGGTTTCACCAAGATAAACCTCATAGGCGCGCGCACTGTTTGCTTCCGGTGCGTAGACATTTACCACACGCACCTGGGGAGCAGCCCCTGTGGGGCGCTGGTTGTCAATTTGCCCGGCAAATATGCCCAGCCCAACCATGACGACCAATGCCAGCGCCAGAGACAGCGTGACCGGGACAATCCAGCCAAAGCGCCGTTCGGCATAGCTTAGTTTTTCTGCTCCAAGGAGCATGATGACAAACAGGAACAGCACCATGATCGCGCCGGCATAAACAGCAAGCTGGACCATGCTGAGGAAGGGCGCGTCGAGCATGAGAAACAGCACCGCGATGCCGCCCATGACGACGATCAACCACAGGGCGCTGTGTACCGCGTTATCGCTGAGCAGCATCATGACCGCCGCCGCAACGGCGATGAACGCGATGCCAAAAAACAACAGGGTTTCCATGCGGTCTTATCCTAAAGTTGGACGCCTTGTGAACGATTGCGCAGTTTAACACAAACAACGCCGCTCTACAAACCTCGGCGCTGTCCTTTCTCGCTTACTAAGTGCCTATTTCGGGTCTTCCATGTCGGGAATCGCGCGTGCATAAGCCCCGGCTGGAACCTGCTGCGGTGTGGGGCTGCCGCCTTCCGGCACAGGATCAATCAGCATGTCTTTGGTGAAGATGGCATCCTGACGATCCGTGAAGCTCAGCCGGTGTTCGTGCCCCAGTTCAATCGCCTGCGTTGGGCAGGCATCTTCGCAATAACCACAGAAGATGCAGCGCAGCATATTGATTTCGTAGGTTTTGGCGTAACGTTCGCCCGGACTATAGCGCTCGGCGTCGTTGTTTTCGGCGGCTTCTACCCAGATGGCATCTGCCGGGCAGGCAGCGGCGCACAGCGAACAGCCGATACATTTTTCCAGCCCGTTGTCGTAACGGCGCAAGTGGTGCCGCCCTTTGTAACGCTCACGGAAAGGACGCACTTCTTCCGGGTATTGCAGCGTTACCGGGTCCATCGTCAGATGTTTAAACGTTGTTGCAAAACCGCGAATAATGTTCATCCACTATCCTCCAACCCTACCCGTAGCGGGGGCACAGCAGCGTGTGCCCTCAGCATGGCATGGCTAACAGTAAAAACCTAATCGCCACCTGCGGCACGCTTGGCGGGCGTTTTGGCATCTGCGGGGACAATCGCGCTGCTGTCCACCGCTGTGCCTGCCGCCGCGCCGCCCACATCCTTGCCCGTTTGGAAGGCGCGCACCGTGATGTTGTACAGCGAGAATGGCACCGCAATCAGCCCGCCGATCAGATTAATCAGTACCCAGCCAATACTGCGCCGGTCGCCGGTAATCATCGGGTCATTCTCCAGTGCCGGTTCTGGCTCGGCGTCGCTGCGCCCGCGCACCAGCAGCCCGTAGCCTGCGATGCCCGCAATCACCAGCAGTATGCCAGAAACCAGCCCATAGACCAGCGGGTTACCGCCGGATTGATCACCAATGACCAGCGAGACTGCTGTCCATGCGACCGCCAAAAGCGCCAGCGGCAGCATGACTTTCCAGCCAAATGCCATTAGCCGGTCATAACGGATGCGTGGCAGGGTCGCGCGCAACCAGACAAAGCCCATCAGGAACACAACGACCTTGAGAATCATGTTGACTGGACCAAGGATTGGCAGTGTATCAACGGGGAGCAGATGATAGCCGCCAAAGAACAGCGATACTGCTACCACGCTGACACCGATCATCCCCAGGTATTCTGCCATCATGAAGGTGGCAAATTTCATGCCGCTGTATTCGGTCATGAACCCGGCGGTCAATTCCTGTTCGGCTTCTGGCAGGTCAAACGGCGCACGGTTGACCTCGGCAATCAGGGCAATCATCAGAATCACGGCGGCAAGCGGATTCTGGAAGACGAACCATTCCCAGACATTGCGCTGAGCGTTGATGATGTCGCCCATACTCATGCTGCCGACGATCATCACCGGCACTGCCATGGTCAGCCCCAGACTCAGCTCATAGCTGATCATCTGCGCAGAAGCGCGCAGACCGCCCAGCATGGCATATTTGTTGTTGCTTGACCAGCCTGCCAGCACAACGCCATACGTGCCAACGCTGGTGATGGCCAGAATCCACAGGATGCCGACATTCACGTCCGCCAGCCCCAGCGGAATCTGATACCAGTCTCCGCCGAACCAGGGTACGATGATGTCTGGTCCAAGCGGAATCACT
Organism: Anaerolineae bacterium; assembly: GCA_034435675.1. Classification (GTDB taxonomy): domain Bacteria; phylum Chloroflexota; class Anaerolineae; order Aggregatilineales; family Phototrophicaceae; genus DAOTWP01. Next base: position 29,321 of record DAOTWP010000379.1, read on the forward strand.
GCGATCAGAATCAGCGTGGGAATCACCTTGAGCAGCGGAGCGATCAAGTAGACGACCTGATTGGCAGTTGCTGGACGGATGTCCTCTTTGAAAATCAGCTTAATGCCGTCTGCCAGCGGTTGCAGCAGCCCGGCAGGTCCAACGCGGTTCGGTCCGCTGCGGTGCTGAAGCCGTGCAATCAGCTTGCGTTCCAGCAGGGTGGCATAGGCAAAACCCGTGATGATCACCACCAGGAAGATGATCGAGAACACGATAGGGTGTATGATGCGGCAGCCGTCAGAGTCCGCGCACATAATCACGCGACTGCGGTCAATGAACGTGTCCGGGTTAAGCAGACCGTTGCCAACGCTGACCACTGCCACCAGTAGCGGTTCGGCGTTGACCAGCAATATCGCGGTCAGCGCGCCGAGGATAATCGCGCCGAGCATCACCGGACGCCACGCTTGCAGCAAACCGGATACAAACAGCGCCCACAGCGCACCCGGCAGAACGATGAAGATGAACTTGATCCATCCATCCCACGGTGACACCAGCAGGAAGAACACTGCCAGCAGCGTTAGGATTAAGGCAGTTGGCAGTGCGATGCGGTAAGCTAAGCGACCCCAATTCATGGTTTAGACCTCTGCGACTTTCTCACCGACAGGTGCTTCGCCCACTTTACTGATCTGCCCGGTGGTCAGGCTCAGCGGTGTGGGGGTGCTGGTCAGGTGACGTGGCAGCACCGCGCTGCCTTCCGGCGCACCGCCGTTGACGCTAGCGCGCACGCGCACGCTGGGCGCATCGGGCATGCTGATTTCGACGACATCGCCCGTGCGGATGCCCAGTTTTGCAGCATCGGCACTGTTGAGTTCGACGTAAGGCAGCAGCACGCGCGGGCGCACAAGCATACTCGGTTCAAAGACGCGCTCGCGGTTATACAGACGTGTTGTTGGAACAATCAACAGGTCGGTTGTGCTGCCGCGTCGTACTTCGGGCAGGCTCACTGCGCCTGTGGTCACGCTTTCACCGTTGTCTGCGGCGCTGGCAATCTGCACGCCCATTCCGCCGGTGTTGTTATAGACAGTGCCGCCATAATACAGGTCTTCACGATCCATCAGCGGATACTGCGCTTCTATCTGCGCCAGTTCTTTATAGCGCATGCCCGCAAATGCCGGGACCGCGCTGGTGATGTCCAGCATCACCGTCGCAGCGGACAGCCTGGCGCGCCCCTGCCCCAGACGTTCGGCAAGCCGGGTTAACGCCTGCCATGCTGGCAGCGCATCACCAACTGGACCCTGCGCGGTGTAGAAGCGCTGCACTCGGCGTTCGCCATTAGTGAACGTGCCATCGCGTTCAGCAAAACTCTGGATCGGGAAGACAACTTTTGCCATCTGCGCGGTGAAATCGAGGAACATACTCAGGCTGACAACGGTCTCGACCTGGGAAAGCCACGCTTCAGTTGTCGGGTCATCTGCCAGCAAATCGGCGCCCGCAACAATCAGCACTCTGGGCGGGTTCTGGGCGATATCCTGCACAGCCTCGGGGGTAAAGCCCAGATAGTACTGCCCCATCGCGTTTGCGCCGGGGAAGGTCGCCATCAAGCCGTTGTTGGCTTTGCCCACATGCCCGCTTTCGATCAGGAAATTTGCTGCCGCCTGCATCAGTGCGCGGCTGCCGTCTAACGAAAGCCCTTCTGCGCCGGCTACGATAATCAGGTTGGCTGCCTGCGCGAGTGTGTCGGCAATCGCACCGTGCTCCTGCTTCAAGTTGACCAGCGCATGCGCAGCACTGCCAGCAGCATAGCGCACAGTCTCGCTGGCGAAATCGTCCATGCGGGTTTTGCGCGCATTGGCGACGACGACGTATGCTCCCCGGTCACGCGCCTGTTTGATTCGCAACCGCCAGATGGGTGCTTCTTCTTCAAGGTCACTGGCGATGACCAGCACAGCGTCACCCTTGCCCAGGTCTTTGAGGTTCGTACCCTTGCCAACACCCACCTGCGCGACCAGATCAGCGCCGGTGTGGGTGCCGCCCAGCCATGCCCCAAACTGTGTGCCGCCTAAGCCAGAGACCAACTGCTTGAGCATGAACAGATCTTCGTTGCTCAGGCTGCTGCTGGCAATCGCGGCGACGCTGCCATCTGCCGCTTGCAGCAGATCGGCGGCTGCGCGCAGGGCGTCGCCCCAGGCAGTCTCGCTCAGTCCCCCGCCACCGCGCCGGGTCAGCGGCTTCATCAGGCGTTCCTCGCTGCGGGTGAAGTGATGCCCAAAGCGTCCCTTGTCGCAGATCCAGATTTCGTTGACCTGCTCATTCTGGCGCGGCATGACGCGCTTAATCATTGCTCGCCCGCCAAAGTCGCGGTCCAGTCGCGTACTCAAATTGGTGTTGCAGCCCACCGCGCAGTGCGGGCAGATGCTCGGCACGTTGGTCAGTTCCCACGGGCGCGCGCCAAAGCGGAAATCGGCGGTGGTCAGTGCGCCCACTGGGCAGATGTCGGTGGTATTGCCGCTGAAGTAGCTGTCAAAGCCGGGGTCACTGCTGGTGATAATTTGCAGGGTACGCCCGCGCTCGTGGAATGCGAGGACATCGTCTCCAGCAATTTCATCCTGAAATCGAATGCAGCGCGCGCACTGAATGCAGCGTTCTTCGTCGAGAAAAATCAGGTCACCCAGCGGCACATGCTTGTCCAGCTTCATCTTGTCGCTGTAGACCATGCGGGTAGTGCCCGGTCCGTGTTCCATGGTCAGGTTTTGCAGCGGGCATTCGCCGCCTTTATCACAGATAGGGCAGTCCAGTGGGTGGCTGGTCAGCAGGAATTCCAGCACATTCTCACGCGCCTGATCCACCTGCTGGGTGGCAGTACGGATCGCCAGCCCGTCGCTGACCTTGCTGGTACACGCGGTCTGCAATTTGGGCATCCAGCGAATTTTGGGCTTGCCCGCATCCATGACGATGCTGCCGGTTTCTTTGTCACGTTCCGCCGTGCCCATTTCGACAAGGCACATGCGGCACATCCCTACCGGCTCCATCTTGGGATGGTAGCAAAAGATCGGGATGTCGTTGCCGATGGTCTTAGCGGCATCTACCAGATTCATCCCGGCAGGGACTTCGTATTCTACGTCGTCAATGTAAATTTTTACCGTTTTGGTCATCTCAACCGCAGCCCTCTTGAAAAATGTGCCTTAGTCGGGCGGTATTGTACCGTGTTCTGCACATGTTGGATACGTTTTGTGCTGCTTCTTTCGGCGGCGGGTTATCCGCGCAGCAGACGGCGCGCCAGGTGCTCGGCATCTTCCAGTCCGCGCAGCGCGCGATCCTGCATCGCCTGCGCCACAATTCCCCAATCATTCTGTTCAATCTGGGGTTGAGCCAGTTCCAGCGCCCGCTGGAAGTCCAGCGCTGCCAGTTCGCTTTCGCCCAGTTGCAGGTACAGCTCTCCCCGTAGGACAAAATTGGTCGGCGTATCAGGATACTGCTCAATCGCCGCGTCCAGCGCCACCAAGCGCTGCCCCTGCTGCGCTGGGCTGCCGCGCAGTGCTGCCAGCATTCGCTGCCACACGGGAGGCTGCGTGCGGCTGTCCACTGCGCTAACGCCGACCTCTGCCGAAGATGGGACGAACTCTTGCTGTTGCGCTGCTTCATGCTCAAGTTCCGGCGCTGTGTCCTGCGGGAATAGGTCTGCCATGCGCTGCCCTCAGCCGCCTCGCTGTTCAGTCACCGGCGGCTGCCAGTTTACGCGGCGCTGCCTGCTTACCATCCCCGTTCCTTGCTGCAAAGTGCTGCTTGAAGTCATCCGGGAAATGCTTGATCGTCCAGATAATCGGATTTGCCGCAAAGTCGCCCAGGGCGCACAGAGTCACACCCTGCATGTTTTTGGCAACATTGTTAATCAGGTCAACATCTTCGGGCTTGCCGTCCCCCGCCAGCACACGATCCAGCACCCTGTCCAGCCAGTAAGTGCCTTCGCGACATGGTGTGCATTTGCCGCAGCTTTCGTGCTTGAAGAATTTGGTGACTTTGGAGGCAACCCAGGTGATGTCCACCGTGTCATCCATGATAATCAGCGATGCAGAGCCGATAATGGTGTTAATCTTTGTGGTATGCTCGTAGCTCATCGGCGTGTCAAGCACTTCGTCGTTCAGCGGCACAATCGGTCCCGACCCGCCTGACGGCAGCATCGCTTTGAATGATCTGCCTTGCAGCGGACCCCCGCAGATGTCAAACAGCAGTTCGCGGAATGTGGCGCTGAAGGGTAGTTCATAAACACCTGGTTTTTGCACCTGTCCGCTGACACAGTACAACTTGGTCCCGGCGCTTTGTTCAGTGCCAATTTTTTTGTACTCTGCCGCACCGTTGGTCATGATCCAGGGCACATTTGCCAGCGTTTCGACATTGTTCACTACAGTGGGTTCGCCATAGAGTCCGCCGCCTTTTTGTGCCGGGAACGGGGGACGCACACGCGGCTGCCCCAGCTTGCCCTCAAGGCTGTTAAGCAGGGCGCTTTCTTCGCCGCAGATATACGCGCCTGCGCCGAGATGCGTATGGACTTCGCAGTTCCAGCCGCTGTTGAGGATATTCTGTCCGGCGAAACCACTGCTGCGCGCCTCGGCAATGCACTGATCCAACTCATGTGCAACATCCCAGAATTCGCCGCGCAGGTAAATGTAGACGGCGGTTGCCTGGATCGCCCACGCGCAAATCAGTGCGCCTTCAATCAACTGGAAGGGATTGGTTTCCATAATCAGGCGGTCTTTGAATGTCCCCGTTTCGCTTTCGTCCGCGTTGACGACGACATATTTGACCGGCTCACTCTGTGGAATAAAGCTCCATTTCACACCCGTCGGAAAGCCTGCGCCACCGCGCCCGCGCAGCCCGGATGCCTTAACTTCTTCGATAACTTCGGCGGGTTTCATCCCGATGGCTTTCTTCAAGCCCTCGAAGCCGCCATGCCGGGTGTAGACATCAAATTTATGGATGTCTGGTACTTCAAAATGGCGAAGCAAGATGTTCATACTGCATTACCCCATCTCTACATCGGTGCGAGAGCGGTGCAAGAGCCTGCACCCTGCGCTTTTCCTTACACTAAGCCCCGGACTCCGTGAAAATACTGCCTGACCACACTTAGCGCTTTTTTCGTTGGTGGGCGCTGCTAACGCTCAATCAATCACTAGCCGATTTCAGCGCAGCATTGACTTCGCTGCGCCATTGGTCAATCAGCGCTTTCATTTTGTCCAGATCGAGGTTTTCCACGAAATGGAAATTGCATTGCAGCATGGGCGCTTTGTCACAGGCGGCAAGGCACATCACATGTTCTACGGTGAAGACCCCATCAGGCGTGGTGCCGCCTTCCTCAATGCCCAGATAATCCAGCAGTTGGTGGTGGAATTCATCTGCCCCGCGCAGCGCACAGGCGAGGTCTGTGCAGACCTGCAACCAGTATTTGCCTTTAGGTTTTTCGGAATACATGGTGTAGAACCCGGCGATAGAGCGCACCTGCGTAGGCTCCATATCGCAGAGTTCCGCGACATCCTGAATGCTCTCAGGGCTGACCCAGCCGTATTCTTCCTGTGCGATGTGCAGCAGCGGCATGACGGCGGAGCGCTTGTCCGGATATTTGTTTAACTGCTGCGCGATGCGATCAGCGTATTTTTCCTGCAGCCTGTTTGCCATTGACCTGATCCTTACGTATACACCAGTGCGGGAGCAGGACTCTTGCCGCTGCTCCCGTGCATTGTTCTCTGTTATCTGTCGCTGTCGCCCAGCACAAAATCCAGACTGCCCACAATCGCCACCATGTCCGCGATCATGTAGCCTTCGGCTGCGCGTCCCATTGCCGAGATGCACATGAACGAGGGTGTCTTGAAGTGTACGCGGCGCGGTTTGTTGCCGCCTGTGCCATGCAGATAGCAGCCGATTTCCCCGCGCGGGCTTTCGATGGCGACATAGACCTCGCCATCCGGCGCGCTAAAGCCTTCGGTCCACAGCTTGAAATGGTGGATCACCGCTTCCATGCTGTGCCCCAGTTCGCTGCGTGGCGGCGGCACAAATTTGCGATTTTCGGAACGGAAGGGTCCTTTGGGTAGCTTCTTTGCCGCCTGGCGGATAATCTTGACGCTTTCGCGCATTTCCAGAATGCGGCAGTAGAAGCGGTCATAGACATCGCCGTGTTCGCCCAGTGGCACTTCAAATGTGTAATTCTGGTAGCCCATGTACGGTTCTGCTTTGCGGATGTCCCAGTTGACTCCGCTGCCGCGCAGGCTGGGACCGCTCAGGCCCCACGCAATCGCTTCTTCCGGCTCAATCACGCCGATGCCCTGCGTGCGGTCAATCCACAACGGATTGTGGGTCAACAGTGCTTCATAGTCATCCACTTTGGGCAGGAAGTAATCCAGGAACTTGTCCAATGTGGGCAGAAAGTCAGGAGTGATGTCGCGCCAGATACCGCCAGGACGCATGTAGCTGCCCATCATCCGCTGACCGGAGAGCATCTCGAACATATCCAGAATGCGCTCACGTTCGCGGAAGCAGTACAGGAATGCGCTCATCGCGCCCAGGTCAAGCGCATGTGTACCCAACCAGACGAGATGGCTGGCGATGCGCGATAGTTCAAGGCAGATCACGCGGATTGCCTGGGCACGTTCGGGCACATCCAGCTCAACCAGTTTTTCTACCGCCATGCAGAACACGGTGTTGTTCGACATGGGCGATAAATAGTCCATGCGATCTGTCAGCGTGACGGCTTTTTCATAGCTTTTCGATTCGATATTCTTCTCAATGCCGGTGTGCAAATAGCCGATGTCCGGCATGCAGGAGACGATTTCTTCGCCGTCCAGCTCCAGCAGCAGTCGCAGCACCCCATGTGTGCTGGGGTGGTGCGGTCCCATGTTCAGCAGCATGGTTTCGCCGGTCAGTGCGCGATCGGAAACAATGCCGCGCAGTTCTTCGATGTTACCTTCCCACGTAAATTTGTGTTCAGAAATCGCCATCAGATTCTCCAGCAACCAGAGATTACATGAGCCGTCGTTGCTCGCGTGCCCTTCGTTTCGCGCGCTGTCTGGCAGCGTCACGTTCAGGACTGTCTCCCGGCACGTTAAGTCAGCAAGGACTTAACCGGCAGCGGGTACTTGCCACCAGGTCATTCCTTTGCGAACGGCTTGTGCTTCATGATTTCGTCAACATTGAACGAGAACATCACGGTTTCGTAGCCCAGCGGATAGTCCCGGCGGTGCGGGTGCCCGTCCCAGTCTGCTGGCATCAGCAGCCGGCGCAGATCGGGATGTCCCGCAAATGTGATGCCCATCATGTCAAAGATTTCACGCTCCAGCCAGTCAGCGGATACCCAGATGCCGGTAGCGGTAGGGATCACCGGGGCATCTTCGTCCACATAGGTCTTTACACGGATACGGCGGCTGTAGAGCATTGAATACAGGTGATAGCTGACGCCAAAACGTCCCGGACGGCTGCTGCTTTCCGGGTAATAATCAACAGCGCTGATGTCCGAGAGATAGTTGTAGACTAGTCCGGCGGTATCGCGCAGATAACGCAGCACCACGGGCACATCTTCCGGGGCGACTACCAGCGTGATTTCGCTGCGAAACAGGACAACATCCTTAAGCGCGTCTGGCATGGCAGCGCGCACGGTCATTGCGGGATCAAGCGGTTTTGGGATATTCATGACGGTTCGTTCCTGCCTTATGCCCAGTTGCGAATGCGCTCGCCGCGCACTTTTTCTTGCAGGGTCAGAATGCCGTGAATCAGTTGTTCGGGACGCGGTGGGCAGCCCGCTACATACACATCCACCGGGATAATTTCATCTACGCCCTGCACGACCGCGTAATTGTTGTAGACACCGCCGCAGGAGGCGCAGTCACCCATCGAGATCACCCACTTGGGGTCTGCCATCTGGTCATAAAGCTGGCGGACAACAGGCGCCATCTTGCGGGTGACACGCCCGGCTACAATCAGCAGGTCACTCTGGCGCGGGCTAGCGCGGTTTAGCTCCATCCCAAACCGGGACAGGTCATAATCCGAAGCCTGGGCACTCATCATTTCAATGGCGCAGCATGCCAGCCCAAACAGCAGGGGCCACATCGCGCCAGTGCGTGCCCAGTTGATCGCATTATCCAGCGTGGTTGTTACCACGCCGAGGTTGCCGAGTTTTTGCGTTACTCCCATTCCAGCGCTCCTAACTTCCACTCATACAATAGACCGACCAGCAGAATAAAGACAAACACGCCCATCACGGCTAAGCCATACAGCCCAATATCGCGGAAAACCACCGCCCAGGGCAGGAAAAAGATCACTTCGATGTCGAACAGAATGAACAGCACAGCAATGCGGTAGAAGCGCACTGGCAGACGCCGCCGCGCCGGTCCCAGCGGTTTCATGCCGCTTTCGTAGGGGGCAACCTTACGGTCAGTAGGGCGGTGCGGACCAAAGATGCGCGAGATGAACACAACTAGTAGCGTGACACCAATTGAAAGGATCAGCAGCGCGCCAATCGGAGCAAATGCCGCAAGTGTTGTCATAAGTTATCTGCCCGTTTGTGCCATTTGGAACAAATAAATCTCACCGAGATTAGCATAACCAGTAGGGCTTGTCAAATACGCCTGCGGTAAAAAATTACCGCGTGCAGACAAAATTCTTACACTGCGCTATGCACTGGTTAACTTCACCGCTAGTATAGCGCATGGTTGTCAGTTGTGCAGCCTTTTGTTAGAAAAACGCTGGAATCAACCCAGTCTTTTTCCCGTTCGCTGCATTTCATATGCCCGTGCGTGCAGCGCGAGAATATCCTGCACTGCCAGATCACGATTCTGCGCATGCAGAAAAGCGACACGCGGTTCCCGCCCGACGCTAAACATGTAGTGCGAACCCGGCACGACGCGCACATGTGCCGACGGAAATTCAAGGCTGCTGAGCAAATCCATCATATCCACTACCCCTACCAGCCGGTCACGGTGTCCCAGAAGCACCCTGAACAAATCCCACGTGCGGGCAATCTCATAGTTGTTCAGCAGTCCCATCGCCATGAACGTAGCGCCGGTGACGCCGCGCGGCGTGCTGTCATACTGCTCTGAATGCAGGCTGATGACGTGCTCGCTGCCGCCATCCACAACCGCGTTGACCATATTGGGTTTGATGAAGCGTTCGAAAACCTCCAGAACGGGCGCGCGCTGCAAAATGCCAATCCCGATCCCCAGTGTGGTATAAAATGATTTGCGCACGTTGTCGCCCATCAGCAGTGCGGGTGCCAGCGCATAGCGCGTTTCTTCACCAAAACGCCAATGAATCGGATTGAGGTAGAACAATGTGGCACCGCCCATACTGTGACCGATGAAGTTGATCACTTTCGGGTTGGGGTCACCCTGCTGGCGGCGGATGTTAATCAGGTCAACCCAGCTCTGGATGGTGCGCATTGCCGCCGGGGGATTGCAATCTTCCAGCGCCGGTGTGCGGCTGGTGAACCGCGACTGCCCAAACCCGTTGTGGTCAATGGAAATCGAAACCAGTCGGCGGTTTTCGCGCACGACCATGCCGGGCAGCATTTCCCAGATTTTGTGGTTGCCTGTCCAGCCATGAATGAAGATGGCATAGCCCTGGGCACTGAGGATGCGTTCTTCCAGGTCTTCATCAGCAGTTTCATAGTCTTCGGGCCAGGTGATTTCCCAGAGAAAATCATCCAGCCCGGCGTCCAGCAGAAAACCCTTACCGTCACGCGCAGAGATATACCCTTTGGCGATAAGGTCGCTCATGCGGTAGTGTGCCACATACGTCCCCTCAACCTCGCCAATTCCGCGGTGATAATAACCGCGTACCCACTGAAGCGCTGTATTGTTTGTAATCATGCACCTGCCCTCACGGTGAAGTCAGTTGTTCTCCGTGTTCATTACTATACACCACCTGTTGCCCAACGGGCTATTCATCGGCGCTGTAGTATGCTACACTTTAATTCAGTGTACCTGCTGGCTTAAATCCCCGGTAATACGCCATTCATCCAAACGCGATTGAACGTGCTGCCCTGGGCGGCGCATTCACAAGACCACCTGAGGCTGCATGACTTTTCGAGACTTGAATTTGATTGACCCCTTACTGCGCGCTGTGCGTGCCGAAGGGTATACCGAGCCTACGCCGATTCAGGTGCAGGCAATTCCGCATATTCTTGCTGGCAGAGATCTGGTGGGTTGTGCCCAGACCGGCACCGGCAAGACGGCGGCGTTTGCGCTGCCGATTCTGCAAACCCTGCACACCACCACGCAGCGTAGCGCCACACCGCAGCGCAAGCGCCCCGCGGGTATCCGCGCGCTGGTGCTTTCGCCTACTCGTGAACTGGCAACACAGATTGGCGACAGCTTTGCCGCCTACGGACGCCATACCGGGTTGCTACGTGCTGTCATTTACGGCGGCGTGGGGCAGCATCCGCAGGTACAGGCACTTGGTCGGGGTGTCGATATTCTCGTGGCAACTCCCGGACGACTGCTTGACTTGATGGGTCAGGGTGTAGTGCGCCTGAACACTGTCGAAATCTTTGTGCTGGATGAAGCGGACCGCATGCTGGACATGGGCTTCATTCATGATGTCCGCCGGATCATCAGCACGCTGCCCAAACAGCGCCAGACGCTGCTTTTTTCCGCGACAATGCCGCCGGATATTCAGGATCTCGCCGATCAGATTCTGCATGATCCCGTACATGTGGAAGTGACCCCGCAGGCGACAACGGTGGAGAAGATCACCCAGTCGGTCTATTTTGTGGACAAGCAGAACAAACGCGCCCTGCTGGAACACATTCTCACCGACCAGACAATGCGGCGTGTGCTGGTCTTCACCCGCACCAAGCACGGCGCGAACAAACTCGCCGAACAACTTGAGCGCGTGCCGATTCAGGCAGAAGCGATTCACGGCAACAAGTCGCAGAGTGCGCGGGAGCGGGCGCTGGCGAATTTTAAGGCAGGGCGTACCCGCGTGCTCGTGGCGACAGATATTGCCGCGCGCGGGATTGATGTTGACGATGTGACCCATGTCATCAACTATGATCTGCCTAACGAACCGGAAAGCTATGTTCATCGCATCGGGCGCACGGCGCGCGCTGGGGCATCGGGTGTGGCGTTCTCGTTCTGTGACGCGGAAGAACGCAGTTACCTGCAGGATATCGAACGGCTGATCCGACTGCGCGTCCCTGCGGTTGCGGAACATCCTTTCAAGGCATCAGCCCCGGCCAGCAGCGCGAATACCAGCGGCGCCAGAAATGGTAAACCCAATGGCGGCAGGGCAAATGATAGGCGCAACGGCGCCACCAACGGCAGTACTGGCGCAGCCCCGCGTGCGACGTCGTCACCGCGTTTCCCGTCAGACCGGCACGACACGCACCGCCAGGGGGAGACTCATCACGGTGGCGCCTCTGCCGACTTGGCTACCGGGCAGAAGTCCGACTCACGGCGCAGACGCAGATCCCGCCGCACCAGCCGGGCGGCAGATTCCTAAACCTTAAACCGCAAGTCATGGGGGGGGTGACACTCAGCGAATTTTCAGGCGCATCAGGGGGGTCTCGGAAAACCCCAGCGCGGCGTAAAAGGCACGCGCCTGGTCGTTGCCGCGTTCAGTGTTGACCACCAGTGCCCGCAGGTTCAGGCGATTGGCACGACGCAGCACCGCTTCCAGCAGTTGTGCGCCCACCCCCTGCCGTTGGTAGCTGGGCAGCACCGCCATATCGTTGATAAAACCCTGTCCCCCGGTGAGCGTTCGGACAATCGACAGGGTGATAAAGCCGATCAGGATTTCGGGTTGCTCGCAGGTCTGGGCGACGAACACTTCCAGACCGGGCGACTCCTGAAAGCGCTGCGTAATCTGCGCCCATTCGCTATTTGCCAGGGCGCGGTTCGCCGGAATCATCGCCAGCAGCGCCAAGACCTCGTCGGCATCGCGTGATTCTGCCGGGCGAATGATAAATGCAGGCTTGCGGGCGCTGTCATGTATTTCAGAGGCAGATGCTTGCGGGATCGGCTGTAGCATCATGCCGCCGCGTGTTTGCAGCCACTTTGCCATCATTTCGCGGTGTGTGCGGAACGGCATACGCGGCACTTCTGCCGGGGGAAACACACGCGCTTCTGCGGCATCGTCCCCGGCGCACAACACCCCACCCACCGGTTTCGCACGGAAGAAGATCATGATGCCGCTGGTCGGGGGTCCTTCCGGAAAGGAATTGACCCCTGCCAGTTCGAGGATTTCGATTTCGAGTCCGGTTTCTTCATATGCCTCGCGCACGGCGGCTTCTTCAGCACTTTCGTCCGCTTCGATAAAGCCGCTGGGCAGCGCCCACTCACCTTTATGCGGTGGATGCCCGCGCCGCACCAGCACAATACCGCCGTCCAGCTCAATGACAATCCCTACACCTGGAACCGGGTTGACGTAATGTACATAGCCACAGTTGTCACAGGCGGGGCGCAGTCTACCCCCGGTTTCACGCGCTGCCAGCGGGTGCGCGCAGATAGGGCAGAATTGTGGTGGGTGCGACATCGGCAGACCGGCTACATTTCCAGATAATCGCGCAGTTGGCGGCTGCGCGTCGGGTGGCGCAGCTTGCGCAATGCCTTCGCCTCGATCTGACGGATGCGTTCGCGCGTGACGCCGAAGTGCTTGCCGACTTCTTCCAGCGTATGATCCTGCCCGTCCTGCAAGCCGAAACGCATTTCCAGCACTTCACGCTCGCGGTCACTCAGCACGCCCAGCGCGGAGCGAATCTGTTCCTTGAGCAGTTGGCGACTGGCGGCATCCACTGGTCCCAGAACCTTATCGTCCTCAATGAAATCGCCCAGAATGCTGCTGTCTTCCTGCCCAATCGGCATTTCCAGACTCATCGGTTCCTGACTGATGCGCATGATTTTGCGCACTTTTTGCGCCGCGCGGCGCAGCTTGCGCTGCAAGCTGGGATCCAGCCGGGCGCCCTTACTGCGAATTAGCCGGATTGCCTCCGTCTCGTCAGGTGTCAGGAAATCCATTTCCAGCGCAATTTGCTCAGCGCTGGGTTCTGCGCCGAGCTTCTGGATAAGCTGGCGCTGCACACGCATCAGTTTGTTGATTGTTTCGACCATATGCACGGGGATGCGAATCGTGCGTGCCTGGTCGGCAATCGCCCGGCTGATCGCCTGCCGAATCCACCATGTTGCATAGGTACTGAATTTGAAGCCCTTGGTATGGTCGAACTTGGCAACTGCACGCAGCAGCCCGATATTGCCTTCCTGAATCAGATCAAGGAAGTTGATACCACGCCCCATGTAGCGCTTTGCCACGCTGACCACAAGACGCAGGTTGGCACGGGTCAGCGATTCGGCAGCAGACTCGGCATTGCGTTCAATCTGCTCGAACTGGTATTCAAGGTCTTCGTTCGCTTCTGGGTTTTCGTTGACCCACTCCACATACTGTTCGCGGGTGGGCATGCTGTCGTTGGTTTCGTAGTATTTGTAGATTTTGCGCTGTACCAGCGAAGGCACCAGATAGAAGCCCTGAAAGACCTCGAAAAGATGCTGAGCCAGCTCTGTCCAGCCTTCATCGCGCCCCCATTCACGCTGGCGCAAGAAATTACGCACATAGGAGCGTGTGCTTTGATCCCACTGGCTGTTGACCTGACGCACTTCATCTACGATTGCCTTCAGGTCGGGTTTTTCGACGTCGAAGCGCACCGCCAGTGTCATCATCTGGTTCCAGTGTTCAAGGATGTGGTCAAACGCGGCAGTGCTGATGGCGATATTGGCCACTGTGCCCAACGGTTCGGCTTCGCCTGTGCCACTTTTGACACTGGACAGTTTGTCGACAAGCGCCTGCAGCAGCCGTTCCGCAGCAATTTGTGTACTCAGCCACATTTCGCGGTTGCTGTCCAACAGCAGCACCTGTCCGATTTCCTTCAGGTACATGCGTACCGGATCATCGGCACTTTCGATGCGAATGTTGGCGACAAGCTGTTCGTCATCTTCGGCGATGTCCTCATCAAGGTCGTCCAGCGCAACGCTGCCTGGCTCATCCTTGAGATCGTATTCATCGTCCCCTAGGTCGTCATCATCCAGGTCAATGTCGTCGTCAATGTCCAGATCAACGGCAGTTTCTTCCGCTTCGTCCATTTCGTCGATCGGCATAGGTGCTGGCTGATTAGCGGGTTGGTTTTTGCGTTTCTTCGTCATGGTGTAAACACAACTTCTCTTTGATCGACTGTACGAATGGCATTTCGCGCATTACGCGATTCGGGAAATGCTGCACTTGCCCGGCAGCGCTAGCTGCGAACCAGACTGGTCATACGCCGCTGCTCCGCCTCGATTTCCCGCCGCGCCTGAATACAGAGCATGACCTGCTGCTGTACCGAGGCTTGTATTTCAAGATCCGTTTCGGACTGCAAAAAGCGCAAATCCTGCCCAAGGCGTTCCAATCGGCGCAGGCGCAGCGTCAGTACTTTTCCTAGCAGTTCTTTCTCTGCTGAGTCGATTTGCCCGTAACGCTGGTGCTGCTGCCAGAGCACGCTGAAATCTTCGGCAAAGCGATCTCGAAGCTGCAAGCGCACGGTATCCGGCTCGTTCATCAGCAAATGCGCTAACTCGTGCAGCAGTGCCGGTTCCAGATAACGCTGCACAAAGTCCCGAACCTCAAGATCATCCTGCCGCTGTGCGGCAAACAGTGCCAGCAAAAGAGCACGATAATCGCTGTGCGTAAAATCGTCTACCCCCAGTTCTGCGAGAGGACCTGCGAGGAGCGCCGTGTTTTGACCTGCCAGCTCGCGGAATTTGCGGTTGATGCCATAGAGCAGTTCCGGTTCCTGATAGAGCATGCGCAGGCAGTAGGCTTCCAGCCCGGAATCACCGGTGACTACAGGATTGGCAGCACGAGTCGGGGGCTGTACAGACGGCTGCGCCGGCAGCACCGTATAGCCCAATTCCAGTAAATCGGTATCGTCGGGTGGGGTGTTGCTGTAATCCAGCGGTGGCAGGTCGGGCGGTTCTTCCGTCTGCGCTGCGGGCAGTGTGCGACTGCTGCGCGAGGCAGTGCGGGGCGTGGACGGTGCTGCCGATTGCACGGGCGGCTGCCGGTACTTTTGCGCCCATGCCAACAGATCGCGTTCATCAATGCGCAGCACACTGCCAAGCAACCGCCGCCAGTGCAAAATCAGCTTCTGGATGTTGTCCTTGGTGTATAGCGCGTCGCTGGACATTTGCAGCATGGGCATGAGGTGGCTGGCGACTGCCTCTAACTGCTGGATGGTTGGTTGATCCGGCAGGGTGCGCGTTTCCATCTCAATGACATAGTCCACCAGCGGCACTGCGGCATCCACCAGCGGTTGCCAGCGTTCCGGCGTTTCGCGAATCAGGTCGTCCGGGTCTTTGGCATCCGGGATTTGCAGGATACGCAGATCCACAGACAGTCTGCCCGCATGATCTGCGCGCAGCACCCCGCGCGCCACTTCGAGACTGCGCATGGTGGCGTTCTGCCCAGCGCTGTCGGCGTCCAGCGCAAGGATAATCCGCTTTGCCAGCCGGGGCGCAAGGCGGCTGATCTGCGCTTCGGTCATGGCGGTGCCCATTTGCGCGACTACGTTGGTGAAGCCCGCCTGATGTGCCTGAATGGCATCCATGTAGCCTTCGACAATAATCGCAGTTTCGCTGACACGGATGCTTTCGCGTGCTTGATCCAGCGCGAACAATAACTGGCTCTTGTCGAACACTGCTGTCTGCGGGGAATTCAGGTATTTGGGGTTATCGCTGGCATCCAGTGCCCGCGCGCCAAAACCGACCACGCGCCCGCGCTGGTCATTGATGGGCACCATCAGCCGGTTGCGGAAGCGGTCATACACACGTCCGGCTTCATTTTGCGAGAGCAGTCCAGCTTGCAGCATGAGTTCCTGTGTGTAACCCATCTGTTGCAGCGAATCGAGCAGGTTGCTCCAGCCGGGCGGCGCGTAACCGATTTTGAAGCGCCGCAGCGTAGCATCGGTCAAGCCGCGTTTTTCGCGGGCATAATCGAGCGCCGCCGCCGCGCCGCTGTCCGCCCCATTCAGCAGCAGTTCGTGGTAAAAATCGGCGGCGACTTGCAACAGCCCGCGCAGCTGATCACCGTGTTCAGCCTGTGCCTGCTGCTGCGGCGACTGGCGCTCTACCTCAACGCCGACCTGCTTGCCCAGCTCACGCAGCGCCTCGGAGAAGGTCCAGCCGTGCTGCTTCATGGCGAAGTTGAAGACATCCCCGCCTTCGGCACAGGCGCCGAAGCAGCGCCACGTCTGGCGATCCGGATTGACAACAAAGGATGGCGTTTTTTCCGCGTGGAAGGGACAGCAGGCTTTGTATACACGCCCGGCACGTTTGAGCGGCACATACTGCTGGATGTAATTGACAAGATCCAACCTGGATTTGATTTCTTCGGCAGCCGACATGCCTGTAACCCCCACACCCGTAAAAGCGATTATACGTATGCACGGCTGCACATGCAACTGCAAAGCGGGATTCAACAATGATGCAATATGAAATATTCATGAAAAGTGTGCAGGCGAGACTGTACACCCCTGACAGCGGTAGCTTGCCACTACGCCCTGCCCTGCTGCTGGCTAAGTGGAAAGCAGGGGTGATCGTGACTCGCCCCTGCTTATTGCTTGTTTTTAGAACCCACTCAGGTGGCTGAGGTCGGCACGCCCACGCTGCATCGAGCCGATTGCCTGAAGTAGTCCCAGCCGGTTTTGGCGCAGCGTGATGTCCTCGGCGTTGACCAGCACGCGGTCAAAGAACAGCGTGACGGCGGGCAGCATTGGTGCAAACGCATTAAGAAAGGCATCTACATTGCCATCTGCGGGGAGTGATTTATCCGCGTCGGTGTAAGCTTCAAACAGCGTTTGTTCTGCTTCCTCAACGAGCAGGTCAGTGTGGATGGCATATTGTTCGCTGACGCCGCGCGTGATGCGCACGCAGCGGGCAAAGCCGTCCAGAATAGGCTGCCAGTCCGGACGCTGTACCCACGAGGTCAGTCCCTGCACGCCCAGTAGTGCGCGATGCGGGTTTTGGCTTTGCTCTGCCAGCACCGCCGCAACCACATCTGCTGCCCACCCCTGCTCGCTCAGCCACGCTTGCAGGCGCCCGGACATAAATTCCAGCACCTGCGCTCTTGCTTCTGGCGTGACCGAAACAGGCTGGAAATCAGCCGCGAGGTCAATCAGGTCGCGCAGGTCAACATCAATCTTGCGTGCTGTCACAATTTCAATGACTGCCAGCGCCGCGCGGCGCAAACCATAAGGATCAGAGGTTGCGCTGGGCGCCAACCCGGCAGCGAACAACCCCGCGAGGCTGTCCAGCCGATCTGCCAGCGCCAACAGCGTTCCTGCTGCGCTGGCGGGCAGTGCTGCGCCTGCGCCGCGTGGTTGCCAGTGTTCATAGATAGCGGCGGCGACTTCCGGCGGGAAGCCCTCGCGCAGGGCATATTCTCGCCCCATTGTGCCTTGCAGCGAGGTCATCTCGACCACCATATTGGTTGCCAGGTCCGCCTTGAGCAGGTGCGCGGCACGCTGTGCGATTGCCGTTTCGCTTGCGCCCAATTGCAGGAGATGACTCAGCGGCTCAACCATGCGCACAATACGTTCATTCTTGTCCAGCATTGAGCCGAGCTTTTCCTGAAATGTAAGCGTGCTCAGCCGGGGGAGGTGTTCTGCCAGCGGTTTCTTGATGTCTTCGTTATAAAAGAAGCGCGCATCGGAGAAGCGTGCGCGCAGCACATGCTCATTGCCATGTGTGACAATTTCCAGATGTTCGCTGTCACCGTTACGCACGGCGATGAAGTACGGCATCAGCCTGCCGTGCGCATCCTCTACCGGGAAGTAACGCTGCTTATCGCGCATCACTGTTACCAGCACATCGCGCGGCAGTTCCAGGTATTCCTGCTCAAAGGTGCCGATCAGCGCGGTGGGGGCTTCAACCAGATTGACGACTTCTGCGAGCAGACCGTCATCTTCTGGCACAACGCCGCCGACCTGCTGTGCCAGTGCCGCAACCTGTTCGGTAATCACCCTGCGCCGTTCGTGGATGTCCAGCAGCACGCCTGCCGCCTGCATCGCCTCGAAATAGCTCAGCGCGTTGGGCAGCGGAATCTCTGGCGAATTGTAGGGGCGCAGCCCGCGTGTGACCCGCCCGCTGTTGGCACCGGCATAACTGAAGGGGATGACCTCTTCACCATACAGAGCAACCAGCCAGCGGATTGGGCGCGAGAACGCGATTCCGTTGGAGTTCCAGCGCATAGTTTTAGGAAAACGAATGCCTTCAATCAGCCGGGGCAGCGCCTCTGCCAGCACTTCCGCCGCGCCGCGTCCCACCTCGCGCACCAGCGCCGTGACATACTGCCCGCCGTCAATGGTTTCGACGCGCAGGTCTTCGACAGCGACACCCTTGCCTTTCGCAAAACCAACCGCAGCCGGGGTGGGCTTTCCGTTAGCGTCAAACGCACGGTTGGCGGGCGGACCTTTGGCGACAAATTCATCATCCGGTTGGCGTGGCGCGACACTACGCGCGCACAGGACTAACCGGCGCGGAGTGGCATACACCTGCACCCCCCCATGTGCCAGCCGCAGATCGCGGAGCAGCACATCCGCTGCGTTTTGCAACTGCGCCAGCGCGGAGTCAACATCCTGCGCGGGCAGTTCCTCCACGCCAATTTCGACCAGCAGGTCAGCAGGGGTAGCGTGGTCATGCAGCGCAGTTTTATGTGTGGGTTCATGAGGTGGCACTGCCCACAGCGCGTTCATTTTCGCCAGCGGATACTCAAGCTGCTGGCGCTGGTCGGCAAATGCCTTCGCAACCGCACGGGTCATATCGCGCATGCGGCGGAAGTAGCTGGCGCGTTCGGTTACGCCAATCGCGCCGCGTGTGTCCAACACATTAAACAGGTGGCTGCATTTGAGTACATAGTCATAAGCGGGCATCAGCGCCGCATGTTCCAGCGCGCGTTTGCTCTCGCGTTCGTAGACATCGTAGACCTGTTTCAGCCCGTCAATGTCAGCAATCTCAAAGTAGTAGCGGCAGTGTTCGATTTCGCTTTGCAGGAACACATCGCGGTATTGCAGGTCGCCGAGCCAGTCAATCTCCCACGCGGCATTTTTGCCTTGCAGCGCCAGCGCGATACGCTCCAGCCCGTAGGTGATTTCCACAGAAACAGGATCGAGGTTTAGTCCGCCCGCCTGCTGAAAATAGGTATACTGCGTGATTTCCTGCCCATCCAGCCAGACTTCCCATCCCAGCCCCCACGCACCCAGCGCCGGGGATTCCCAGTTGTCTTCCACAAAGCGAATATCATGTTCACGTGGGTTGATACCCAGCGCTTCCAGCGATGCCAGATACAGCTCCTGCGGATTGCCCGGTTCAGGCTTGAGAATCACCTGATACTGGAAGTAGTACTGCATCCGGTTAGGGTTTTCGCCATAACGTCCATCGTCGGGACGCACACTGGGTTCGACATAAGCAACACGCCAGGGTTCCGGTCCTAGCACGCGCAGCAGGGTTGCCGGGTTGCCTGTGCCCGCCCCGACCTGCACGTTGTAGGGATTCCAGATCACGCAGCCCTGCGCTGCCCAGAATTCATGCAGTTTCAGGATGATATCTTGAAAATTCAACGGATTTGCCATAGTCGTCCTTGAAAAAGTGTGAATTGGGTAGAACGCTGTCGTATTGTATCATAGAGCACAAGCGCAGGAATGCTATTGCTATCTGATGATTCTGCAAGCTGGTCAAAATCCCCGGTGAATTTGCGGCGGATTACGCAACCCCATTCGGGTAACAGGGTTTATGAGTGTGATGAACATTTTCAGTCGCAGAGCCAAAACCACCAACCTGAAGGGTCTGGATGACGCCGACCTTGTTGAACTCGCCAAAGGGGATAAAGATGCCTTTGGTGAGATCTATGAGCGTTACATCAAGAAGATTTACAACTACATTTATTACCGCACCGGCAACCATCAGGAAGCCGAGGATTTGACCGCGCGTGTGTTCTACCGGGCGATGGCGCATATTACCAGCTATACGGATCGCGGCGTGCCGTTTCAGGCATGGCTCTATCGCATCGCGCATAATCTGGTGGCGAACTGGCATCGGGATCGCGGGCGGCGCAAGATTATCCCGCTGGATGATTATGTCGCCTCCAGCCTGCGGGTCGAAGCGCCGGAAAAAGCTGCCGAAGCGGACGAAGAACGGCGGATGCTGCTGGCGGCAGTCCAGCGCCTAACGCCGGACCGGCAGCAGCTTCTGGTACTGAAGTTTGTCGAGAAGCTGTCTAACGCGGAAATCGGGGATGCTATGGGGCGCACAGAAGGCGCGATCAAATCTCTGTATCACCGTACCCTGGAAGCACTGCGTGAAGAACTGGAATTGCAGCAGCGTTTGGCACAGCAGGGTGCCCAGCCTGAGAGCACGCCGTCACGGCGGCGTAGATTAAGACGTAAGGAAAAGGCATAACAGAGCATGTCCACACCACAGGATTATGAAAAAGAACTGCAAAACCTGCTGACCGCGCTCACTGACGCGCTGCTAGCAGACCCCGGCGCTGATCTGGAACGTATCGCCGCCGTATATCATGTTCCCCCGCAGGATATTCAGGCGTTAATGGGACTAATTCGCCAACTGCATCTCACGCTGACCGGCGTTGAACCCTCCAAACAGTTTGTCATACGGCTGCGGCAGGATATCCTGGGCAAACAGGGGCAGCGTGTGTTCAGCAGCATTCGCCGTTTGCCCACGCGCGTGCAGATTGCTGCCGGTGTGACAGTTGCCGCAGGGTTTGTGCTGCTGGCACGTCGCCGTCTGGGGGGCGATGACCAGAGCGAAGCCGCCGATATTCCCGCCTTCGGGCAGCGCTGAACGCCAGCCCCGCCCTTACGGACAAATTGCGTTAGCAGCCAGCACACAGCAGGCGGATCGTTGTTCTCAAACTGCCGCCGCCCGCCTGTAGGGGTACATGGCTTTGTGGGCATTTCCCGCGTAAGCCGCAGTGACCGATCAGCGCAGCGTTTCAAGATTTCGCGATAGCTGATTGCCGCCTTCATCCGGGTGCAATCGCTGTGTTAGCCAGCGCCATAAACCTGTGATGACACTTTCGCGCAGTAGGTAATACAGCAGCGCTTGCAGCAGGGGCAGGCTGATTTCGACCAGCAGCCCATGCAGATCGGATTCGCTGACTAGCAGCGGCAGCGCATACAAACACAGCAGCACCGCACCAAAATAGACGCCGAGCTGCACCGCGAAAAACAGCCCCAGCGCAGCAGCGATGGCTTCAAGACGATTCTGCGCGTAGCTGGCACTAACTATGCCTACTAACGCAGCGCTGACGATAGATTGCACACTTTCTAGCGTGAACAGCAGAATCAGGGCGACGGCGCTGCTCATTGCCGCCAGCGCATCGAGCGTGCTGGCGTGCGCTGCTGCGCTGCCGGGCAGGGTCAGCAGCAGGATGAGTGCCTCGAAGCCCACCGCCAGCATCAATACGCCAGAGAGCAGTGTGATCCAGAAGCGCACCCAGCGGAAGCCCGAGCCGCGCTGCAAACTGCCGACGCTAAGCATCCACAGCGAGGGCAGCGTGCCAATCGGAAAAATGGCGAACAGCGCGTACAGTCCGTTTTCGCGGGTATGGGCAATTGCTGTACTAATCGCGCTTGCCAGAAGCGCACCATAGAGTACGCTGGCGAGCAGCGGCAGCAGCAGCATAAGCGCGCTTGGTCCGTAATAGAGGAAGTACACCAGCGGCGACCATGACAACGACAACCCGCAGCAGAATAGCGCGAACACACCCGCCGCAATCCAGATTCTCCGACTGGTTGTGGAGCGGCGGGCATGGTGGGAAAAGGCATATTGAAACATGGGGTGCGCGGGGTACGTGCGGTTGAGCGCAAACCACAGCCGCCATGTCAACATCGTTCACCTGCCTTCATCTGGTATGCAGCAGATTGCAGCATTATGCTATATATACACCGCAGATGCACCGCAGGATGACCTGAGTCGGGATCAGATTTCGTCGCTGTAGCGGATGAAGCGTTCCATCAGCCGCAGGTCTTCGCTGTCAGCATCCAGCAGCCGCAGCAGCACGCGCCAGCAAACCTGGATGGCGCTTTCACGCAAGCTGTAGAAGCTGACCACACCCAGCAGCAGCGCCAGGGGATCGGTGTACCACCCGTCCAGCCCTGTCTGTCGCAGCCAGTAAGGCAGCAGCACAAAGGTGAGCAGAATCAGCAGGGTATAGCTGGCAAGCTGTAGTAGCAGAAACACGATCATGCCTAACAGGGGATTGCTACCACGCTCCCGCGCCACCAACGGGAAAATCATGCCGAGCATACTGCCGAGGACAATTGACTGCATATGGTCGAGGCGGAATGCCGCTGCCACTGCCACCGAGCCAACAATCACCAGCATAATGAACTCGGTAAGGTCGGGCTGACCGCTGAACGCTGTGACAAACAGTGCCAGCACAGCCGCCCCAGGCGTGGTCAGGATCACGTTCAGCAGCGCCTGGCGCTGATCATTGACTACCTGAAAGCTGTGATTACGATGCAAGCATCCCGTACCCAGCGCCAAAATCGCCGGGAGCGCGCCTGATGGGGACAGCCAGAGCAGGTCGTACAAGCCGTGTCCTGCCTGCCGTGCCAGAGTGCGGCTGATAGTCACCAGCCAGGCTGCGCCATAAAACGTGCCGCTGAACACTGCCAGGACAGCGGTAGTGCCGGGCAGCGGGCTGAACAGCAGGGGCAGGGTAACACGCGGCAGCAGCCACGTGCCCAGCAGCACATACAGAATCAGTCCGGCGAGCATCAGCGGCCCGAACCAGATGACCAACCGTGGGTTAACGGCTGCAACAGCGCTGCTGTGAATGTACAGGAACAGCGGGTGTGCCGCTGGCGGCTTGCGCAAGACCTGCCACAGTTTCCACGTCTGCATAGTCTCTCGTTCCGTTGCGTTTCATTTGCCCGTACTGTGCGGGCATCAGGGCGACCAGCCCCATGCAATCACATCGGCAGCGCCCAGCGCCGGGTAAATCCCGCTGCTCAATTCAGTGAAGACCCCGCTGCGAATATCCAGCGCCAGCAGTAAATAACCCTTTTCATCGTCAGGAATATTACCCCCAAAGGCGAGATGCGTGCTGTCGGGCGACCAGTTCAGGCGCGGGGGATTGGGTGTATGTTCAACCGTGCTGAAGCCGCAATATGCTCGCAGTTCGCCAGCGGTCACATTATAGACATGAATCACTGCCGCCGCTGAGGTTTCTGCCGGGTTTGCGCCGGTCAGCGGCGTCACCCAGAAGGCAACCTGTGTGCCGTCTGGGGACCAGCTCAGGCGTCGCGTGGTGTAGCCATTGATGCGCACTGCGCCGTAAGCCGTCTGCAAATCCGTCCAGCGTGTCGGAACCGTATCGCCGGGGCGCACGCCGAACAACTCAGCGCCGGCAAGCCCATCTGTGCTTTCCGCCGCAATTGGCGCAGCGAATGCCAGCCATCTGCCATCCGGCGACCATGCCGAGTCGTTAAAATAAGCCGTGTCCATACCCAGATTCACGCGCTGCGCCGCGATGCCAACCAGTCCATAAGTGTCCAAGTTGACGAGCGCCCGGCGCACATCGTCCTCCTGCTGCTCCACAACCAGCCCCCAGCGCCCGCCCGGCTGCACCGAAACGACACTGCGCACGTTCAAGGGTTGGCGTTCGCCACCGTTTTCCGGCAGCAGATAGGCGCGGCGTCCCGGTGTCCAGACCAGCAGCGTGTCGGCAGACCACCATTCCACATCAATCGCATTGCCGACCAATGGGGTACGCTCTGTGCCATCCAGTCGCATTCTGGTGAAACTGAGCGTGGGCGTATCCAGATACGCCAGCCAGCGTCCATCCGGTGACAGGCGGCAGTTGCTCACGCAGGGGTGGGTATCCGGCAGAGGGTAACGCCGATTCTGGTCGACCTCATAGACCCATAGATTGGTCGCGTCGAATGTCGTCAGGATGATGCCATCCGGCGAGAATTCCGGTGTCCACGACTCGATGTTGGTTTGCGGGCAAACCGGGATAGGCAATCGCTGCGCTGCCGCCGGGGGTACACCTGCTGCGAGCAGCAGCCCAATGACCAGCAGCATGACGATGCGGGCGGCGCAGCGCCTGTATGCGGATTTCGTGCCGTCGGAGGGAGGTTGAGCATTCAGGATGATGATATTTGCTCCCATTCAAACAGATGAATCTGGCTGACACTCTGTGCGTTGTCCGGCGCGGCGCTATCCGCGATAATCAGCCGGGTGCCTGTGCGCAGGCAGCTTTGCGGGCGCTGAAACCGCACGCCACAAAAGGGCTGGAACAGCAGTTCCAGTGGCGGTTCATCCCCGCTGGCAGGATCATAAACCTGAACCGCCGCTACTGCGATGCTGTCATAATCATATGGCAGCGCCTGTTTGTCCAGGCGTGGCGCGGGCAGCGCATAGGCAAAACGCAGTCTGCGGCAGACCAGCACTGCGCCCGAACCAGGCTGCGAGGCTTCGGCTAGCACGGTGCTTGCTGCCAGCCCCAGCAGCAGCGGCGGTAAAATCGCCAACCGCAGGCGTTCGACCAGCAGCATCTTCTCCGGCATGGACAGCGGGCGCACCAGCGCATCCACGCGATCTTCGGCGCGCAGCCCGCGTTCCCGTGCCCCGCCGAAATTCAATGGTACGGCGTGCCGTGCGGGCTGTGGACGCAGTAGAGACTCCGGCAGCGGGAACGGCTCAATGCTTACTGCACCGTAGTCCTCGTCCCGTGTATGCAGCTTGCCGTCGGGAGTCAATGTGTGCTGCGCCAGCCAGTCGTCCTCGCCATAGAGTTCCTCAACGTAAATCTGCCCGGCTGCATCCATGCCAAGCAGATGGCAGTCCCCGTGATGCCGCAGGGGCAAGGAAGCCAGATGCCGCCAATGCTGTTGTGAGATCGGTTGTGTCGTAAAATTGTGTAACAAGATTGTCAATTCTCAAGGTTTGATAGCTGCATGCGCTGTTACGTATGTTATAATTGAAAAGTAGTCATTATTTCTTAAAGGTGGTCTCCAAACCCCCATATTCATGAGGGCTATGCATGAGCAAACGGACAACGTTGTCAACCCTGATTTATGATATGGCGGAAGGTTCGCCAGAATCAAGTGAATCGCGCGAACCTGAAAATCCCATATCGACGACAATAATCTCGCTTGCCGAAGGCGGTGCGAAAATGACCAACCCTGCTGCCGAAATCGGGATTATACCGATGGTCACGCTGACAGCAGAAGGCAAAGACAATGACGATGTGCAGGACGCCCGCCCGACCCTGGACGAAACGCTGCCATCCAAACCCGCAGTTTTGGCGCAGCAGCAGACAGATGTTCCTAAAGTGACGACGCCCTCTGTGCTGATTGTGGAAGACACTACCGAACTGGCGGAGGTGATCCAGGCGACGCTGGAACGCATGAACATGGTCACCGCGCACGAAACACACGGCGCAAAGGCGCTGACGCGCTTCAACGCGATGAATCCCGATGTCGTACTGCTGGATATTGCCCTGCCGGATATGACCGGCTGGAAGATTTTGGAAGCAATCAAAGTGGAGCGTGAAAGCGGCAGCGCGCGCAAAATGCCCGCGATTATCGTTATCACCGCCTATGGCGACCCGGCGAATCGTCTGGTGGGCAAATTGCAGGGGGTACACAGTTATCTGATTAAACCCTTCACCGCGGAAGAAGTGGAACGGGTAGTGGTGGAAGCGCTTGGCAGCACAGCGTAGTGTCTCGGAAAACCGCCGGCGAGCAGTGTCCGCGGTGGCACTGCTCGTTTTGATTCTATTGGTGGGTGTGCTGTTTGCCGCCTGCCAGCCCGCTGCGCCAACAGCAATGCTGCCCACCCTTGCACCCACACTGCCGCCCCCTTCCTCGGAACAGTTGATTGCCGAAAATCGTCGTTTGGGGCGTCCATTGCAGGCGTTATATCAGGTGGAGGCAGCGGCACAGCAGCAAGGCTGGACGCCGCAGCGCCAGCGGCAGGCAGGCGATCTCTGGTTCGAGCTGGGTACACTGCCTGCTGCGGTGGTCTACTGGCGGGCAGCATTTGAGGGCGGCGTGCGCGATTTGCCGCTGGTGCAGCAGCTTGCTCAGGGTTACATCACACTGCAAGATTGGGGCGCTGCGGCAGACACGCTGGTGGCGCTGCTGGCGCTCGACCCCGCCTCTGCCTGGGCAAACTATCAACTCGGTCTCATTCTCGCCCCGGTCAACCCGGCGCAGGCTGAACCGCTGCTGTTCGAAGCGGTGCAGGCTCCAGCGTTTGCGCCTGTATCGTCCGCGTTGCTGGAGGTCTTCCAGCTCCAGCAATCTGAGGGGGATGCCATACTGGGGAGTATGCGCGTGGGGCTGGTCTTTGCCGCCAGCGAGCTGTGGGCACATGCGGAAATGGCTTTCACCCACGCGGCAAGCATCGGCTATCCCTATCCCGAAGCGATGGCATATGTGGGGCTGGCGCGTGACCGGCAGGGCAAAGATGGCAGTGCCTGGGTGCGGCAGGCAGTTGAACTTGCGCCGGATAACTCGACGGTGCTGTATGTTTCCGGGCTGCATCTGCGTCATATGGGCGAACTGGAAGACAGCCTTGCGGTATTTGAACGCGCTGTTGCGCTCGACCCGCGTAATCCGGCACTTCAAGCGGAGCTGGGCACTGCCTACCGGCTGCTGAACAATATTTCGCTGGCGGAATACTGGTATCAACAGGCAGTCGAAACCTCGGGCGGTGCGCCGGAATTTCAGCAGCTCCTCGACAGTTTTTATGCCGGCGAACTGCGCTGAGCGCCCTGCCGGACAGACCATGATCCGGGCAAATTGCATTTTGTAACTGCAAACTGGCGTTTACAGCGCTTTTGCGTGCGTGATACAATCCGAGTTCTGATCACCGGAGACAAGACCGGCAGCCGTTCATTCATGGAGTTAGTTATGCTGTCATCCCGCCGGATGACCGACACAGCAACACGTCCCTCTCGTTTTTCAATCGCAGATTTGCTAACCCTGTGCTGCGGTGCGCTGCTGCTGGCGGCGTTTCTGGCGCTGCCCTGGTTTGCGCAAGAAGACACCGCGCTTACGGCAAACACACTGCTGGCACAGACCCCGCTTTCACCGCTGCTGCTGATTCGTACTGCCGGGGCGGCGGCGCTGCTGGCAGGGCTATGGGGGTTGGTGGATGTGCGTGCGCGCGGCATCAGCCGCACGGGGGGCTTCCTCGCTGGGCTGCTGGGGCTGGTCTATTACAGCATTGTCTTCGTGCAAAACGCGCAGGGGGTGGTCAATCTTGGCGCGGGCACAGGGTTTGGTTTCTGGCTGTGTCTGGTGGCTTCCCTGCTGTTGATTGGCGTTGTCTTTGTTCGCCGTCCGCAGGCACCGCGTTACGGTGCGATTGTCCTGCCCCTGCTGATATTGCTGCTGGCAGGCATGCTGATGCTGTTTAACGCTGCACGAGGATGGACGGTGGTGCTTAGCGGTCCGCCAGGCACACTGCTCTACGCGGCAACATTTGACGCGCCCGATGATGCGTGGGATTTATACACCGGGCGGCTGGAAGCGCAGATTGCTGGTGGCGTACTGCGCATTGACTCCGAAGTCCCTGTTTCTGGTCCATATTCCTATGCACAACCGCACTTTGCCGACTTCGATTTCAGCATTCAGGCGACGGCGGTTGGTGGACCGCTGAACAACGGCTTTGGCGTCATCGTGCGCCTGCAAAATCAGGGGAATCGCAGCACCGCGGACGACAGCTACTACCTCTTTCTGATCAGCAGCGATGGCTACTATCAGGTGCGGCGCGTGCTGAACGGCAGCGAAAAAGTACTCAGCACATGGATTGAGTCTTCGGTCATTCAGACCAACCTCGGCGTCACAAACACCCTGCGGGTTGTTGCCCGCGGCAGTCAGTTCCAGTTTTTTGTCAACGGACAGGCAGTGGCATTTTGTGTGCCCAATAACCCGGAAAACGAAAGTACTTACTACCTGGACACTTGTGTAGATGGGCAGATGCTCACTACCCTTGTTGACGACAGCATCTCCAGTGGGCAGCTTGGCGCGGTGATCGTCACGCTGGGTGAGCCGCAGGCAGTCACAGTCGAATTCGATAATGTGGTTGTTTTGGGCGCACCGCAGGAATAGATGGGAAAGGCGATGAACGTACATTTACGTATGGTCGGCTGCCGCTTGAATCAGAGCGAAATTGACCATATGGCGCGGCAGTTTCAGCAGCAGGGGCATATAGTCGTTGATGACCCCGCCCAAGCAGATTGGGTCGTGGTCAACACCTGCGCAGTGACACAGGATGCCACCCGCACCAGCCGCAGGCTGATTCGGGATATGCATCGCACCAATGCCGATGCCGCGATTACCGTCACGGGTTGTTACGCGCAAATTGCGCTGGACGAAATCGCCGTGCAGCCAGGCGTTGTCCATGTCATTGACAACTTCGGCAAGGATCGGCTGGTCGAGCAGCTTACTGGGCAGCCCGCACAGGAGTTTGATCACGAGCCGATTGCGCGTGACCGCACGCCAGGCGCGATGGGGCGCACTCGCGCCTTCGTCAAAGTTCAGGACGGGTGCGACAACCGCTGCACATTCTGCGTGACGACGATTGCCCGCGGCGCCGGACGCAGCCGAACCGTGCAGGAGGTCGTCAACGAGATTCGCTATCTGCACAGCGCCGGGTATGCCGAGGTGGTGCTGACTGGCGTACATCTCGGCAGTTACGGGCAGGACCGCGGAGAGACAGACGGGCTGATGCAGTTGATGCGCGCTGTTCTGGCGGATACGGACATTCCCCGCCTGCGGCTGTCATCCCTGGAACCGTGGGATTTGTCCCCCGCATTTTTTGACCTGTGGGCGAACCCGCGCCTCTGCCCGCATCTACATCTGCCGCTGCAAAGTGGCTGCGATGCCACCCTGCGGCGCATGCTGCGCAATACCAGCCAGCAGGCATTCCGCGCACTGCTCAGCCATGCCCGTGCCCGTATTCCCGATGTGCGTATTACCAGTGATGTTATTGTCGGCTTTCCGGGCGAAACGGATGAGGAATTTGCCATCAGTCGTGCCTTTATTGCCGCAATGGACTTTGGCGGGCTGCATGTTTTCCGCTACAGCAAGCGACCCGGAACTGCGGCGGCACGTATGCGTGGACAGGTGAGTGATGCCGTCAAGAAAGCGCGCAGCGCTGATCTGCTGGCGCTGGCAGCGGAAATGGAACAGCGTTTTGCCGCGCGCTATCTTCAGCGTGTGCTGCCTGTTTTGTGGGAACAGGTCAGCGGCGCAACCGGCGCGGGATTGCTCAATGTCGGCTATACTGATAACTATATCCGGGTGCAGGCGGTGCATCCCCGTGTGCTGACCGGCAGCATTATTCCGGCACGGCTGGAACAGCTTGCCCCCCAGCAGTCAATTGCGCCTGTGCTGGCAGCCCCCCTGCTTCCAGGTTGAGGCAGCCGGTGTAAGATTAACCCGTATCGGGTGCGTCTCCCTGCCGCCACTGGGCGAGGTTACACCGCTGGTGGAGCGGCAGTTATCCAGTCAGGATTAAGGGAAAGCATGATGCAGGATCCCAGACCACAAATCAACGAAGCGCTAAAAGAAGCGATGAAGAGTAAGGACACCAGCCGGCGCGATGCACTGCGGGTGCTTCAGAGTGTTTTTAAGCAGGTCGAAATTGATACACAGAAGCCGCTGACGCCCGAAGACGCGGTTGCGCTGATTCAGCGGGAAATCAAGAAACTGCGCGACAGCATTGATGAAAAGCAGCGCGCCGGGCGCGAAGATCTTGTCGCCAAAGAAGAATTTGAACTGGCGCTGCTGGAAAGTTTCCTGCCGCGCCAACTGAGCCGCGCGGAAATTGCCGTGCTGGTGCAGGAGGCAATCCAGGAAAGCGGCGCTGCATCGCCCAAGGATATGGGCAAACTGATGGGGGTGCTCATGCCCAGAGTCAAGGGGCTGGCAGACGGCAAACTGGTCAACGAAGTGGTCAAGGAGCAGCTTGGCAAGTTGTCATGATCGAGTGGCTTGCAGAGCGAATTGAACGCCTGTTTGATCTTCCGGCAGACCGCACGGCGCTGTTGCTGCGGCGCAGCGTTGCGGTGTTATCTGCTGTAACGTTTGTGCTGACTGCAACCGTCATGGTGTCCTTTGACGAAGTCTTTTACGGTGCCAGCCTTGATACCCTGCGCGTTGGCGATATTGCCCCGCGTGATATCTATGCGACGGAAACGCGCTCGTATACCAGCACCATTCTGACTGAGCGCCAGCGCACCGCGGCAAGTAATGCCGTCGCGCCGGTCTATTTTCCGCCCAATCCCGATGTCGCTCGCGAACAGCTTACACTGGCACAGAATATCCTGACTTATATCAGCAATGTGCGCCGTGATATCTATGGCAGCGAGGCGCAAAAACTGAACGACTTGGCGCAGATCACCGCGCTGCCCCTCAGCGACAACTTTGCCCGGCGTATTCTGACTTACGACGAAGACACCTGGAACCGGATCAGCAATGAAGTCCAGAATGTGCTGGAACGGGTGATGCGTAACCCGATCACCGAAAACGACCTTGCGACGACCCTCGAACGGCTGCCGGGACAGGTTGGCTTTGTCTTTACACGGGACGAAGCTGATCTGGTAGTCGCCA
>DAOTWP010000380.1:0-72347 GCA_034435675.1 Anaerolineae bacterium
GCGACATCACCGAATCGCTGCTGTACAAATGGCGCGATGCCTTTTTCGAGCGTGCGCCTGATCTGTTTGCTGACCAGCGCAGCAGTGGCAAGGGCAGTGACCCACAGGCCGAACGCATCGCCGAGCTAGAACGGATGGTGGGTAGGCTGATGATGGAAATTGAAGTGCTAAAAAAGGCACGCAGCTTGTTGGTCTCAACACCGAAGCCAAACGGACGCTCATCGAGCAATTGATGGGTTTGCAGCGTCCGGTGAAACGGCGCAAGACGCGCACCACCAACAGCGACCATACATACCTTCCCGTGCTACCCGAACCTGGTCCGCGATGCCCAAGCCAGGCATCCTAACGCGATCTGGGTCGCGGACATTACCTATGTGCGTCTTGGGCAAGAGTTCGTGTATTTGGCAGTCATCATGGACGTGTTCACCCGTGCGGTACGCGGTTGGCATCTGAGCCGTTGGCTGGATCGACACCTGACGCTGACCGCGTTGCGACGGGCGTTAGCCTCTGGACATCGTCCGCTCATCCACCACAGCGACTAGGGGCTTCAGTATGCCTGTCAGGACTACACCGGGCTGTTGCAGCAAAATTCGATCCAGATCAGTATGGCGGCGGTCGGTAAACCGGAGAAGAATGGCTTCGCGGAGCGGCTGATGCGGACGATTTAAGGAAGATGAAGTTGATCTGAGCGAGTACGCCGACTTTCACGATGTCTACCAACGGATCGGGCGCTTTCTGGAGGACGTGTATACCCGCAAGCGCATTCACTCGGCGTTCGGCTATCTCACGCCTGCTGAATTTGCGGCAAACTGGTTGACGTGGCAGCCAGAACCGGTGCCAAAAATAAGCCCAGGCACTTTCATGTCCAACTATTGAGGGCGCTACACTCCTTTATGCGGTTGCGCACTTCTACTGCGCATGAGGTGTCAGCACGTGATTCGAAATGCTGCTATACTGGCTTGCATCGCGGAGGTGCTTTGAGGACAGGCAGCGATGGGAACCCGGCTGATTGACCGCAGCGAACGGCTTGAAGAAATTGAGCGCATGCTGTTGCGTAATGCACTGGGACTGCGTGCCGTAGAAATTGCTGAAGCCTGTGGCGTGGATCGTCGCACGATCTACCGCGATCTTTCGCTGCTCAGCGACATCGGCGTTCCGATTTATCAAAAGGATGGACGCTTCTACATCAATCGCGATCACTATACCGCGATGCTGCGGCTGAGTTTTGGCGAGGTGATGGCGTTGGTGCTGGCGCTGCGGTTGTCCATGCATGCCGGTACTACGCAAAATCCGCATACGGCTGCCGCGCTGTCCAAACTGGCGGTTGCCCTGCCCGAAACGATTGCCGTGCATGTGCATGCCCTGATTGGACTGGTCAATCAGGCACCCGTGGACCGGGGAGTGATATTTGTGCTGGACACCATCATGCGAGCATGGAGTCAGCGGCGTCGTGTCAGACTGTGGTACAGCGGCGACAAGCGCGCGCATGAGTTTGCCACCTTCTTTGTTGAAGTCACACCCGGTGGAGAACTATACGTTGTCGGCATGGATTCGCTGACGCGCCGTGTCACGGCAATCGCGCTGGAACGCATCAAGCGCGTGAAAGAACTGAACTTCTCCTACGATATCCCGCGCTATTTTGAGCCGCGCCATTATTACGCTTGTGCATGGGGTAGTGTGCCCGATGGACACAGTGAAGACGGCACGCAGGTCGTGCTGGCGTTCGCTCCGGAACTCACACCTCAGATTCAGGAACGCATTTTGCACCCACATCAAAAGCTGGAACGCGATATGTTTCAGCGCTGCCTGGTCAGTATGATGGTGCAGGACTGGCGCGAAATGCTGCCCTGGCTGCGCGCGTGGGGTTCGCAGGTGGAAGTGTTGCAGCCACAGGCACTGCGCGCAGCGCTTGCCGATGAATACCTGCAGTTGGCAGCGCGCTACGCTGCACGAACATAAACAGACAGCAGGTCAACCTGTAATCGGGTGACCTGCTGCACTGTAGACTCCGGTTTTCACGCTGTTGGCAGTTTTACGGCGTGCTGTCTGCAACCGAACTAACGGCATCGAACACTGGGCGCGGACTACCGTCGGGACCATACAAACTGAAGTAACACAGCGGGCTGCCGCTGCCGAAAGCCTGGCAGGCGTTCAGATTGTCCACAAACATTGGACCAACATATCCCAGACTTGCCCCAATGTTGAAGCCTTCCAGCACGTAATTCGCCTGTTCGGTCAGATCCGTATAATTTACGTAAATATAGACGTTCCGTTCGTCGGTAATCGGCGCTGTGTCGGCACTGCTGCCCCAGCCGAACTTGGTGACCCAGATTTCCGTATCTGCATCGCCGTTCTGCTCCATAATGCGCCGATAATCCGTCAGGGTATCCAGGAAGTAGAAGGAACGGTCTTCAAAATGGGTCAGCACGCCCTCAGCGGGTGTGCAGCAGTTCGCGTCCGGTGGATTTGCCCAGCCGCCAGGATGTGCGCCGATGCCATCGCTGACCAACACCAGCCCCAGCGCGTAGAGATCATTCAGGAAGCGCCGGTCATTGATCGCGTTGATACCGTCATCAAAGCCTGTTGGTGCCAGCCCTGCACTGATCACCAGTGCTGTTGGATCGGCGTTTTTGATGGCGTTATACGCCTGCCGCAGCAGTTCAATATACGTTGCCGCGCCGATGGGATAAAACACTTCGCTGGGATTGCCCGCCGCATCGTATGCCTCAATGCTGTTCCATTCGCGGCGCAGGTTGGGTTCATTCCAGATTTGATACGCCTGAACCTGCCCGCTGTAACGGCTTGCCAGTTCGCCTACAAAGGCTGCATAGGTCGAAAAGTCTGTCGGCGGACCGTCTTCATCGAGCAGTCCGGGGCGTGACCAATCCGGCGCAGTCGAGACTGTAAACAGGATACTGATCCCTGCACCCGCAAGAGCATCCACAATCGCATCCAGTTCATTGAACTGGTATTGTCCCTGCGCCGGTTCAAGGTCGCGCCAGTTGACGATCACCTTGACCCAACCGACCCCCAGCGTGCTGATCTGCGCGACAGTAGTGTCAATATTTTGCCCCGGCAAAAAGGCGACGACGCCAGAGGCGAAACCCGGGCTGGCGGCAGTGCTGCCTGCTTCTGCTACTGCTGCTACAGGCGCGGCGGTTTCAGTTGTTTCAGGCGCTTGCACGACTTCTTCGGCGGGCGGCGTTTCGGGCGTAGGGGTCAGTACGGCAGCTTGTTCATTCACAGGAGCAGCGCCCTGCTGAATGATCAGATTTTGCCCGACATAAATGAAGTTCGGATTGCGCAGGTTGTTGAGCTGCACAAGATTGGCGACGGTGGTATTGTAGCGCGCGGCGATGCGCAGCAGCGTGTCCCCCGGCTGAACCCGATAGGTGATGGTTTCATTCTGTGGCAGCGGGGTAGGCGTTTGCGGCTGTGCCCCCGGCGTGGGAATACGCAGTACCTGCCCGGCATAAATCAGCGAAGGATTGACGATCCCGTTTTCTGATGCAATTGCCTGAACGGTCGTTCCGTAGCGTCGGGCGATACTGAACAGAGTTTCCCCATAGTTTACAACATGGGTAATGATGGCTGGACTGGTGGGCTGCGACACCACTGGCTGGGGCGCAGGTCCTTCGCTCGTGGCTTCGGGTGTCGCTTCCGGCTCAGTTGTGGCTTCCTGAGCAGCAGCAGGCGAGACGACCAGCAATCCTACGAGCAGCAGCGTTCCAAGCAAAAATATTATCCGCTGGATTTGTCTCATCTAGAGACTCCTTAATCAACACAGGACCACAAAAGCATCATGGGGAAATAGTACACGTTTACGACAAGTCGCGCCAATCGTGACGTGCTATAATGTTTGCCAGTACAGCATATACAGCAGAAAGCTATGGCTATTTGGAAAAGCTGCGTATTCTGGGCGTGATGATTACTGGGAGTTCATTCGGCATTGCCGCGTTTGCCGGACTTTGGCTGGCGGGGCGTATTGCTTCCGGGGAATCGCTGGAACAGATTGCACTGCCCTTGATCCTGATATTCGTGCCCCTCACTG
This sequence comes from Anaerolineae bacterium, assembly GCA_034435675.1. Lineage (GTDB taxonomy): Bacteria > Chloroflexota > Anaerolineae > Aggregatilineales > Phototrophicaceae > DAOTWP01. The sequence goes on from DAOTWP010000380.1 coordinate 4,052, forward strand.
GATTGGTCGGGTTGGGGATCTATTTGTATGTGCGCGGGGGCGTTGTGCCTGCGGTTCAGGCTGCGCCGGTTTCCACTTTGCAGACTCAGCGCGAGATGATGGCACTGCTGCGTGATCGCCAGCAGTCATCCCTGAGTGAACTTGCCCAACTGCTGAAAACAGGCTCAGAAGATCTTCCGCCGATGATCTACGAGCTTGTGCGCCTCGATCTGTTTCATGGTTATCTTAATCCTGAACGCGATATAGTTGCGCTGCTGCCCACAGATCAGGTAAACCGCCTGACGCAGTGTGCGGTGTGCGGCGCAGCGCTTGCGTCAGACGGGTGGACGACCCTGAGGTGCGGCACTTGTGGGACAGAATATTTTCGTGCCTGACAGGTTTATGCCGCCGTTCAGGCCACAGTTTCTGGTGCTTCTGGTGCGGGATGTCAGGGAGTATCACCGGAGTCCTTGCGCAATTCCGCCGGCGGCAGAGAAGCAGTGAACTTTCGACCAGCAGGATATGAAAGGGAAATCCTATGTCCGATCTCTACAACCAGATAGTCAACAGCAGGGGACGGCTTGAAACCCTGATTGCGCGTATTCCCGGTTTTCGCGGCTACCTGGATAACAAAGCCCGCCGTCAGGCAGACCGGATGCTGCGCGATTACCTGGCAGGTGAACTCAAAGTGCGCATTGAACGCATGTCGAAACTTGAGCGCAAACTGCTCGATCAGGGCGGACTGCGCTATATGAGCAAAACCCGTGCCGTAAAGGACAAATGGCAGCTCTTTCATGATCGCGTGAAAGCCGCCGCACCCGGATACTCTGGTTTCTTTGCTGCCGAAAAAGTCGGTGAGTTGGAATTACAAATGATCTATAACTTCGACGAAGCGCAGATTCGCTATGTGGATCGCTTCACCGAAGCGCTGGATCAATTTGAGACGGCAGTAAGCCAGCAGCAAGAGCTTGACGAAGCAATTGACCATTTAGGGGCAACTGCGGATGAAGCGAATGAAGCTTTTCGCCTGCGCGAGGATGTGATTGCGCAAATTGATCAGACGCTAGGGTGAACGTGCCTGGTCAGACTGTTATTGATTCGAGAACCGAACAGGAGAATTCGCAATGCCCCGTATTATTGACGTAATTGACCATACCAACGTCATGGATGATGAGCTGGCATACCGTGAGCCACAGGGCGGCAGCGGTGACTGGCGCATGGGATCGCAGGTAATTGTCGGTGAAAGCCAGGCGGCAGTGTTTGTGCGCGGCGGACAGGTACTTGACGTGCTGCGCACGGGGCGGCACACGCTGTCTACCGCGAATCTGCCGCTGCTCTCCGGACTGATCGGACTGGCAACCAGCGGGCGCACGCCGTTTACTGCCGATCTGTATTTTATCAACCTCAAAGACCTGCCCCAGGTTCCCTGGGGAACCAATCCGCCGATTGTGCTGGAAACGCCGGGCAAAGGTCTGGGCGTAGCGCTGCTGGTCACGCATGGCGTCCTCGACATCGGTGTTGATGACCCGCTGCTGGTACTCAAACAGTATGCCGTTGGCAAACCCAGCCTGCGTCTGCGGGACATTCAGGATCGTTTGCGCAGCACCCTGCTCGGCGAAATTTCCGAACTGCTGCTCAAGTCCGGTGCCCAGAGTATCCCTGATGCGAATCGTCTGCTGGGTGATCTGGAAGGCGCGATGCTGCCCGTACTCAGTGACAAATTTAAGAACCTTGGGCTGCGCATTAAGGCGTTTGAGGCGAATCCCTTTACTGCAAAGCAGGTCAGTCCGGACGAACTGCGCGATTATGTCAGCCTTGATGTTTGGGAGCGTGTTCAGCGCATGCAGATTGCGCGCGACGCAGCGAATAATCCGGGTGCAGGCGGTGCAGCAGCAGCAGCGGGTGTCGGTTTGGGTGTGGGGCAGCAAATCGCCGGCAGCATGAATCCTGATCTTGCCGCCTTGCAGCAGCAGATGGCGCAGAACCAGATGATGATGCAGCAGATGATGATGAACCAGATGGCGCAGAATCAGCCGCGCCCGGCACAGCCTGCTGCGCCGGCAAACCCACAGACCAAAGAAGAAATCCAGGCGCTGCTGGACAATCTCGATATGAAACTTGCTACGGGAGAGCTTTCGGAATCAGTCTATAACACGCTTGTCGCCAAATGGCAGGAACGCCTCAAGGCGCTGGGTGGGTGATGCTGGCAATCGTATAACTGTCCCCGCCGTTAATCGTTACGCGCTGGTTGGTCTCGGGGTCGTACCAACCCACAACCAGCGCGTAATCCCCTGGTGCAACACCCTCCAGCGAGATTTCGTAAACATCGCGGTAGACCATCTGCGACTGCCAGCCTGTGGTGCTGATGCGTCCATCCTGTGGGAAGCGGTCATCCTGTGCCCACAGTGGCGTGCTCGCAGCCGGGTTGAGGTTGCCCAGTAGATGGACAAAGACCTTCAGCGGGCGTTCAGTGACAGCAATTGGACGCCAGTATAACCAGATAGTCAGGCGGTTATCTGGTTCCTGAAACACCCGTACCTGTTCAAGTTCTGCTGTCTGGTCAAATACTGCCAGCGTGTCCCCTGCCAGTTCGACATCTGCGACTTCCCAGCGCCGGTACTCCCGCACAGGCAGTTGACCAAACCGCATATGGCGAACACGCTGCATATTTGCCGCCAGCCATTCGGGAACAACCCCCGCGTTTTGCCAGTCTGCCCAGGGTTCGCCCACCAGCCACAGGCTGGCATAGTTAGCGCGTGCTGAAGTTAACTCTGCCTGAATCTCGCTGGCGCTTTGTGTGGGCGATGCAGGGAGATAATCAAACGGTGTCGGGAAGTAGTAGGTAAATGCCAGGTCTGATGAGGTCAAAATCACGCGTTCGGCGGGGGCGACGTTCTCGTACAGATACTCTGTCACTCCGCGCCAATTCGGGGCTTTGGGCGTGCCCGTCCCGTAAGCGTACAGACTCAGTCCAGCAGTCAGCAGCCAGCCCGCCAGCAGCACAGGCGCCGCGCGGCGGAGCAGCTGCCGCCGGCTATCCAGCAGCGCCAGCAGCAGCGCGACATAGAGGAGGATGTAAGCAGGCGCGGCGGCAAACACATAACGCGGTGTGAACACATTCAGCCGCAGCGACACAATGCCCAGCAGCAGCAGCGGCACGGTTGCCAATAGTGCCAGCAGAATCGTCATCCGGCGCTGCCTGCGCCACAGGAATAGCGCGCCTGCGGTGAGCAGCGGCGGCAGCAGCACAGCAGCGACACTGGCAGTGGCGGTCGGTAGTGTTTCGCCAAAATTGAGCGCGGGCAGAAAGCGGGTCAGCCATTGCAGCGGATCAAAGCCCCCCGTCGTGCCGCTGTAGCCCCCGCCGCTGAGCAGGCGCGGCTGCAAGAACCAGACCGCCAGAACTGCGCCGATGACAATCTGGGTGGCAAACCACTGGCGCAGCAGTTGCCACTCGCGCCAGCGCGTTAGCAGGACAAATAAGTTAAGCACAAAGAGCGTGAATAGTTCGAGGTAGTAGAGGTAAGCGCTGATGCTGGCGGCGAGGATATAAAGCACCCAGTCAATCCGCCGTTGACGCCCCAGCGCCACCAGCGCCAGCCACAGCGCAGTGGCACTTGCCGCACTCCAGATGGCGTAATTGCGCGCATCCTGTGCGTGCCAGATTTGATAAGGGTGCAGCGCCCACAGCAGCGCCGCCAGCAGTCCGCCACGCCAGCCCCCTATCCGCCGTCCCAGTGCGAACAGCGCCGCAGTGCCGGTCAGGTTGAGCAGCGCGGGCAGCAGTCTGGTAGTTGTTTCGGACGTGCCAAAGAGCTGCCCCCAGCCCCAGAACAGCGCATATGCCAGCGGGGGTTGGGGGTCACTGGTGATTACGGTTGTCAGCGATTCGTTCAGCGGGCGCAGCATCCAGTTCAGCACCGTGAATGCCTCATCACCCCGATAAGGAACAGCACCGAGATGATGAATGCGCAGCGCGAATCCTGCCAGCACCAGAATGACAACCGCAAGATACGTAAGCAGCGGTTGTCGTTCCGGCTGCTGGTGGGCAGTGCTAACGGAGCGTGGCGTCTTCAAAGGCTTCTATCTGCTCTGGTGTAAGGGGCATTGCCGCTTTGTCTTTGCGCTGCTTGTTCAGATCCCGCAGGAAATCCTTCAGATTCGGATTACTTTTAGGATTGGCGTGAACCACCGGAACGTCGGGGTTTTCAATTTCCAATCTCGCGCGTGGATCAACAAAAATGATCAGCGGGCTGACGTCAACATCCGGCGCAATTGGCACCAGGGCTGCCTTGACATGCGCGGCTGCTTTCTGGGCATCCTGCGTGGGGTTGCCGAGGCGGTCAAAGCGAAACAGACTGAGGAGCGTCCCGAACATGCTGCGGAAGGCTTTCCATTCGCTACCTTTAACACCATAATGACCATCCTGATAGCGCGTCACAATGGCAAAGACCCCCTGCGGGCAAACCAGGACGTGCCGGGCAGGGAAGTGGTGATAATGATACAGCACACTTTTGTTGCTCAAGCCCTTCAACCCTTCTTCGATTGCCTCTTCCGGGCGTGGTTGGCGCAGCCAGAGGTTAGTCATGCGCACCGAGAAGGCTGTGAACAGAAAGCCGAGGGGCAGTACAATGATCGGCAGAAAAAAGAGCAGCGCGGCAATTTCGTCAGATGGGCTGGGCGCGTTAATCAGGAAGAATGCGCCAATCAGCACACCCAGTGCCAGGAAAAAGAGATACTGAGAAATTCGCTTGTTGCGTTGTACGAGTCGCTCGTTGATTTCAATCCGCATGGTTCTCTGTCATTCTGGAACAGATGAGGGTTGGCTTTTGGCCAGACCCTCACGCTGTCCCTACTCAGGAATGGTCTAATTGGGGGTAAAGTAGGAAATCAACCCTCCGCGATTGACTTCCGCGCAGATGTAATCGCCATAACGCTGTGTCGGCAGGATATACCAGCGTTCAGGCACGCCAAACGCCAAACCTACCATCGCCACATTGATGTAGTCGGTGGGCGGACGCAGGCAGTGCGTTACGGCGGCGGGAATTTCTCCAGCAATGGATTGTCCCTGATCGTTATAGATAACGATGTTGTACAGTGGTCCACGCTGAGTATAGCCGACTGGATTGCCGGGCGTGTAACCAGGCCAGATTTGGCTGCATTCCATGCCCACACCGCCACCGAGTGTCACGCCAACGTCCTCAGTGTCATACGACAGCAGACTGCAACCCGGATACTGACGCAGGACATTCAGCCGTGCCTGAGCGACATCGCCGGGCGTTTGAATCAGCCGCCCATCCGCCGAGCGCGCGGCTTCGCTCGTCGAGCCGCCGCTGACAGGCGGCAGCAGCGCCCCCTGCTGCGTGCCAGGCAGCAGCGTGCCCGTAACCCCGGCAGTGATGCGCGCGATGCCGCCCATGTTGATGTTCACCGGCGCGGTGCCATCGCCCGGACCAAAGACCGTAGCATTGGTAAGAGTCGCCAGATCGAAGGTTGTGCCCGGTGTCCAACCCCAGTAGGTTAATACAGACGTGCCGGACCGGTCAGCGCGAAAACGGAAATCTACCGGCAGGTAGAAACCGATCCAGATGAACGCCTGATTGACGGATACGGCGGTGGGAAAGCTGTAGGTAAAGACGCCGCTGGTGTTGATGATCACCTGCTGGCGCGCGACCAGCACTGCATCAGACGGCGCTCCCCCGTTTGCATCCTGATAAATGACAATTTCGGATGTTGCCCCCTGCACCGGGGTATCAACATCCAGGCTGACACTGGTGATGCTTGCGGGGAGCTGCAAGCTGCGGGCATTCAGATCGAAGCCATTCAGGATTAGGGTCGGTTCACCGGAAATAAAGAAGGTGCGACTGGTATTCCCGGAATTATTGGACAGCACACCGCTGGTTTGCTGCGTTTGCGCAGCCACAGGTAGCACGACACATGCCAGCAGCGTCACGACAAGAGCACGACCGATGATTTTTAACATGCGCTTCACTTTCACTTGTCTTTAGTGCCCGCTATTTTAGGAACTCCTGCGCCGATGGTCAAGCAGTTTCCTGAGAAGCCTGCCAGTTGCATGCTTTTGGAACTCCCACCGTTGTCACCTTTTCCGATAGCGCTATAATTCGTCGAGTTTGCGCCTATACTGGTAAAACAACTCAGTGGAGCCTGTGGTGGACAATACGTTTTTCTTCTTGATGCTCTTACTGCTGGCAATGTCGGCTTACTATTCCTTTGTCGTTTTCCCCAGACAGCGCGAGTATCGCAAGAAACAGCGTTCAATCAGCGAACTGCGTATTGGCGATGAGGCTGTAACCTTTGGGGGAATCATCGGCACGGTCGTTGAACTTGACGCAGAACAGGGGGTTGCCCAAATCGAAATTGCTCCTGGTGTCGTTATCCGCCTGCTCATTGCGGCGCTGATGCAGAAATTCGAACCGCAGGAACTTGCCTTACTGCAAATGTCCACAGAGGAGAAAGAAGCACCATAAATTCCGCAAAGCTGTGTCACCAGAAGAAAGCGCCTGCGGCAGGCATTTATCACACGCGCTATGCCCGTTCAGGGACGCCAGCAGCACTACCGATGGTCCTGCTCCTGGTAAGCAGTTTGGAATTCTTCGCGCTGTTTTGCATCGACATACACGCACGGTCATTGCACCGCCATTGCACTGCTGCGCTGCATATGAAAGGATTAAATAATGACAGGACATTTTCGCTGGTTAGCGCTGATTCTCCTGCTGACAGCGTTTTGCATCTGGGTAAGCCTGCCTGGCACAAATGGTTTTGCACTGGATCTGGATAGTAATGGTGAGCCGGACTTCACCATTAACCAGCCATTGGGACTCGATCTCGTGGGTGGGCTGCGTGTGCTGCTTCAGGCTGATGCTCCGGCAGGGTCTTTCAGCATCCAGAATTTGCAGGAGACCGCGAATAGCGTAGGACGACGTGTGAATGCCCTGGGACTTTCAGAAGCCACCATACAGATTCAGGGTGCTGATCGTATTCTGGTGGAAATTCCTGGTATCAGTGATCCTCAGGTTGCGATTGATACGATCCGCCAGACAGCGCTGCTGGAATTTGTTGACTTCGGTGGACTGGACTCATTCCAGATTAGCCAGCTAGTTGATCAGCGTATTGCCACATATCCACCTACGGTGAATCCCTGCATTGCCGGTGGGGGAGAAACTGCCAGCGGTGAACAGATTGCCACCCGCGAGGGTGAAATGAACCCGATCACCAATCGTCCATTTCAGACTATCTTGACCGGAGCATGCTTAAGCGGCGCTCAGGCGGCATATGGCCCAACCCGGCAGGGGGGTGCCAGCGAATGGTTCATCGAGTTTGCCGTAAAACCGGAAGCCGCAGGGATTTTTGGGGCGTTCACTGAACAGCGTGCCAGCGAAGGCGCATCCATGGCGATTGTGCTGGACGGCGTTGTGCTGTCTGCGCCGAGCATTAATTCGCGCCTTGACACGGGCGGCATCATCAGCGGCAGTTTTGACCGCGACTCCGCGACCCAGCTTGCTTTGCAGCTTCAGTCCGGTGCGCTGCCGATTCCGCTGCGCGTTGAAAGCGCAGAACAGGTAGGGGCAACACTCGGACAGGAATCGGTTGCGCTGAGCATTCGGGCGGGGATTATCGGGGTGATCGTGGTATTCACGTTCATGGTGACTTATTACCGTGTTCCCGGTATCTCGGCAGCGTTAGCGCTAGGTGTGTTCATCGTACTCAATCTTGCGGTCTTCAAGCTCGTTCCGGTTACGCTGACTTTGCCTGCTATTACGGGGTTTCTGATTTCGATTGGTACTGCCGTTGACGGCAATATCCTCATTTTCGAGCGTATCAAAGAAGAACTGCGAGCAGGGAATACGCTGGAATCTGCCCTGGTCAACGGCTTTGATCGCGCATGGAGTTCGATTCGTGACTCCAACACGTCAACCATTATCATCTGCATTATCCTGTTCTTTTTCGGGCAAACGCCGGGCGCCAGCATTGTCAGCGGTTTCGCTATTACGCTGGCACTGGGGTTGATTTTGAACCTGTTTACGGCGGTGATTGTGACGCGGACTTTTCTGCATGTGATTGTTTTTGCGACACAACGCACACTGACGCAGCGCAGGTGGCTGTTGGGCGTCCAGAGTAAAAGGGGCTAACATCATGTTTGATCTGGTACAACGCCGTCGCTGGTTCTTTGTGATTTCTGGTTTGATTATTATGCCTGGCTTGCTGGTGATGCTTTATTCAGTGGCAACAACAGGAATGCTGTTCCGTCTGGGGATTGATTTTGTCGGCGGCAGCATTTACGCGCTGGAGTTTGCCGATGAAGGCGCGACGGAATCCGGCATTCGCGGGGTTTTTGCGTCTTTGGGTGATCCCAACGTGATTATCCAGCAGTTAGGGACGCCCACGACACAGGCAGAAGCAGGCTATGGTCACTATTTTAGCCTGTTTCCGGATCTGCTGGCGCTGCGCAGTCGCGGTGTGTCGCGCTGGTCAGTGCGGACGGCAATTCAGGATGACGCTACGCGCGAGGCAGTGTTTAGCGCGCTGGAAACACAGATTGCGCCGCTGAATCGCGCGAATCTGAGTTTTGAGCAGGTGTCGGCGACAGTTGGGCAGGAAGTTACCCGATCTGCATTCTTCGCGACATTGGCTGCTGCCGCTGTCATCACAGGCTTTATTGTGGTGGCGTTTCGGCAAGTGCCAAATGCCTTACGCTATGGGGTCTGCGCGGTTGTTGCCATGATTCACGACGTGCTGGTGGTGATGGGCGTCATGTCGCTGGCTGGGCTGCTGTTGGGCTGGGAGGTTGATGCGCTGTTCCTGACCGCGCTGCTGACCATCGTCGGGTTTTCCATTCAGGACACGATTGTGGTATTTGACCGCATTCGTGAGAATATCCCCAGGCATCTTGGCGAACCTTACGAAACAATCGTGAATCGCAGCATTTGGGAAACCATTCACCGTTCGCTGGCAACGCAGCTCAACGCTTTCTTCATCATGGCGGCGATCTTGCTGTTCGGCGGTGATACGATCAAGCAGTTCATTGGGATTCTGTTCATTGGGCTGCTTTCCGGTACGTATTCGTCTATCTTTACGGCGGTGCCGCTGCTTGTCGCCTGGGAAAAGGGCGAGATTCCTTTTCTGAAAGGTAGCCATCCAGCGCTGGAGACCTCATCTGAGGTGGGATAAAGTACCATGCGGGCGATCATCTTTGACAGTGCGCTGCATCTGGAAAGCGAGTACCCGGTTCCTCAACCGCGGGGCGATGAAGTGCTGTTAAAGATGCGCCTGGCTGGTATTTGCAATACTGATCTGGAAATCACTAAGGGGTACATGAGATTCTCAGGTGTACCCGGTCATGAATTTGTTGCCGAGGTGGTGCAGGGTCCAGCGGACTGGCTGGGGCAGCGTGTAGTTGGCGAAATCAATGTTGCCGATGGCACATGTGATTTTTGCCTGCACGACATTCCCAGCCAGTGTCGTAACCGTGTAACGGTTGGCATTGACCGGCACCCTGGTGCGTTCGCGGATTATCTTGCCCTGACGGCGCGCAACCTGCACCGCGTACCCGATGCGGTCAGCGATGAGGAGGCGGTGTTCGTGGAACCACTCGCTGCTGCCTTGCAAGTGCTGGAAGCCGTGCACATTTCGCCGCGTGATCGTGTGGTCGTGGTGGGGGCAGGCAAGCTAGGGCTGCTGGTGGCGCAGATCCTCAAACTGATCGGCGCTGATCTAACGGTGGTTGTGCGCCGCGAGAAGCAGGCAGCCCTGCTGCGACGCTGGGGCATTGCTGCCGCCGCACTTGAAGAACTGTCATTGAATCGCGCTGATGTGGTTGTGGACTGCACCGGGCAGGCAGATGGATTCGCGGCGGCGCTCAATCTTGTGCGCTCCCGCGGAACGATTGTGCTCAAAAGCACCTACGTCGGGCTGCCTACAATGGATATGACCCGGATTGCTGTAGACGAAATCCGGGTGATTGGCAGTCGCTGCGGTCCGTTTGATGCGGCGCTGCGACTGCTGAAAAATCATCTGGTGGATGTCAGCCGACTGATTGAGGGGCGCTACGACATCACCCAGGCGCTGCGTGCAGTGGAACACGCCGCAGAAAAAGGCGCGCTGAAGATTCTATTGACCTTCTCTGACCAGGGTAGCGCTTAAACTTGCAGCGGCAGGGTGAAGAAGAACGTTGACCCCGATCCCTGTTCACTTTCCACCCAGATATCCCCGCCGTGCGCCTCGATAATCTGCTTGGCGATTGCCAGTCCCAGCCCTGTGCCCTGTGTTGATTTGGCGGTATCGCTGATGCGATAGAACTTCTGGAACATATGCTTCATATGCTCAGCTGAGATGCCGTAGCCGGTGTCTGCAACAGAAACCTGCGCCATGGGTGGGTCAGGTTTTTCGGTGCGGCGTACATCAACATGCACCTGTCCACTCTGGACATTGTATTTGATTGCATTTGTGAGCATATTCAGCAGCACCTGCTTCACCTTGCCACGATCCGCATTGACGACGTAACGCTCACCACCAACACCGATCGTTACATTCTTTTCGTTTGCCTGTGGTGCGACAACTTCGATGCTTTCATAGATCAGCTTTTCCAGATTGAATGCATCCATCTCTAACCGCGCCCGACCGGATTCTAACCGGGCAAGATCAAGGAACTCGGTGGTCATGCGAATCAAGCGCTCAGTTTCCGACTGCATCATCTCAATAATGTCGTCGTGGCGGTCCTGAGGCAAGTCTGGGCGCCGCAGCAGCACGGTACTGGCTTTGAGCGAGGCAAGCGGTTGGCGCAGTTCGTGAACCATTTCCGCAATAAAGTCGCTTTGTTGGAACAGGCGCGCATTTTCTATAGCAATCGCTGCCTGCCCTGCGAGTGTGGTCAGTGTTTCGATATCTTCTTCGGTAAAAGGTTGATTATTGTGCTTGTTGACGGCTTGCAGCACCCCGATCACTTTGCGGTGGGTGCGCAGCGGAACACCCAGCAGATTGCGCGTGCGGAACTCAATAGTTTCATCCACTTTCTTATTGTGGATCGGTTCCAGATCAACATCATTGATCACACGTGGTTCCCCATGCGTGGCAATCCATCCGGCAATGCTGCCTTCCATCGGAACAATAATCTTCTCCATCTGGTGAAGATTCATGTTGGTGGAAATCTCAAACCGCAGTTCACCTGTGGCGTTATCAATCAGCAGAATGGATGCCGCCTCTGTGGTACACAACTCAGTCGCCGCCGAGATAATCTTGCGCAGCAGCGAATTGAGATCCAGCGTCGAGTTGAGCTGCTGGCTAATCTCCATAATGCGCTGGTAACGTTCTTTAAAGTCCAGCGGTGTTGCGGTGCTGGTGGCAACGTTTTCGGTACTCAATGCTGTACCTCCAGTAGTTTTACGATTTCCGGCAGTGCTTCTGCCGCATCCGCATGAATGACTACGTGAGCAAGGCTGTCAACAGGCGTAGGCTGCATATTGACGACAATTAGTTTTGCCCCATTGCGCCCTGCCAGCGCCGGCAGTTCACTCGCCGGGGCAACTTCTAGTGATGACCCGATAATGAGCATCACATCTGCTTTGCGCGAAGCCTCTTTTGCGCCGAGCAGTTCTCGAATCGGGAGTTGTTCGCCGAACAAAATCACATTCGGCTTGATGACGCCACCGCAGCGTGGGCAGTAGGGCACTTCGCCGTCATCCAGAAATTTGTTCAGCAGCGTCTCGCCATCATAGACGGTGAAGCAGTGGATACACGTCGCTTCACGCAAATGCCCATGCAGTTCATAGACCTGCGTGCTGCCAGCGCGGGTATGCAGCATATCAATATTCTGTGTAATGATCGTGTTGACCAGTCCATGGTTCTGCATTTGGACCAACGCATAATGAGCCACATTGGGCTGAGCCTGGATCGTCAGCTTTGCCAGGGGATGAATCCACTTATAGAACGCTTCGGGGTTTTGTCGAAAGCCATAGATACTCGCGACCTTCATCGGATCCAGATTTTCCCACATCCCTGACTTTGGGCTGCGGAAATCGGGAATTCCGGACGGCGTGCTAATTCCCGCGCCTGTAAAAGCCACGCCAGCCCGCGCCCTGCCAATGATATTTGCAGCTTCGATGATAAGATTTCGTAGATTTGTCATAGTTCAAATAAACAGGTCTTATGGAGAGGGCTAGGTTGTTACACCACCTGCGATAGACTTGATACGTATATTCAGATCTTCTGCCAACTTCATAATCTGTGTCGAGATAATGGCATTTGGTTGCATCGTGATTACCGGCGTATGCGCTTCTGATGCCTGAAAGACAAGTTCTGGCGCAGGAGAAATGATAGCACGAATCTCTTTGCCCAGAATATGTTCCACTTCGTGCCATGGGGTCTGCTGGCTGGACTGAGTGCGGTTGACGACCACGATATGAATTGGCGTCAGTTCGCTGTTGGTTTGCAGTTCCTGAAGTAGTTCCTGGGCAATGCGAAGTGTTACCCCGTTGGGTTCCACTACCAGCACGATTTTATCCATTTCTTTTTGCAACCGGCTGACTGCATTGGTAAAGCTGCTTCCCAGATCGAAAACCGCCATCCGGGTCATGGTGTGTATCGTGCGTACTACCGCCAGAGTCGTATCAAAGGCATAATTCGCCTGCGCTTCACGGGGGTTGGTCGAACATAGCAGGGCGCGCAGCCCCGAAGCATGTGTCACCAGGTCTTTTTCAATTGTAGAGGACTTGATCTCAGCGGCAGGTTTCGACAGCACATTACCCATGCCCGCAGCACGGCTGACTCCTAACAGCGCGCCAAGATAGCCGCTTCCGGGGCGCAAATCGGCAACAATAGTTGTAGGTTCATTTTGTAGGTACGCAACCGCGAGATTCAGCGCCAGTGTGGTGACGCCCACCCCCCCCTTAGCCCCGATCACGCCAATCGAAGTGCCTTTGCTGACCGGACGCGGAGCAGGCTGTGGTGGTGGGGTGCTGCGCGCAAGTACAGAACGTACACGAGATGCCAGTTCCGCCGGGTGTGTTGGCTTGGTGAGATAGTCATCTGCGCCCGCTTCAAAGCCCGCTACCTTATCATCAATCATCGTTTTAGCGGTGAACATGATAATCGGTATGCCCTTGGTTGACGGGTTGCCGCGCAATCGCCGGCACACATCCAGTCCGCTCATGTCTGGCATCATTACATCCAGAATGATCAGATTTGGCAATTCAGCAGTTGCCTTGGCAAGCCCCTGCTGCCCGGCATTGGCGGCAATTACTTCATAGCCGTGCCGCTGCAACATCATGCCGATGAGCTTCAGACTGTCAATGTCATCATCAATTATTAGGATTTTTTCAGCCATAGGACCACTGTGTATGAAGCGGAACATTACTGGACGTTTCACCTCAGTCTAGCATGAAAAAATATGGGCTGCAAGCAATCGGAACTCAGGAGTGTGGCGGTTGAATGAAAAACCGTTATTCACTTAACGGTACACCAGATCACAAAGCATGGTTCACTAAAGTTTGTAACAGGCATTATAGGCATAAATATCAGGAATTGACGACGATTCTCATGGATAGGTGAACAATACTATGAAGAACCTAGCCGAGCCAAAAAAGAATTGTCACGGTACTGTAGGGATGTAGCGCAAACGCGGCTTGCTTAGCACGCCCGCCGCCAGGACGCCCAATGGGGCATCCCTACAGATCTATTTCGACCCATTGTGACACACAGGCAAATTTCGATGCGATAGTGCTGACTCAGAACATTTTCTCGTATTGTCGAGAAATTATACCTATTTGGATCAAAATTGGTTTGAAGGCAGTGCCGACGTTATTGCAAGGTATTTCTCAACAACGTAAATTTCCTAACATTAAGTTTGCTTTTGGTATCAGCACGACGCGACAAAAGTTAGTTGTGCAAGCTTCGTCGTAGCCAGTTTGCTTGCGTTCTGATGTGACCCTTTATGCAGCAGGTACAGCACAATACACGTGTGGCGTTGTTCCTATTGCGGGTTCAGACGGCAGAACATGAATGTACGGGCAAAGCATGCTTCACCTGTACTACGAGGGACACATTCATGCCCATTGCTCTGATTTTGCACTATGTATGAAAATAGTTTATGTGGCTGTTGAGCAAATCAATTGTGCATAAACAATCATTACAGATTCTCGGCTGCGCGCAGCTTTAGTCACCAGCAAGGGCAAAATCGTAAATTAATTCGGAAAGTAGTTTTTAGCAATCATTCTGAGGAAGTAATGATGTCCAGCCCACCCACCCCAAATTACACTTATTCCGGTGTGGTTCCCGGCTGTGTCACCGAGTCTGTTGTTGTATCGGTGCCGCGTGCAGCGCCGGATCATGTGGGACGTCCTGCTGCGCGGCAGGCGAAATATATGACGGTTCTCAGTGCCCACAACCCGGAACATTTCACCCTGAAGAATCAGCAGGTGACTAAGTCAGTATTCAGCGCGATCCGCACCAGCAATGCTGCCAGCGCCGAAATCAATGTGCCGCTGCATTCCGTTTTGAGCTTGCGCCAGCGGATTGTCAAGCGGGGATTTGACCTGTTGGTGGCACTCCTGCTGCTGCTGGTTACTCTACCCGTCCTTTTGCTAATCGCGCTCCTGCTGAAGCTTGCTTCTGGCAGTTTGTTGACCAAACAAACGCGAGTCGGCGCTGGCGGCAGGCTGTTTACCCTATACCGGTTTCGCACTGCACCGGTGAGCGCCAGCGAATACGCTGGAGCGCCACGTTACACACCAGTTGGGGCAATGCTGCGCCGGACACACCTCGACTTGTTGCCACAGTTGTTCAATGTCCTGCGTGGTGATTTGAGCATCGTAGGTCCGCATCCACTGGTGCCCAGCACGGCAGGGATGCTGGTTGATCGTGCCCACACTAACCGCCTGCTCATCCCACAGGGGATTATCGGTTGGGCACAGGTCAATTACCGTCCGGGCATGAGCACGGAAGAGTCACTCGCCTACGATTTATATTACATCGAGCATTATTCGCTCTGGTTCGACATCAAAATTCTGCTGCTGGCATTGCCAGCGCTGTTGGTACGAGAGCCATCTTTGCTTTCGTAAAGCAACAAGCACCAACTGAGGAGTATCACCCTTTACATATTCCCCGTGTGACGCTGGCAGGCACCACTGTTGGCTCACCATCACCCACCCAGGACGCCTCACCAGCGTCCTGTTGTGGTTTTGCGCATTGCAAATCGCGCAAGATCAGCGCCTGTTGTATAATCGAATGATAAGTGGGAATGGTGAGTATCCGATACAGCCCAACAGTCGACGAGGCTTACTGCCATGCAGATCAATGTGAGTGGTCGAGACAGATTCTTGCTTTCACACGATATTCTTCGTGTCATAGCTGCATTCCCTCAGCCTGAGCGCTCGGTTCCGCCGCTGTTGCAGGCTGCGCGCGAGGTCACTGGTGCGTCTGTGGCAGCCTTTGTGTTTTTTGAAGAACCTGAGATTCGCATTATTGATGCAGAGTCAAGCGCCGCGCTTCCGGCAGACGCCGATCTCCGCCGCCTGGCAGCAGATTTAACACCCGGAATGCATCTCAGTCCCGCGTTGCCCACTGCCTTTACGGCACAGGCATGGTTGGCTGCTCCTGTGCTGGTCAACAATGTACTCGTGGGGGTTTTCTGGTTGGCGTTCGAGTCACCATACACAATCAACGAAGAACACCAACAGCTTCTGGAAGTCCTCCTTGACGGTTTCACGATTGTTGCCGGGAACACTTATATGCAGGAAAAACACGAAGGGGCACAGCAGCTGATGTCGTCGCTGCTCAACAGTATCAGTGACCCGATTCTGGTGCTGGACGAACAGCGGCGTTTACTGCTCATGAATGCCGCTGCGGAAACCCTGTTTGAAGTCAAGTCTGCCGAAATGGCGGGCAAACCGGTTAGCCAGGTGATTCACGACGCAAGCCTGTTGGAATTAGCAGAAGGGCACCAGCAGAAACTGGATGAATGGAGTACTGCTGAGCAGAAGCGCACGTTTGTGCCGCGCATCGAAATCGCTCGTGATGCTGATGGCAATACCGAAGGTTGGGTGCTGGCAATGCGCGATGTGACACGCTTTAAGCGCTTGAACCGGAATCAGAGTGAGTTTACGCGCATTGTCTCGCATGACCTGCGTTCCCCGCTAACTTCGATGCAGGGATTTGCCAGTATGCTGGAAATGGTTGGCGACTTGAATGATCGGCAGAAACAGTTTGTCGAAAAGATTTTGGCAGGTATTAGCCAAATGGCATCGCTGGTTGACAATATTCAGGATGCCGGACGCTACGACCCCGAAACCGGGTTTTACGAAATGCAGCGTTCGCAGGTGGATCTGATCGAGATGGTACGGCGGATTGTTGACAACCATCTGCTGCCTGCCGAAAAACAGGAACTGACACTGGAGGTCGTCTCTGCTAACGACGTACCGATTATTTCTGCCGATAGCAATATGCTCGAACGCGCGATCATCAATCTGGTCGATAACGCGATCAAGTACACGCCTAACGGGGGCAAAATCGTCGTGCACATCCAGCGTCGTGACAATCGCGTCGTCATTGGCGTGCAGGACGACGGATTAGGCATTAACCCTGAACACCAGAAGATGCTCTTTGAACGCCATGTGCGTATTCCGCGCCAGGAACACAAACGCGTGAAAGGCAGCGGACTAGGCTTGTTCATCGTCCGCAGCGTTGCCCAACGGCATGGTGGCGAAGCGTGGGTGGAAAGCCAACCGGGTGCGGGCAGCACCTTTTTCATCAGTGTGCCGCTGGAAGGCGCTAACCTTGTGGGCAGCGCAGCCATCGGCTAAAATGCCTGCATGGCTATCGAAATTCTCCCTGAAAAAGTTGTCGCTCAGATTGCTGCCGGTGAAGTTGTCGAACGTCCCGCCTCAGTAGTCAAAGAGCTGCTCGAAAACTCGCTTGACGCTGGCGCAAGCGACATTCGGGTCGATGTGCTTGGGGGCGGGCGGCGGTTGCTGCGGGTCAGTGACAACGGCTTCGGTATGCTTTCCGCAGAGGTTGAGCTGGCGTTTGCGCGCCATGCGACCAGCAAACTACGCACCGCCGACGATTTACTGCGGATTACCACGCTGGGTTTTCGTGGCGAGGCGCTTGCCAGCATTGCTTCGGTCAGCCACCTGACCCTGACGACACGCCACCGCGACGAAGCGGCAGGCACACGTCTAATGCTGGAAGGGGGCACGATCGTCGAACGGCAGGCAATCGGAGCGCCCGTGGGAACCACCCTTGCGGTTGAGAACCTCTTCTACAATGTTCCCGCCCGCTTGAAATTCCTCAAAAAAGAAACCACCGAAAAACGTCAGATCGCTACCCTGATTACCCGCTACGCGATGGCATATCCTGATGTCCGTTTCACACTCCTGCAGGATCAGGTCGAGACATTTCGTTCGACAGGTAGCGGACAGCTTGCCGATGTGCTGGTCAAGTCGCTGGGGTTAAGTGGTTTCAAAGAGATGCTGGAAGTTATCGGCGCAGACGAACCTCGCGAGGGGCATCCGGCAATCAGCGTATATGGCTATGCTTCTGCGCCGAATTTCAATCGCACGGATCGCTCGCGGATCATTCTGTTTGTCAATGGACGCTGGATTCAGGATTCCGCATTGACCTATGCCGTTGTACAGGCGTACCACACGCTGCTTGCTACGGGGCGCTACCCGTCAGCCGTGCTGATGATTCAGATGCCCACAGATGAAGTGGATGTCAATGTGCATCCGGCAAAATCCGAAGTGCGCTTCCGTGACCCGAATGCGGTCTTTGCGGCAGTACAGCGCGCAGTACGGCGTGCAGTCATCGCCGCCGCACAAGCGCCGCTGCTGCGTGGGGCGCACTATACGGGCAGTACGCTAGGCAGCGAGCCGGCTGGCTGGACTGAACGCGGCTATCTGGCGGCAGAACAGCTTGACATGGGGCTGGAACTCGACAGCGCAGGCAATTACCCCCGGCAACAGTCGTATACATTGCCGCAATCGTCGGCGGATGAAGACCCCACCGCTATTCCGGCGGGACCGGGCGCACCTGCCCGACCGCGCACGCTGCCTGTGCTGCGGGTTGTGGGGCAGGTAGGCGCAATGTACATTGTCGCAGAGGGTCCCGCTGGTATTTACCTGATCGACCAGCATGCTGCTCATGAGCGCATCATGTATGAGCAGTTCATGCAAGCCTATGAGCAAGGCGACACGCTGGCGCAGCGCACGCTGAATGCGCAAACGATAGAACTTCCTCCGGCGGATGCACAATTTATCGAGGAACACCGCGATGTGCTTGCCGCAATTGGCTTTGAACTTGAACCTTTCGGACCCAACACATTCGTGATTCGCGCGGTCCCGGCGATGCTGGCAAACCGAGATCCAGTAGACATCATTGCTGGTGTTGTTCAGGATTTAGAAGCCGGCAACGCGCCTGCGCAGGCACGTATCGAGGCGCGCATCATCATACGGGTGTGCAAACGCGCCTCGGTGAAAGCCGGGCAGATCCTGAGTCTTGACGAGATGCAGGGTTTGATTCGCCAGTTAGAACGCTGCCAATCTCCCCACACTTGCCCGCACGGTCGCCCGACCATGCTGCACATGAGCCGCGATCAGCTTGCCCGCGAATTCGGGCGCTAATCGGTCAGCAGCTTAGCGACTGCGCCACTGGAATGTACGCGGCAGACCCGCCGCGCCGATACGAATATAGACGCCTGTGACCGGGTCCGGTGAAGCGATACTGACTGTCCAGTTGATGACGTGCGTCTGCCCATCGGTGGGCGTCAGGCTGTCAGGCAGCCAGACGGACGTATTGCGCGTGACCAGCGGTTCATAGTGATTGCTGGTCGTGTCGGTAATTTCTACTAGATACACCTCGTTTTCTGCCAGCACGCCCACACTGACCCATTGCAATCGCAGTGATCCAGGCTCAACGACAGCGCCATCAGGCGGGTAAACCATGCGGGGTGCCTGATACGTTGGCGTTGGGGTGGGCGTTTCGCTGCCCGAAGGTGTTGGCGAGAGTGTCGGGACCGGTGTGGGTGCAGGTACATTAAAGCACTGCCCCTCAACCAGCACTGGCGCGCAGGCTGGTCCGCCGCCCGGCAGTTCAAAGTTGCAGCCATTCCACAGTACAGGGTCAGGATTCAATTGTGCCAGCACCGCCAGATTGGTACGGTACTGTTCAGCAATGCCGATCACAGTCTCCCCGGCACGCACTGTGTGGCAGGTGTTGGTACTGCTGGACGTACCACCGCCTGCCGAAGGGGTGCTCAGCGCAGCGGTATCTGTGGATGACTCTCCGTCCGGGGGGGTGGGCGTTGGTGTTGCAGTCTGCCGAGGGATCAGAATCACCTCGCCGACAGGCAGGGTGTCCGGGTTGGGTACATTCGGGTTGATGCGCACAATCTCGGCATAAATGGCGAGATCGGTATACCCGTACAGTTGAATAATATACCCCAGTGTTTCGTTGGGCTGCACCAGGTGCTCGTAGGGACCCAGCGTCGGCGTTAGCGAGGGCGTTAGCGTGGGTTCCTCTGGCGTAGGTGTCTCGCTGGGGGTAGCAGTCACCAGCGGTTCCGGCGTTGCAAGCGTTACGGTGGCAATGGGCGTTACGGTTGGCACATTCGTTGCCACTTCCGCGATTCCGGTAGGCTCCAACTGCGCCGTAGGCGTAGGGACAATTGGCGGTGTACCGCAGCCTGCCAGCAAAATCAGCAGCAGAATTACACGGGTATACTTGCGAGTTTGCATGACATACTCCTACCGGCTTTCCCATGTAAAGGTGCGAGTTTCTGTCGTAAAGGTTTCCGCACCCGCGTTGTTGACCACGCTTACCTGCCATGTGAACGAGTGAATGCTGCCATCTGTGGGCTGCCATTCTGCTGGAAGCGTGAACTCAGTTTGAGTAGTTTCCACGTTGTAGATGACCCCGGCGGTCTCGTTACGGATAATCAGTCGGTAGAACTCACCAGGTCCCAGGGTTGCTGTGGTCACCCAGCGCAGTGTTACCAGCGTTTCACGGCTGAAGGGGGCATTGTTGCCGGGGCGCAGCAGGCTTGGCGCATTATATGTGGGTGTGGCGGAGGGCGTTGCTGTTGCATTCGGATCAGGCGACGGGGGCAGTGTAGGGGTGGGCGTTGGCGCTGGCACGCGGACATACTGCCCTTCGGCGAGCGCAACCACACAGGATTCCCCGCCGCCAACTTCGCCAAAATCGCACTGCGAAAACGTGATTTCGGGATTCAGGTCTGACAAAATCCGAGCGGTTGCGCCGTACTGGATCGCCAGACCATAAATTGTGTCACCCCGCTGGACGATGTGCCACATCACACCGGGTTGCAGGGTTGCTGTGGCGGTGGGCGCAAAAGCGTTCTCGAAAAGATCAGTTTCAACTGCCAGCACGGGATCTGCGCCGCCTGCCGCGCTGCCTTCTGCCGTTTCAGAAGGTGTCATATTGGGATCCGGTGTAGCTGTGGGCCACGGTACAATAATCTGCTGACCGGGCTGAATGAAGGCTGGATCGCTGATGCCGTTGATTTCCAGCACCTCGTCAATCACTGCCAGATCACGATGTCCGCAGCGAGATACAATTGCCACCAGCCCATCGCCCGGCTGTACTTCCTGAATGCAGGGCGTGGGCGACGGTTCAGGCGTAGGCGACGGCGTCCGTGTGGGCGTATTGATGATTTCCAGCGTGGGGGTGAGACTGGCCGTGGGCGGTGCTGGTGTCACCGTGACCATCAGCATACCGGTAGCAGTTGGCTGTGCCGATTGTGCGGGCAGCAGCACGCCGACAAGCGGCAGCAGCGCCAGCAGCAGCACCCCTAACGACAGCAGTGTGAGCAGCAGCATCAAAATGGCGTAAAACACTGCTGCTGGACGCCGCAGCGCGTTTTCCATCAGATCGGTTTCGCCATAGCGGAAGTCGTAGGCTGG
Source organism: Anaerolineae bacterium (assembly GCA_034435675.1). Classification (GTDB taxonomy): domain Bacteria; phylum Chloroflexota; class Anaerolineae; order Aggregatilineales; family Phototrophicaceae; genus DAOTWP01. The sequence continues at coordinate 24,958 of DAOTWP010000380.1, forward strand.
AGTCGTGTACGCGGGTGGCAGCCTGGTTTGTACGGAATAGCTCATGGGGATAACGTCGGTCAACGACGTGCCGCAATTGGTACAGGTGCGCACTTTCGCCTGGTTGCGTGCCCCGCAGATGGGGCACATTTTGAATGCTTCTGCCAAATCCACAAATCCCTGCTGAAATACCTCTTGTTTACCCTGCGACGTAACTGAACCGTTCAGGATATCATTCTGGCATTATAGGGGGCGGCGGCAGGGATTGCGAGAGCATTTGTCCTACCGTTTGTCTTCCATTGAAGCACTGATCCGCCCACGCGGGGTAATGAGCGCATTGGTGACGGTTTCCTCGGCATTAACGGTTGCGTCGCCAAAAACCACTACATTGCTCAGTGTTGCGCGGTGCCCCACACGGCAGCCATGTTCCAGGTAGACAAACGGTCCGATCTTTGCGCCCTGTCCTACGCTGACCTGTGGGTCAATCCGTACTGGTGGGACAATTTGCACAGTGTAAGGCAGTTCGCTGAGGATGTGGGCATCCTGTCCCTCTTCGAGCAGGTACTTATTGATTGTCAGGACATCGGCATCCTGCTCTACGTGCAGCGTCCATGCTGATTCGACCATCCGCGCCGCGCCGCCGCCGCGTACATACGCCTGAATGATGCCCAATAGTTGGCGACCCTGCTGTGCAGATAGTCGTTCAGGGCTGGTGCTAAGATGCTGCACCATATCTTTGCCAATAATGGCAAGGTCACTCAGAATATACGCCTTTTCGTCAGCGGGCTGCACTTCGGTGATGTTGTATACCTGCTGGGCATCCGTTACGGCATAGTAGTGCTCCTGCGCCAGTGAGAGCGTTGTTGTTGCCCCAGTCAGGATAACCTGATTTTCGTTTTGCTGGTGTTGGTTGCGCAGGCTTTCCGGCAAACGGTTGTGGCTGAAGCTGTTATATGTGGTGACCAAAAAGGGCTGCTGGTAACGCCGCGCAATTTTGACAAGCGCTTGGTGCAGTGAGGTGGTACTGTTTTTGAGTTCAAACTCGACTGTGACATTGGGTTTCCACAGCTTGCTCAGGTAACCAGCAACTTCCCCTTCCGTATCGCCCACAATGACCACATAGCGTTCAATGCCTGCTCTGTACAGCCTGTCCATCACCCGTACAACCATTGGTTTGCCCAGCGTTGGCAGCACCGCCCAGGGGCGTTGGTTCATCAACTGGCTGTGATAATGCTGGGTTCCTGCGGCGATTATTACGGCAAGGTCAACCACTATACGCTCTTTCCCGACAGGCGTAGTCGCCTATGCGCCAATTTGGCGCAAATTATAGCAGGTCTATCTCTGGAACAATAAAGATTTTGTACTCAAGTACTTATCAGATTTTTCGCGGCTGTTGTTATAATAGAGTTTATGATCTGCAAGATAAGTAAAAAAAGATCACAGCATTGAAGGTGGCTGCTCTGCATGCCCAGAGCCATCAAGCCAGAGCCATCAAGAATGAAGTGTCAAGAGGAAATCAGCGTGCCTACGAATACCGAACGACTTATCGCTTATCACCTTGCCCGTTTGGATGACAAACGCCTTGAAACTCGCGCCAAAGCTGTTGAAGAATTGATTTTGCTCGGCGCTCCTGAGGTGCTTGACGCGCCTCAGGCAATCAAATTTCATTTGATTCGTTTGAATGATGCCCGTCCCGAAATCCGCATTGATGCCATCAAAGGACTGGAAGCACTGACCGCCGCAGAGGCATTGGATACACTCAAAGCAATCTACGACAGCGACTCTGCGGTGGAAGTGCGCAAAGCCGCGCAGGACGCTGGGCGCGCAATTTTTCTGAAACTCAAAACCGCCCAGCGCTAGCGAGCCTGCTGCTGCGATTTCGGCTAGCCACAGAGCTTTATCAGCTATTGATCGGCAGCGTGGGACTATCCTGCCCCACGCTGCGTGTTGGTTCCTCTTGTTGACCTTATCCGCAAAGCATTCCCAGACGTTCATCCAACTGGTCTGCCTGTGCCTGTAAATTGGCGAGGTTGTCGCGCTCGCGTTGGACAATCTCCGGGCGCGCACGGCTGACAAAATTCTCGTTGGCAAGTTGGTTTGCTGATTTTGCCATTGCCTGCCCGATGCGCTCCTGTTCTTTGCGCAGTCGCTCGCACTCAGCGGCAAGATCAATCATGCCTGCCAGCGGCAGGTAGAGCGTTGTATCACCCACTGCAATGGTTGCTGCCTGTGTCGGCGCATGCTGCCCACCCAGCAGTGTCAGCTGCTCCACGTTGCACAGCCGTGCGAACACATAACTATTCACCAGCAGCGTGTCGCCCAGACTGCCCGGGGACACAATGGCGGTGATGCGCCGTCCAGGGTCCACATTGTATTCATTGCGCACATTGCGCACCCCACGCACCAGCTCCATCAGTGCCAGCATTGCCATTTCTGCTGCGTCATCAGCGTACTGCGGCTGTTCTTTGGGCCATGGCGCGATAATCAGCGCTTCGCCCTCATGCGGCAAGTAGCTCCACAGTTCTTCTGTGACAAAGGGCATAAACGGATGCAGCAGCCGCATGCAGGTTTCCAGAACATGCACCAGCACCTGCCGAGTGCCAGTTTTTGCCGCGTCGTCACTGCCGTACAGTGCGTGTTTGCTGATCTCGATATACCAGTCAGCAAATTCGTCCCACAGGAAACCGCGCATCAGATTTCCTGCCAGCCCGTATTCGTAGATGTCGAACAGATGCTGCACTTCGCCAATCAGTTTTGTCAGTCGGCTCATGATCCAGCGCGAAGGCAGGTCAAGCTCACCCGGATGCGGCAGTCCCATCGGCGGTGCTGTGTCGAGATTACCGGTCACGAAGTTGGTCATCTGCCAAATTTTGTTGACGAAGCGGAAATTCGCTTCGATACGATCAGGATCGAGGTTCACATCGTTTCCCGGCGTGCCGCTGGTGACAAGCGTAAAACGCAGAGGGTCTGTGCCGTATTGCTCGATCAGTTCCAGTGGATCAATCACATTTCCTGCTGTTTTGCTGATCTTTTTACCATTTTTGTCTCGCACCAGCCCATGCAGGTAGACCGTGTTAAACGGCGGTTGATCAGTGAACCACATGCCCATCATAATCATCCGTGCCACCCAGAAGAACAGGATATCATAGCCTGTTTCCATCACCGAGGTTGGGTAGAAGCGCATCAAATCCGGCGTTTGTGCGGGCCAGCCCAGCGTGCTGAAGGGCCACAGCCCACTGCTAAACCAGGTATCCAGCACGTCTTCTTCGGGCGTCCATCCGTCACCCTGGGGTGGGGTGCGTCCCACGTAAATTTCACCCTGCGGGTCGCCATCCTTAGCGCGATACCATGCCGGAATACGATGCCCCCACCACAATTGGCGGCTGATACACCAGTCCTGAATGTTTTCCAGCCAGTGGTAGTACACTCTCTCGAAGCGCTCCGGCACAATCCTGATTTTGCCGCTGCGCACCGTCTCCAGCGCTTTTTCGGCGATGGATTCCATTTTCAGAAACCACTGTGTGCTGAGCAGCGGCTCAACCACTTCGCCCCCACGCTGGCTGCGTGGCACAATCAACGTGTAAGGTTCCACCTTGAGCGTCAGCCCGGCAGCGGTCATGTCCGCCCATAGTTTTTCGCGGCATTCAAAGCGATCCATACCGGCATATGCACCGGCATTTTCGTTCATCGTCGCATCTTTGTTCATCACGGTGATCAGTGCCAGCCCATGCCGCTGCCCGATTTCATAATCGTTGAAATCATGCGCCGGGGTAATCTTTAACGCACCTGTGCCAAATTCGCGCTCAACATAGCTGTCAGCAATCACCGGGATTTCGCGGTTGAGCATCGGCACAAATGCCTTTTTCCCAATCAGATGGCGGTAACGATCATCCTCTGGATGCACCGCCACAGCCGTGTCCCCCAGAATCGTTTCCGGGCGCGTGGTTGCCACCGGGATAAAAGCGCCGCCTTCGACGGGGTACTTGAAGAAGTAGAGCTTGCCCTGTTCTTCTTCGCGCTCCACTTCCAGATCGCTGACAGCGGTCTGAAGTCCCGGTGACCAGTTGACGAGCCGCGGACCCCGGTAAATTAAGCCCTGTTCCCACAGGCGCACGAAAACTTCCTGCACTGCTGTTGACAGCCCATCGTCGAGGGTGAAGCGCTCTCGATCCCAGTCGCAGCTTGCACCAAGGCGGCGATGCTGGTTCTGGATTGTGCCGCCGTATTTCTCTTTCCATGTCCAGGTGCGCGCCAGAAATTCCTCGCGCCCCACGGCGAGGCGGTGTGTGCCTTCTTGCTGCAACATGCGTTCAACCATCAACTGGGTCGCAATACCGGCGTGGTCTGTTCCGGGAACCCACAGCGCTGCCTTGCCGCGCATGCGTTCATACCGGATCATCAGGTCTTCAATGCTGGCAGTCAACGCGTGTCCAATGTGCAGCGCCCCGGTCACGTTTGGGGGCGGCATACTAATTACGAACGGCTCAGCGTCTTTGCCTGCGATTTCCGGTTTGAACCAGCCGTTCTTTTCCCACCAGTCATACAGGCGGGATTCTGCTTCTTTGAAGTCGAAGTTCTTCGGCATTGTGCGTAGCGTCATGTCTGCATTTCCTTCTGTATCTATGCGCTCTGGCTGCGCCCACAGCGGGTGTGCCACGCAGCTCATCGTTACTCTGGGCTATACTTGGGGTTTCTCGGCAACCAGTACCCGCTCGCTGCGGTCTGGTTGGTCGTTGATCTTGGCAAAACCAGCTTCCAGCAGCGCCACCTTAACCTCATCGGTGGAGAGCGGGCGGTAACGCACCTGCTGCTTGAGCGTTTCGTAGTGACTGCCACTGCCCTGCACAATGAACAGATTTTGTGTGGCAATGACTGGTGGTCCGTCGTGCCATTCCCAGGTCTCAAAGGTGATAAACTCACCCTGATCCTCGTCGGAATGGAGCATGCCCGGCAGGAAGCGTGGGCGATCTTCCATGAAGGGCGCAAAATCGCGCATCCCGATGATGAGGACACCACCAGGACGCAGGAACTGGTAGAAGATGCGCAGCGCTTGCTCAATTTCGGCATCCAGCAGCAGGTGTGGCAGCGCGCTGCCTTTGCTAACCACAGCATCAAAGCTGCCCGATACGTGCTTCGGCAGATGCAGGAAGTCGCTCTGTACAAACGTGATGCTGCTCTGTACCCCGTAGCGTGCGGCCATTTCAGCAGCTTTGTCGAGCATGCCAGGGCTGGGGTCAGCGGCGACTACTTCAAACCCCAATTGCGCCAGTCCAATTGTCTGCCGTCCTGCGCCGCAAGAAGCGTCCAAGACCCGCCGCACACCGCGCGACCGGAAAATGCTGCGCAACCCCAGCGCCTCACGTTCGAGCTGAGTTTCCCAATCGCGGAAGAACAGGTGATAGTACTTAGCGATGGCGTTATAGAATTCGTTCGTATCGTTGCTGATCGACATGCGACCTCTTGTTATACGGACAAACAAAAAACCCCTTCGCCATACAAGGGCGAAAGGGCAAGCGTTCGCGGTACCACCTTGTTTCCAGCACGACATCACTGCCATGCTGGCACTTTGCGCTGTAACGGGCGTACCCGTCCCGGTTCTAATAGCAGCACGCAGCGCTGCGTTCTTCCGGGCGACTCACAGGCGACTTTCCACCATTGTTCACGAGCAGGTTTTCAGCCGATGACCCGCATTCTCTGGCGTGGGGACGCTGGTGTACTACTCCTGATCTACGTCAGTGCATGTTTAATGATCGTTTTGTCCTACAGGAAGCATCTTCCTGCAGATTGCACGCCAGTATAGCATGATCGCAAAATGCGCGTCAATGACCACCCGTGCAGGAGTAGCAGGTTGGCAGCGTTTCCGATGGGGTTCTGTCGGGCTGCCTATAGCATTAGTGCTAAGGTTGAGGTATGCGTTTGTTTTGCAGCAATGTGCGCAGGCGGGTTGCAATTGTGTCAATAGCAACGATGTTGTGCCCGCCCTGGGGAATAATCAGGTCAGCATGGCGCTTGCTGGGTTCCACAAATTTGAGATGCATTGGGCGCACGGTCTGCATGTACTGGGTAATCACGCTGTCCAGTGTTCGCCCGCGTTCTGCGATATCCCGTTGCAGGCGGCGAATGAAGCGAATATCGGCATCGGTGTCCACAAAGATCTTGATATCGAACAACTTGCGCAGTTCCTCATCAGCAAGAATAAGGATACCTTCGACCAGGATGATCGGCTGCGGTTCAACACATTCGGTAATTTCGGTGCGCATGTGACGGGTGAAGTCATAAGTGGGTACATCCACAGGGTGTCCGCTTTGCAGCGCCTGGATGTGTTCAATCATCAACGCTGTGTCCAGCGCATCTGGGTGGTCAAAGTTGACTTTCTGGCGTTGTTCATAGGGCAGATCACGTAGATCCTTGTAGTAATTGTCGTGAGCAATATAGGCGACATGTTCGCGTCCCACCCGCTCTAGCAGTGCAACGGACACGGTTGTTTTGCCAGAACCTGTGCCACCTGCTACAGCGATAGTCACCGGGCGCGAATGATCGTTCATCTATAAGGCTCCTGATGGCTGATGGAGTTGCATAAATTGAATCGCCCGTAACGGTGTATAGCAGCCGTTAACGGGCGATTAAGTGAGCCACCCGTGGGACTTGAACCCACAACCACACGCTTACGAAGCGTATGCTCTGCCATTGAGCTAGGGTGGCGATATAAGCGCATTATAACAGTGCTCGCTGATAGTGACAAGACCTGACCCGATAGGGCATTAGTGCCGGAAATGACGCGTGCCCGTGAAAACCATCGCCACATTTGCCCGGTTTGCCACTTCAATGACTTCTTTGTCGCGGATTGACCCGCCTGGTTGAATCACAGCGGTAATCCCGGCAGCGATTGCGGCATCCAGTCCATCGGCAAATGGGAAAAATGCATCTGACGCCAGCACTGCGCCCACAGCGGCAGCGCCTGCTTTTTGGATTGCCAGCAGCGCTGCATCGAGACGACTGGGCAGCCCACCCCCAATCCCGACAGTGGCATCTTTTGTCGCCAGCACAATCGCGTTCGATTTGACATGCTGCACCGCTTTCCAGGCGAATTGCAGTGCATCGAGTTCGTCATTGCTAGGGGCACGTTCGGTTACTGTTTTTAGCAGCGTGCCATCCGGGTCGCCCATATCCGAGCGCTGCACGAGCAGCCCACGGTGAACGCTGCGCACGTCGTAATCGGCGCCGTCGTAGCTGTGCGGAATCTTGATTAGCCGGCAGTTCTTGCGACTTTCGTTGAGTACTGCTTGTGCCGCCAGCACAAAATCAGGCGCGGCAATTGCTTCCAGAAACAGCGGACCCAGCGCTTCGACAAATGCTTCATCCACCACGCGATTGACCGCAATAACCCCACCAAATGCGGAAACCGGATCAGATGCCAAAGCGCGTGGATACGCCGCCGCCAGCGTGTTCCCGCTGGCAATACCGCAGGGTGTCAAATGCTTAACAATCACAACCGTGGGCTGCATAAAGCTGCTGACTGCCCGCCACGCGGCATCGAGATCGAGGATGTTGTTATAGGAGAGCGGCTTGCCGCCCAGCACTGTCCCCCCAAGTGGCTCGCTGCCGCCATAGCGGCTGTAATAACCAGCGGTCTGATGCGGGTTTTCGCCATACCGCAGCACTTCAACACGATGCAGACCCAGCGAAAGGTGCGCAGGCAGATCGTCGTTGACTGGTGTGGGGACAGCGTCCTGCGATAGATAGGCATGAATTGCAGTGTCATAGTCGCGTGTCAGCGCAAATGCTTTAACTGCCAGCGCACGCCGCAGTGCCAGATCAACCTCTCCGCTGGCGCGCAGGGTGGCGCTTACGCGCGCGTAATCTTCTGGATCACACAGGACGGTTGTATGCAGGAAGTTCTTCGCGGCGGCGCGCAGGAGGGTCACGCCACCAATATCAATCCGCTCGATGGCATCCTGGAGCGTGATGCCTTTCTGAGCAGTCGTCTCCTGAAATGGATACAGGTTGCAGACAACCATGTTGATGGGGGCGTATCCGAGGCGGCTGAGTTCGTCAATGTCTTCCTGGCGGTCACGGGCGAGAATGCCCCCATGGATTGCCGGGTGCAGGGTCTTCACTCGCCCGCCCAAAAATTCTGGCACATGAGTTAATTGTTCCACCGGTGTTACTGGTAGTCCTGCCTGTTCCAGTGCGCGCTGCGTGCCGCCGCTGGCAACAAGGCTCCAGCCCAATTCGACCAGCGTGCCTGCAAACTGAACGACTCCGGTTTTGTCATGAACACTGAGCAACGCGCGTGGCATACTGATACCCCTCAATCAATGCCGGTACAAAATAAAGGCGCGTTAACATGCCAACGCGCCCCGGAATTTGCAAAGTTATCCGCGATTATAACGGCTCAACAGGCATCGTCAAGAGAACCAATTACACAGGCGAACTGGAGACGCGCAGAATGGCGGCAACCTCACGCGCGAACTGCTCCAACCCGCGCGCATACCCATCAACAAAGTCCTGTGTGACTGCCTGTGCCAGCTCAGAGTACCCTGCGGTGATCAGTGCCAGCACAGGCGCACGGAAGTCGCGCAGGCTGATCTGCAAACGTCCACTGTTATCGGTCATGATGCCCCAGACCAGCACTTTCTTGCTGTTGTCGTCTCTGGCGCTGGCGAAGCGCGTCAACGACGAACCCGGAACGACCTGCCCAACGTTGCTGAACACTTCTTCACCTTTGATTGCTTCATTGATGAAGCCAACGCGCCCCGGTAGCCCGTCGGCAAGGCGCTGGAAGGCATCAGGCAGCCCGGCAATCAGCCGAATTGCCATATTGCCCATGCTCTGGCCATTTACCGCAATTTCACGAGTGCGCCGCGTCATCGTGCCAAAAGTGTTTAGTACACTGAGGTAGTAAGCGCGTTCCTTGTTAAATTTTTGCTTTTCCGCCAGGGTACGTTCTCCGTAGGGTTTTTGCAGTTGGTCGAGCAGGCGCAGATGCTGCTGCCAGAAATCCGGAAACGGGCTGCGAAATGTGCTGGGAAAGATGCGCTCTTTCGGGTCCGTGCGTTCCGCGTTAATCGGAATCAGCAGCGCGGGGTTGGCTGCCGGGAGCGCCTTGTAGAGTGTCAACACGTTGCGCACGAGCTGTTCTTCTTGCCTGCCGCGTGCGGAAACCTGCGTCAGTGCAGCGCGCAGGTCAGCACTCGGTTGGTAACGCTGGTTGTATATGGTGCGATAGAGTACCAGCAGGTCGTTGACGGTCAGGCGAATACGCGGGCGCGTGCGATTTAAGATCAGCTTGCGTAGTTCGTTGAGGGTGCTGACTTCCAGCGTGGTTTCAGCACTATGCCAGCTAATCTGTGTTGGCAGTTTTTGCAGTGCACGGCTGAGTGCGGCATTTGTCCCCAGTGTAATGGTGCGCGGAACAGGTGCTGGACTGATCAATGGTAGTTGCATCAGCTCACGGGAATTCAGGGACCGGACAGCCTGGTTGGTCAATATTTCTGCCACTGCCATTGCCCAGGGTCCGTCAAAAAAGATGTGCGATACGGTGAACACCATGCTGCTTTCAGTGCGGAAGATCGTCAGCGCGTGATCACCGGTGCCATGTTTGCGCTGGCTGATGCGCGTGAGCGGTTGCTGGCGTGGCGCAAGATCCCAATTGATCAGCACTGGCGCATGACTCAGGTGTTTGAGGGCATCTTTCTGCTCTGGTGCCAGTAGACTGCGCAGTTCGTTTTGTTGGGCGCGCGGAGCGCCGGCGAGCAGGTCGTCAATTGGGGTGTGCTCAGTGTGCTCACTGGCGATTGGTTGAGATGTCCGCTTACCTGCGCTTGTCAAAATCCGTGCGACTTGTTGGAAGATGTAGGCGGGACTAGCGGGGTGATCCCTATCTACCAATGCAACCAGATGATAATTCCCCTGATAATAAACCGCGACCTGCAAATCCTGCGCAGCAATCGCAATGCGCCGGTCACTGTATTCCTCGTGTTCCAGCGTATAATGCAGCCCCATCTGACGCAAATATGCCTTGAGCCGCTGCTGCCGTATGGGTGCCTCTGTCTGCCATGTTTGCTCAAAGGTTTGCCGCTGTTCTGCACCGACCTGCGCCAGATGATCGCGGCAGAACGAATTGAAGCGTTCACGGCGGTAAGTGATGAAATCTGTTTCCAGCAGGTTACCGGGGGTCCAGAAGGGGCGAATATCCTGCCAGATACGGTGCAGGTTGGTTAGCCCGGTGGAAAGCTCAATTACACTCAGGCGCACATGCTCTTCCCACATTTGAGCAAGCAGATGGGGGTAACGCCCCAACAGCCACATGACCGCTAACACCCACGCCGTAAGCTGTTCAGCTTCGTTTGCCGGATTCTGCACTATCTTCCACTGGAAGCCGGTAGTTTCACTGCTGTGGCGCGCGGCATCTTCGCGGAGTCCAAATTCCACATAGAACTGCCATGCCCCATCCGGTAGAAAGTCCTCTGGTTTCGCGCCTGCCAGTCGCAGCAGCATATTATAGCCTGCCAGCAGGGACGCCGGTCCCCCAAACATCAGCGGATACAGCGCGTTGTCGCGCATAACGGACAGTCCCTTGAGCAGCGAGTTCAGATGCGTGCGTCCCGCTGCGCTGGCAATCTCGCGGTCTTTTGCCAGCAAAATGCCGTTAAAGACAAAATTAACTACGTTGCCAGCAGGCAGAATTTGTGCCACTTGCTGCACCAGTTCTTCTTGTTCTGCCACAGCCAGAACCGAGTGTTCATGGGCATGGTGCTGATTCGCCAGAAGCTGGCGCAGATTATTGGCGGTCATCTGCGTCTGGTAACGCAGCAGTTCTTCCTCGCGCTGTGTTGTATTGTTCATGCCGCTTTCCGTTACACTCGCACTTGTAACCTAATTCTAACCAAAATGAGGCGTTATGCTACGCTGTAAAATACCGGACCGTTACTCCGTCTAAAGTCTGATTGTGCGCCGTTTCACAAGCTGCTATACTGTGAAAAGTTTCACAAGATATCGATCTTGAGTAAGCAGAAGGGGCTACACCTGATGCAAACCCAACAGGTTCCACGTGTTGTAATCATTGGCGCTGGATTTGGTGGCTTATATGCTGCCAAGATGTTGGCGAATCATGCAGTGGATGTGCTGCTGATTGACCGGAACAATTTTCACACCTTCACCCCGCTGCTGTATCAGGTGGCGACCAGCGGTCTGGAAGCGGGGGAAATCTCCTATCCCGTCCGAGCAATCTTCCGCCGCAAGCGCAATGTGGACTTCATGCTGGGTGAGGTTACCGGCATTGATCCCCAGCACCAGCATGTCATGGTAAAGACGAATGGGATGACCCGGCAGGAACCTTATGACAAGCTGATTCTGGCGGCTGGCAGCGTGACCAACTATTTCGGTAATGACAGCCTGATGCAGTACGGATTCAGCCTGAAGACCCTGTCGGAAGCAGTGCTGCTGCGCAACCATATCCTGCAAGTGTTCGAAAAAGCTGCATGGATGGACACTCCCGCTGAACAGAGTGCCTACACTACACTCGTGGTTGTCGGCGGTGGACCCACCGGGCTGGAAACTGCCGGAGCGCTCTACGAACTGTACAAGCACGTGCTGAGTAAGGAATATGCCAACCTACGCCAGATTCAGCCCAGAGTTATCCTGATTGAAGCAGCAGACCGCCTGCTGGCGCCTTATCCGGAGAGCCTGCAGCAGTCGGCGCTGCGTCAGCTTGAAGGGCTGGGTGTCGAGGTGTTGCTCAACGCTGTTGTTGCAGAAGCAGCACCTGATCACGTTCGCCTGACAGACGGTCGTGTTATCCCGACACACACGCTGGTTTGGGCAGCTGGTGTGAAATCTTCCCCGCTGGCAGAGATGTTGGGTGTGTCGCTGGCGCGTGCCGGGCGCGTGCCCGCTGAAGCTACTATGCGCGTGATCGGGTTAAACAATGTCTATGTTGTGGGCGATATGGCACATCTGCCGGATCCGCAGGGCACGCCATATCCCATGCTGATCCCGGTTGCCAAGCAGCAGGCAATGCTGGCAGGCAAGAACATCCTGCGCGAATTGAGGGGAGAGCCGCTGCAACCCTTCCGCTACATTGATCGTGGTATCATGGCGACTATCGGGCGGCGGCGTGCGGTGGCGTGGCTGTTTTATCGCCTGAAGCTCACCGGTTATTTTGCATGGTGGGCATGGTTGGGGTTGCATCTGGTGACTCTGATCGGTTTTCGCAACCGGCTGGCGGTGCTTATCAATTGGGTCTGGAATTATGTTGCGTACGCCCTACCCGGAGCCAACAGTGCTCGACTGATTCTGTTTGTTGAAGAACCCCGGAATCGGGACTACGCCGCCCAAGTCCAAAACGACGGCATATTAGCTGACGAATATGATCCCACCGTCTGAGCCAAAGTACAAAATCCGTCCACCTGTCGGTGGAACTACACGAGCGCACTTTGGGGTAGCCACGCGAACAAGTTTGGTGGATTTGATTCGGTTGGTGGGTTAGTTTGGAAGTGTTTGGGCAACCGCAAGTCGGGTTGCCCCTGCTTAAATCAGTTGGTACAACGTGCCAACTTCCGCAAGTGACCAGTAGTCTTTTCAGCCACCCGGTCGCTTCGCTTCGATCTGATTTATGCTGTTATCAGACCAGACGACAATCCGCGCGTTCAATTGCTGCGGAGGGATTGCCTCAGGTATCTCAAATGGGCGCTGCGCGTTTACCGCGCGAAAACGCCAAAGATGAGTCACTGCGCTTTAGACACCTTCCTCGGCAAAAGGCAGGATCATGTGTACCAGCAACCGTTCCAGCTCCTGGCGAACCTGGTTGAGATGTTCTTTCATCGCCGTTTCGGCAAGCTCAGGATTATGGTCAAGAATCGCCTCCACAAAAATGCTGTGTTCTTCGGTCGAGCGCTCAATACGTCCCTGCATGGCGGCAAAGCCAATGCGCAGCCGGTGCCATTGATCGTTCAGATTGAGGATAATGCGCTCCGCCCGCTCGTTCTTCACCATGCGAAACAGAACCGCGTGCAGCTTGTGGTCGGCTTGCAGCCACTCACGCGGGCTTGCCGCCTGGACCGCCGCGCGCATGTCGCCAAGTGCTTCGCGCAGGGTTTCGCGCAGGGCTTCGTCCGTGCAGTTGGCACACTGACGGGCGACCATGCCTTCAACCGCGACCTTGATGTCGAAGATGTGGTGAATATCCTCCAGCGATAGCGAATAGACGCGCCATCCTCTGCGCGCCGCATTCACCAGCAGCCCCTCATTTTCCAAACGGTAAAATGCCTCACGCACAGGCGTGCGGCTCATGTTCAAATCCTGCGCAACCTGCGAATCGGTCACGTACTGCCCGGGTTTGAGCTTGAGCTGTAAGATGTTCTCTTTGACATGCCGGTAAGCGATTTCCTGAAATGTCTCTACCTCTGTTGACATGCAGTTTAGCCTCTGCGCTGCTCAATCCCACCAACTCCCTGATTATAGCATGACCGCTGTATACAGAAACAGTGCTGCTGGTATACATTCACTTGACTCAGTATCCGATCAGGTGTATTGTTGTATACAGTAAACGACTTTTGTGAATACAGAAGATGCACCATTTTTCATCCGAGAAACTATAATGACATTAGCACCGGATAAGTATCAGCAAGTTGAAGAAATGGCGTATCAGATTCGGCGCCTAAGCGTAGAAATGATCGCCTATGGCATGTGGGGACATATCGGCGGTTCTTTTTCGATGGCAGAACTGCTTGCTGTGCTCTACTTTAATCAGATGCGGCTGGATCCACAGCGCCCGCAGTGGACCGAGCGTGACCGCCTGATTTTGTCGAAAGCACATGGTTCACCGGCGCTGTATGCCGCGCTGGCGCTGCGCGGTTACTTCCCCGTTGATGAACTCTACACCTACTGCGAACTGCACGGGCTGGAGGGGCATACCGACATGACCCGCACACCGGGGCTGGAATCTTCCGGTGGTCCGCTGGGCATGGGCTTGTCGGTGTCGCTGGGTATCGCACTGGGGCTGCGGCGGCAGGAACTGGCTGCCGCGCGGGTGTACTGCATTGTAGGCGACGGTGAAAGTAACGAAGGCAACCTGTGGGAAGCCGCTATGGCTGCCGCCCATTATCACGTCGATAACCTGATCGCCATTGTGGACTACAACAAGGTCATGGCAAAAGGGTTCACGTGGGATCTGATGAGTGTCGAACCCTTTGCCGACAAGTGGCGGGCATTCGGCTGGGATGTGCTAGAGGTTGATGGGCATGACATCCACGCTGTCAACGCGGCGCTGCATCAGGCGCGCTGGGTGCTGCCGCGCGGCAAACCAATCGTCCTGATCGCGCATACGGTCAAAGGTATGGGCATTCACGAAGCGGAATTTAACTACAAATGGCACACCCATGCACCCGACGCGAAAACGGCAGATCGCTTCCTGCGCGAACTTGCCCGGCGTTACGGCAAGCCAGAAGAAGGCTTTAGCAGATTGCAGGCGAGTCTGGAAAAGGAGACCTTCTATGGCGGCGAGTAACCACACCAACGGCACAAAAATACCCGAAATGCGCGACGCCTTTGGCAAAACGCTGGTCGAACTGGGACGCGAGTTTGCGAACATGATTGTGCTGGATGCCGACCTGCATACCTCATCGAAAGCAGGCATGTTCAAAAAGGCATATCCAGATCGTTTTATCCAGGTGGGCATTGCGGAACAGAATCTTTTCGGCATCGCCGCAGGGCTGGCGCTGACCGGGTTTATGCCCTTTCCCAGCACCTTTGCGGTTTTCGCCACACGCCGCGCGCTTGACCAAATCGCCATTTCGATTGCCTACCCCCGCTTGAACGTCAAAATTCCCGGTTCCTATGTGGGCATCCCTACCAGCCGTGCGGGCGCTTCGCACAACTGCATTGAGGATCTGGCGGTTATGCGCGTGCTGCCCAATATGTACGTCGCCGATCCAGGTGACAACAACGACCTCGCCGCCGTGATGCGCGCCGCCGTCGAACACGAGGGTCCCGTCTATTTCAGGATTACCCGCTACACACTGCCGGAGATTTTCCCGGCGGGGCATCGCTTCACCTGGGGCAAAGGCGAACTGCTGCGCAGTGGCAGCGACGTGACCCTGTTCGCAACCGGCATGATGACGGCGAAATGCCTTGAAGCCGCGGAACTGCTGCACGCTGAAAACATCAGTGCCGAAGTGGTGCATCTGGCGTCGGTCAAGCCAATTGACCGGCAGTTGATCGCCGCCTCTGCTGCGCGTACAGGCTGCGCAGTTACCGCCGAAAACGCCAGCATTAACGGCGGGTTTGGCGCGGCGGTGGCAGAAGTGCTGGGCGAAGAATGCCCGGTGCCCTTGCAGCGCATTGGCGTGCGTGACCGCTGGGTGGACAGCGGTGGCGTCAACGAACTGCTCGGTGAACATGGCATGCAGCCAACTGATATTGCCAACGCAGCGAAAACCGTGATGCAGCGGCGCGAACAAAGGCTGGCGCGATGAACCCCCTTGATCTGTTCTCCAGCTATCTGCAAATTACCGGCGTCGCCCACACGGCACCAGAACCAACCGGCGATCCCCGGCTGATCGGAAAGCGGCTCGGCGTACTGAATGGCTCGTCGTGGATTACGCTCTGGGCGAATTACTTCGGCAAACACTATCTGCCGGGTGTGCATCTGGTTAATGTGGGCAGCGAAGCGGTGCAGATCAACTTTATGGAAGCGCATGAGGCGGGTCAGCCCACCCCGCCGCAGTCCAACATTGACGCCTTTATCCGTTATGCCCGTGACCTTGTCACACTGGCGCGGGTTGATGCCGTGCTGATTACCTGCTCCACGATGAACCGTGCCTATCCCGCAGTGCAGGCAGCGCTGGCAGCGGACCATGTGCCAGTCATCCAGATTGACCAGCCGATGATGCAGCGCGCAGTTGCGCATGGGGGGCGTGTGCTGGTGGTCGCCACGCACGGTCCAACAGTTGCCAGCACTCAGGCACTGCTGCGCGAAACGGCGCAGGCAGCTGGCAGAACCATCAGCTTTGATGGACTGGATGTTCCGGCGGCATGGCACTGTCTTGCGGCAGGCGATGTCATCGGGCATAACGCAGCGCTTGCTGAGGCAATCCGTGCGCGGCTGGCAGCGGACGCCAGCCTGAGCAGCGTGGTGCTGGCACAGCTTTCGATGACGGTGTTCCTGCTCAGCTATCCGGATCCGCAGGCGACCTTTGGCGTGCCGGTATTCACCAGCGGGCAGTGTGGCTTTGAGCGTGTTCGCGAGGTGCTGTCAGATGCACAGCCGTCTTGACCTGACCGCGACTCTGGCAGGGCTGCCTGGTGAGTGGGCACAGGATCTGCGTCCACAAATCGCCGCTGCCGTGCAAAACAGCCCGCAGCGGGTTTGTGTGCTGGACGATGACCCGACCGGGACCCAAACCGTTCATGGCGTCACGGTATATATGGAGTGGACCGTCGAGACTCTGGTTGAAGCGCTGCAAACGGCTGCTCCGACATTTTACCTGCTGACCAATTCGCGCAGCCTGCCCGCGGCAGCAGCGCAGCAGCTCAACCGCGAGATCGGCATAAACCTGCGTGCTGCATCTGCGCAAACCGGCATTCCCGTCACGGTCATCAGCCGCAGCGATTCGACCCTGCGCGGGCACTTCCCCGGCGAGGTCGCAGCGCTGGAAGCGGGGTTGGGGCAGGTGTTCGATGCCTGGCTGCTGATCCCGTTTTTTCTCGAAGGCGGGCGCTATACACTGGACGATACACATTACGTGGCAGAAGGCACACAGCTCGTTGCCGCGCATGAAACCCCTTTTGCGCAGGATGCGGTCTTTGGTTATCACAGCGCCTATCTGCCTGCTTGGGTGCAGGAGAAAACCTGCGGGCAAATTCCGGCGCAGACAGTCGCCAGTATCAGCATTACGGATTTGCGCAAAGGTGGCGCAGAAGTCGTCGCGCAGAAGCTGCTTGCGCTGAATAACCGGACTATCTGTGTGGTCAACGCCGCCAGTTACCGCGATCTTGAAGTCTTTGTCGCCGGGCTGCTGCAAGCAGAGGCGTTGGGTGGGCGCTATTTGTACCGAACTGCCGCCTCATTCGTGGCGGTGCGCAGCGGAATCTTCGAACGTCTGGCGTTCACAGCGGCAGGGTTGCCAGATGCTGGCGCAACCAGCGGCGGGCTGTTCGTAGTGGGATCGTATGTTCCTAAGACTGGGTCCCAGCTTGCAGCGCTGCTGGATGCAGGTGTTGAGGTCGCTCTGGAAGTCCCTGTTGAAGCCTTGCTGGATGACGCTGCCCGCGCTGTGATCATTGAGTCAATTAGCGCTTCTGCAACCAGGAGTCTGGCAGCGGGGCATGACACGTTGATTTATACCAGTCGCCAGCTTGTGCGCGCCGACGATGCGGAGACGAATTTGCAGATCGGGCAAAAGATTTCTGCCGGGCTGATTGCCATTGTCCGCGAGATTACGACCAGACCGCGTTATGTGCTGGTTAAGGGCGGCATCACCTCCAGCGATATTGCCACAAAAGCGCTGGCGATGCGCCGCGCGCTGGTGCTTGGTCAACTGCTGCCGGGTGTGCCGGTGTGGCAGACGGGCGCTGAGAGCCGCTTTCCGGGGTTAGCCTATATCGTCTTTCCGGGCAATGTGGGCAGCAATGACGCGCTGATGCGCAGTCGCCAGATTCTTACGGCGGCAGGAAGGGGTTGAGCGATGCGCGCAGGACTCCTTGACTTGCTCAGCGCGGCACAGCACGGCGGTTATGCGGTGGGCGCGTTCAACGTCTACAACCTCGAAGGGGCGCAGGCAGTCATCGCCGCTGCCGAAGCAGAATCCAGCCCGGTCATTCTGCAAATTCATCCCAAAGCACTGGCACAGGGTGGCGCTGCATTGGTCGCGCTGTGTCTTGCGGCGGCTGACCATGCCCGCATACCGGCGGCGGTACATCTGGATCACAGCAGCAGCGCCGGGGCAATCCAGCAGGCATTGCAGGCAGGCGTGGGGTCAGTAATGGCGGATGGCGCGGGCATGCCCTATGCAGACAACCTGCGTTTCAGCGCAGCTATGGCGGCGCTGGCACATGAACACAATGCAGCCATCGAGGCAGAACTCGGTCAAATCAGCGGAACCGAGGATGATCTTGTCGTCAAAGCAGACGATGCCCGGATGACTGACCCGCTCCAGGCGGCTGAATTCGTCGCTTCGACCGGCATTGATGCGCTGGCGGTATGTATTGGCAATGTGCATGGGCACTATCCCGGCGAACCGCGCCTCGATTTCGCACGCCTGGCAGAAATTCGCCGCCGTGTCAGTGTGCCGCTGGTGCTGCATGGCGCATCCGGGCTGGCGGCGGAACACATTCACCAGGCAGTGGCGCTGGGGGTCTGCAAATTCAACGTCAACACCGAACTGCGGCAGGCGTATCTTGCTGCCGCGCGGCAAACGCTCTGCAAGGCAGAGGCGCCGGAACTGGTTGACCTGCTGCAACGTGTGGTTGGCGCTGTGCAGCAGGTCGTGGTTGACAAGCTGCGCCTGTTTGCTTCGAGTGGGAAATCCGGCTGAAGGCAGGTGGATACCGTGCCTGCGGTTGACCGAAGTGGTTTGTCCACAGCAGTGATCCAAGGAGTGGTTATTGGCAAAGCTTGTGACAGGTTGCACAGCATCCAGATAAATTTTGTTTTAGCCAAGGAGTATTATCAATGAAAAAGCAATATCTCATTCTGGCAACTCTGCTTATTTCGGTGGTGCTGCTTTCTGCTGTGCCGATGAGTGCCCAGGAAGCAGTGACGATTGAGTGGTGGAGTCACTGGGCGAACGAACCCGCTAAAGTCGCTGTGATTGAACAGATTGCCGCCGATTATATGGCGGAAAATCCGAATGTCACGATTAACCTGACATGGTGGGACAAAGAACCGCTGCGCGATGCCATTCGTACCAGCATGACCGCAGGCGAAGGCGCACCGGATATTACGACAATTGACAGCGATTTCGGGATTCAGTGGGTCGAGGCGGGCTGGATGATTGACCTCGATCAATATTTGCCGTGGGACAACTTTGTTGACGGTGTGCGCGCCGACGGCAATTACTCCGATGCAGGTATTGAGGGACAGTATAAGTTCAACATCTCCACTGTGGTCAACATGCTCGTGTATAACCCTGACCTCTTTGCCGAACTTGGTATCGAAGTACCTGAAGATTACCAGTTCACGACTGAAGAATTCCTGAATGTCGTCCAGACATGCAGCGCGGCGGGTTATGCCGGTGTCGCCAATGCCATTGGCAACCGCCCGTATCCGGCGGTGTGGGCAGTGCAGTACCCGCTGTGGACGCTGGTTGGGCCAGAACAGTTCCGCCTGTATGACAACGGCTTACAATCGTGGGATACGCCGGAGGCACGCCGCGCTTTGGAATACAGCGTCCAACTGCGTGAAGCTGGTCTCTGGCCCGAGAGCTTCTCGACGATGACGATTGATGAGTTTCATATTTACTTCCATACGCAGCGCCAGGCATGCATGATGTTTATTCCCACCTGGTATTCCGGGCGCGCCTTCAAACCGCAGGACGAGGGCGGTCAGGATCCGAATTGGCACTTTGGGATGCTGCGTTACCCGGCATGGGAAGATGGCGCGGCAAACGACATTGTGTGGAGCGCCTTTGAGTCCGGCTATGCCATCACTGCTGCATCGCAGCATCCGGATGTCGCCGGGTCAATTCTTGCCTTTGCATCGCAGCCGCGCTACGGCGCGCTGTGGACCGCCGTGACCAACAGTCCATCAGCAATCCGCTATGATGTCGGCGCCGACTGGCCCTCGGAAGAGCTGTTGAATACGCTGGGCGTCACGCCGGGACAGTGGGATTGGTACTGGGCTGAATTTGCTGAAGTGTATGGCTCGCTGTCGTCGGTCAGTGTTGCACCGGCACGCTGCGGTGACTTTGATGCCGCCGTGGTCGCTACCCTGAACGAAGGGCTGCCGCTGGGTCTGCTGAGCGTGGACGAGACTGTCGAAATGCTGGACGGCGCACTGTGTAACTAAGAGCCTATCCATAAACCGTTTTCCTGAACAAGGGGATCAATCCCCTTGTTCAGAATTGTGGATAGATACCAAACAGCTGCGGGCGTTGCGCAGTTACACAACAGAACCGGCAGGCTTGATCGCCAGTTCAGGAGTACAGCTCCACTGCGCAGCTTCTTCAAATCACTGCTTGAGCCGTGGGGCGAAAACCTTCCGCCCGGCGGCAAACTCTGCGGAGTTCTTATGTCAACTAAGAGCATTTCAGCGGCGAATAGACAGGTCAAAGCGGCGGTCGGCTACAGGATCAGGCGTCGCCGAGTGCCCTGGATGGCGCTTGCGCTGTTTCTAACGCCGCTGCTTTTCTTCTATCTGGTGTTCATTCTTTATCCGCTGTTTGCAACCATCTGGAATTCCTTACACACCATCGAATACAACATGGGAACCCAGACAGTCACGTTTGTGGGGTTGGATAATTATCTGACGATGCTCGATGACCGCATCTTTCACACCGCAATGGGCAATACAATCATCTGGGGTGTGGTGGGTCCAACTATTGAGATGTTGTTTTCAACAGCGCTGGCGCTGCTGGTATTCTTTCGCGTGCCGTTCTATAGGTTCTTTCGCACTGCGTGGTTCACCCCCATGCTGGTTTCCGGGGTGATCGTCGGTCTGGTCTTCCGCTGGATTTTTAATAACGAATGGGGGCTGCTGAATACGGCACTCCGCAGCATCGGACTGGACTCGCTGGCAGTCAATTGGTTGGGACGCCGCGACACGCCGCTGTGGGTAGTGATCTTTGTCCATTTCTGGGCGACGTTCGGTTTTTCGTTTGTGCTGATTCTGGCAGGCTTGAGTACGATCCCAAATGACCTGATTGAGGCGGCACGTGTGGATGGCGCCAAGGTGCGGCAGATCATCATTCGCGTGATTCTGCCGATGCTGCGCCCGACGCTGATCACCGTCACCATTCTGTCGTTTATGGGCAAAATGAAAGCCTTTAACGTGGTCTGGGTGCTGACCGGAGGCGGTCCCCTGTACGCATCGGAAACGGTGGCAACTTATGTGCAGAAGCGTGCGTTTGCCTGGCGCACACTCGACCTGGGCTATCCATCTGCCATTGCAGTGTTCTGGTTTGGTGTCGTGCTGGTGGGGGTGCTGCTGCTGCGCTATCTGCTCAGCCGGGGCAGACAAAAGCAGGAAGGTGTTTTCTGATGACTGTCACAAGAAGTCGTCTACAGGCAGAGTCTCCGGGTTCCGCGTTTTGGCTGCGTATCAGCCGTCTGATGCAGAATGGCGTGATTCTGGCACTGCTGCTGGCAATTACTCTGTTGATTGTCATTCCATTCATCTGGATGCTCATCATGTCTTTTCGTACCACGGGTGAGATTCTCAATGACCCTTATGGATTGCCAGCCCGCTTGAATTTTGACAACTATATTGAACTGCTCTTTGACCCGCGGATTGCCTTTTATCGCTATTTTCTCAACAGTGTGATTGTCACCGTCGGGGCGCTGCTGCTGACGCTGATCGTTTCGACGCTGGCAGGCTATGCTTTTGGGCGCAGTCGCTACCGGTTTCGGTTTCGCGGAGCAATTTTTGGTTCCCTGCTGCTGGCGATGATGCTGCCCCCTCAGATCCAATACCTGCCGCAGTTCCAGATGATGGCGGAATATGGACTGCTGAACACGCACCTGTCGCTGATTCTGCTGTATACCGCATCGGCGCTGCCCGTCAGCACGTATCTGATGGCAACTTTTTTTGGTGAACTACCTGATGAGCTGGAAGATGCGGCATACATTGATGGCTGTGGGGACTTGACAACGTTTTATCGGGTGATGCTGCCACTGGCACGCCCGGCGGTATCCACCGTGATTCTGGTCAACTTTTTGAACTTCTGGAACGAGCTGCTGCTGGCGGTGACAATGATTACACGTCCGGAAGTGCGCACACTGCCTGCGGCGATGATGCTCTTCGTGGGCGAAAACAGTTCCGACTATGCCATGGCTGCCGCCAGCCTCGTTGTGGCAATGCTGCCAGTGTTGATCATTTATCTGGCGTTGTCTGATCGTTTTATTGAGGGGCTGACAGCGGGTGCGCTAAAGGGGTAATAACCACCAAAAGCAATCTTCGATGAACAGCACAAGCCAACGCAGAAAATGGTCGAAACCTGAACGTAGGGGCATGGGCGATCCGCATGGATCGCTCGTTTTTGTGAATGCGCATGCAAAGAACATAATTCGGTCGCCTCAGAATGAATGTCTGCTGTGTCTTTACTTAGAATGGACACAGCAATCCAGCCAATCATTGTCTCTCAGGATGTAATGCCTGGCGGTTGTTTGGCAGCTTACCGCTGTGCGCAAAAATAGGACGAGAATGTGCTATCATTAAAATTGAAGGAGTATATTCAAGGTTTTGTAATGAATCTGCGGTAAAGTTCAAAGGCAATTTGTTGCAGGGGTGGATCAACGGTGTGATTCGTGAATACTTAGCCCGCCTCAATATGCCTTGCAGGAGATATTCGTCATGGCGATGATTACCAGTAATCTGGTCAATGCTCGTCTTGGTCGCTACGAAATTAAAGAGCGGATCGGTATGGGGGGGATGGCGCGGGTGTTTAAAGCCGTCGATACCACTCTTGACCGCACCGTTGCGATTAAGGTGCTGCACGAACATCTGGCAGATGACCCATCCTTTAAGCAGCGCTTCGAGCGCGAAGCAAAGTTCATAGGCAGTTTTAATCATCCCAATATTGTTCAGATTTATGATTACAGTGTCATCGAGCAGGGTGAAACGACCCTGTGTTACATGGTCATGCCGTTTATTCCTGGCAAAACGCTCAAGAGTGTGCTCGAAGAAATGGCTCAGCAGGGTAGGACACTGCCTCACGAGCGCATCTTGCAGATCATGCTCAACATTGCTGCTGCGCTGGGTTATGCCCATGAACGCGGCATGATCCACCGCGATGTGAAGCCTGCGAATATCCTGTTCAATGAGCGTGATGAAGCTGTGCTGGCAGACTTTGGCATTGCCCGGTTGGCAGCGGGTAGCCAGCTTACTCAGGAAAGTGTCACTATCGGCACTCCGGCGTATATGTCGCCTGAGCAGGCAAGCGGCGGTGAGGTAGACCTTCGCACGGACTTATATTCGCTTGGCGTGATCCTCTACGAAATGCTGGCGGGGCGTCCGCCATTCGCAGATGACGGCAGCCTTTCGATTCTCATTAAGCATATCAACGAACCAGTGCCGCGCGTTTCTGAATTCATGCATATGGAGAACGCGCAGCTAGATGCCGTGATCTTCAAGGCGCTGGCAAAGTTCCCCGAAAACCGTTATCAGACAGCACAGGCGTTCGCCGAGGATTTGCAGGCGGTTTTTCAGGGGCGTCCGGTCAGTGCACCCCTGACAGAGTATCTTGTGACAGGCAGCTCATTGGATAACAGCAACACCGCCGTGTTTGCGGCGCAATATGTGTCTGCCCCGGATCCTCGTCCTACCCCTGCCAAGCGCCTGGGTTCTCCGGCGGGCATTTTGATTGCAGGTTTGGGCACAATTCTGGCGCTGCTGGTCATTGCCCTGCTGACACAGCAGGCGATGAACAATTCCACCAGCAGCACTGCCGCGACAGCAGCTGTTATGGGCAGCGTTGAAAGTATGACCGCAGCTGAAGACTTCTATTTCGTGAGTACCTTTGATCCTGGCGATGAACTGAATCAATACTGGCAGCAAAGTGAAGAAAGTGTCATGTTCCGGCAGATCACGCCGGATGGTCAGTACAGCATCCGCAATGAGCTATCGCAAACGGCAATGACCAGTCTCTTCTCTTTGGACTACACTTACGGGGCGGCGACAATCATCATGGAAGGGCAGCTGCGCGAAAACAGCAGTCGTTCCAGTGCGTTTGGGATCGTGTTTCATTATCAGGACGAAGACAATTACGGGGTTTTTGCTGTAGATGCATCACGGCGCTTTAGCGTTTGGACTCGCCGTGACGGAGTCTGGATAGAACTCCGTAATGCAGGGGAATCGTGGACGCCGGGCGATGCGGTGAATCCGCCGGGCACAAGTAACCGGATGACGCTGGAAATTCACAGCACGGCGCTGTATGGCTTTGTCAACGGGAGCACCCTCTTTGATGTGCGGTTGGATGCTTTGGGCAGCGGCGCTGTGGGGGTCTACGTCGCGACACCGGAACAGGGCACTGCCGATGTTGTGATAGACAGTTATCAGGTGACGCGAACCGTGCCTTCGATGACTGCCCCCTGAACGTTTGATGACCGGGACGGAAAGAGCACCGCTGCCCGTCCCCTGTTTGTCTTGACAGTCGCTTCGATAACTGTCGCTATGTACTCAACCGCTGAAACACAATGATGTACAGCGGAATCAGACAGGCAACAGCCATAAACGCCAGTCCTGCCAGCACAATTGTAACCAGGTCGAGTCCCTGCGGTTCATCACCATCAATAAAGCGACGATCTTCAGGGAAGTTTGGTTGGAACGGTCCGGTTCCACTGCTCACGGATTGATAAGGCGCGACTGGCTGTGGGTAAGCGCTCTGTTGTGCGGCGGGTACTGCCGGACGATTGCCGTAAACGGGAGCCTGCGGCGCTTCGGGGGCGACACTGTAACGCTGTGTTGGCTCGGCGCTTGCGACAGGACGCACACTGTCCTGGAGTGGGCGCGGCGGTTGCACCGGACTGCCCTGCACGGGCGGCACATTTGCCGGTGGCGAAACCGGGCTGCTGCCCTGCTGTGGGTAACCCGGCGCAGGTGATGTATAACCGGGATGTGACGACGGCGGCACGGCAGACTGGCGCGGCTGAGTCGGTTGGATCTGGGGCGGTGTGGTTGGCGGTGGTCCGCTGACTGGCGGCTGGGAGGGCTGGATAAGTGTGTGTTCGCGCCCCCGTTCACGATAGGCGGTCAAAATTTGCTCCAACTGCCCTGCCTGGTTATAACGCGCGTTCGGTTCCTTGCTCATTGCCTTGTACACAATCCGCGAAAGCGCTTCGGGCACGTTCGGGTTAATCTCAGTCGCCAGCGGAATCCGATCTCGGATATGTGCCAGAGCAAGTTCCTGCTGGTTCGTACCTGTGTAGGGCAGTTGTCCGGTAAGCAGTTCAAACAGCACAATGCCGATGGCATAAACATCGGATGCAGGCGTTGGTTTTTCGCCCCGTGCCTGCTCTGGCGCAAAATAGTGCGGGCTGCCCCAGACCACAGACTGCCGTTCGCCAGGCTGGCTGTCGCTCAACGCCTGCGCGATCCCGAAGTCAGTGACTTTTACCAGGTCTTCTGACGTGACCAGAATATTCTGTGGCTTGACGTCCGCATGCACCAGCCCAGCGCGATGGGCAAAACCGATGCCTGCGCAGATTTGAACGGCAAGATTCAGCGCACGGTCAACCGAGAGTACGCCGTAGGTGCGAATAATCTTTTTGAGATCCTGCCCCTCAATGAACTCCATCACGATATAGTGCGCCGGACCATCATTGCCCACGTCATGCACGGTGACGATGTTCGGGTGGGACAGGTTTGCAATGCTGCGCGCCTCATTGCGAAAGCGGGTGATGAACGCACCTGTCGGGTCGTTCATCAGACTGGGGCGCAGAATTTTAATCGCTACAGTACGTCCCAGTGATAGGTCAATCGCTTTGTAGATCACTGCCATCCCGCCGGAACCCTGCTGAGCAACCAGCCGATAGCGGTTGTTGAGTACATTTTCAGTCGCCATGAAGAATCGCCAACCCCCTTAAAGATGCCGGATTTGCGGTTATGGACGTGCTAAGGGATCAAATAAGCGCCTGTATTCTAACAAAGCGCTGCGGTCTGTCATACTGGCAATGTAATCCACAACGACGCGCTCCAGCGGTTCAGCATTCAGTTTCGCCTGATACTCTTTCGGCAGTTGCCTCGGTTCTGAGACATAACTGGTGAAGATGGCTTCGATGAAGCGTTCGGCGCGTTTTGCCATACGCATGACGCGGAAATGATGATACATGTTTTCGTACAAAAAGTCTTTAAGCGCCCGGTTGAGCATGCGCATTTGACTGCTGTGCGCAACCACATATTTGCCATTGTGCTGCACATCATCCGCAGTCTGCGGCTTGAGACTCTCAAGGGCGGCTTCTGTCGTCTGGATCACATCATCCACCTGCACCCCAACCAGTTCGCGGATGAAGTGATGCCGGGTGATTTCATCCAGCTCTGTCTCGTGCCAGGTCAGGCGATCACATAACTGCTGCCATAATTCCAGCGAGTTGAGCTGCGACGGCGTAATCAACCCGGATTGCAGCCCATCATCAAGATCATGGGCGTTATATGCCAGTTCGTCGGCGACATTGGCAATCTGTGCTTCAACGCTGCCCAGCAGGTTTTCGTCCAGCCCCGCCACTCCGCTCAGGTCATATTCCGTTTCGTGCTTGGC
Organism: Anaerolineae bacterium; assembly: GCA_034435675.1. Taxonomy (GTDB): domain Bacteria; phylum Chloroflexota; class Anaerolineae; order Aggregatilineales; family Phototrophicaceae; genus DAOTWP01. Next base: position 51,348 of record DAOTWP010000380.1, read on the forward strand.
AATACCAGACAGAGTCTCGTGGGTCAGGTTCAAACCACTCCACAGCGGATAACGGCGTTCGAGTTTGGTTACTACACGATAGCTCTGGTGATTGTGGTTAAAGCCCCCCAGAGGCGCGATCAGCCGGTCCAATACACCTTCGCCTGCGTGTCCAAAAGGGGGATGCCCCAGATCATGCGCCAGACAAATAGCCTCTACCAGATCCTCATTGACGCCTAGCGCGCGCGCCAGTGTGCGTCCAATCTGCGCAACTTCGAGCGTGTGGGTCAGTCGTGTGCGATAGTAGTCGCCCTCGTCATTGACAAAAACCTGTGTTTTATATTCCAGAGTGCGAAACGCTGCCGAATGCACAATGCGATCCCGGTCTCGCTGAAATGCGGTTCGGTAGGCTGGTTCATGTTCATGATAATGGCGTCCGAGGCTGTTTTTGCTCAGCAGCGCGTAGGGCGCAAGCGTTTGAGCTTCAAGCTCTTCAAGGCGTTGGCGTGTAACGTGCATAACATCATAATCCTTCTGTTTAAAAGTCATTGTACTGCGCAACACGCGAGTCTGCCTGCTCAAGCGCCTGTGTGCCAATCCGGCAGGCGCGGTGCATGTTCCTGCGCACTGCTGCGAGCATGTGCTGTAAGAATATTGAGACTTTTTTAGGCGTATATGCTGCGTATGTTATAATCCATTTATGAGTTGTAGAAAACTGAGCGGAAGGGCAGGGTTGGCGTATGATGGACATCAGCCAGGCAGCAAGAATGATTGAGTGGTTAGATGAGGAACGCCGCCGCGATAAAGCGACGATTGCCACCCTTGAGGAGCGCCTGGCGCAGCAGCAGGAAACGCTGGAACTGCTCCAGCGCCGTCTGGGGAGTATGGAGTCAGATCAGACTGTCATGCGCAGCCAGTACGTTTCCGGGGATCGCCAGAATGATCTTGTTGAACAGATGCGTCGGGAGATGCGCCAGCTACTGGAAACTGCTGAGGCATCCCGTTTGACTGCCGAACGTGAGGCGGAACGCCGTCAGGAACTGGTGCGCGAGAACATGCTGCGCGCAATCCGCGAAACAACCGAAAAAATGACCAAATTGGAACGCCAACTTGGTGATTTGCCCGGTTTGCAGGTTGAGCGCGACCGGCTGGTGGGCGTCACAGCAGCACTTCAGCAGCGTCTGGATGACCTCTACAAGAAATTGGACGAGCCGGAACGCCGGATTACCTTCCTTGAGGAGCAGCGGCGTCAGGATGCCCGGCGATTGGGCGAACTGGAAAGCGAACTTCCAGAAATCCAGAAGCAGATTGATACCGTGAAACCTAAAACCACGCTCCTGGAAGATCTGGCGCTGCGCAACGAGCGCAAAATTCAGGAAATTCATAACACCGAGCGCGAACGCCGTGAACAAATTCAGCAGTTTATTGATCAGCAGACGCTCATCTTGCAGCAGCGTGACCAGCAAATCAACGATCTGGTCAAACGTTTTGGTGATCACGACCAGGCTATGCAGCAGAACATTGAACGGTTTGAAAAGTGGGCAGATGCTTACCGCAGCATGAAACAGATCATTGACGACTTCGAACGTATTGGTGATCGTCTCGAACGGCGCATCAACGAGGTCGCCGAGATGCAGCGGCTGAGCGAAGAACGCTTCCGTCAGGAGTGGAATGACTGGCGTTCCGATGACCAGAAACGCTGGAAGCAGTTTACGCTGTCTAATGACGAGGTTTGGCGCAGCCACGATAAGGAATTTGAGCGCTTTATTCAGCGCATGACCGAACTTGAAGCTGCGCTGCCCCCACTGCTGGACAGCCTGAATCGCATCTGGAATCTGGAACGAGCACGCGCGCAAATGTACCGTGATCGTTATCAGGCACTGCTGCTAGAGCACGATCCTTCCGGGGGCGTGAAGTCCACGACAACGGGAACGTATCCTGCCGTGAAACCGGGCAACGGCATCACCAACGGGGGCACCGGCGTGCCGCCTGTCAATCCCTAGTTTGCCATGCGCATCATCGGAACAGCAGGGCACGTTGATCACGGCAAGACGACACTTGTTCGGCGGCTGACCAGCATTGACCCGGATCGTCTGGCAGAAGAAAAAGCCCGTGAAATGACGATTGACCTCGGTTTCGCGTGGTTTGCGCTGCCGGGCGGTGAAATCGTCGGTGTTGTTGATGTTCCCGGACACCGGGACTTCATTGAGAACATGCTGGCGGGTGTTGGTGGCATTGATGCGGTGCTGCTGGTCGTCGCAGCAGATGAAGGTATTATGCCCCAGACCCGCGAACACCTGGCTATTCTCGATCTGCTGGGGATTACCAATGGGCTGGTGGTTCTCACTAAGATCGACATGGTTGATGATCCCGAATGGATTGATCTGATTGAGTCCGAAATTCGCCAGGCACTCACCGGCACTGCCCTGCATGCTGCCGCTGTTGTTCGGGTGTCTGCACATACGGGCGCTGGCATCCCACAGTTGGAGCAGCAAATTCTCGCGCTGCTCGAACACACCCCGTCGCGCGCAGATTATGGACACCCGCGCCTCCCGGTAGACCGTGTATTTAGCATGAGCGGCTTTGGCACGGTTGTGACCGGGACGCTCGCCGGGGGCACACTGCGTATTGGTGACGAAGTCGAGATTCAACCGCAGGGATTTCGCGGGCGGATTCGCGGCTTGCAGAGCTACAAGCAGACGTTGGAGACAGCGCATCCGGGCAGTCGCGTTGCGGTTAACCTCAGCGGCGTTGAACGCAGTGCCGTCAAGCGCGGTGCTGTGCTGGCGTACCCCGGTGAACTGCCGCCGACCGTGCTGGTGGATGTTTATTTTCGACATCTGCCAGATGCCGCCCGTCCGCTCAAGCATCATACCGAGGTGAAGTTCTACAGCGGGACGGCAGAAAGCACTGCCCGCGTTCGCCTGCTGGGTGCAGAAACACTTGCCCCTGGTGAAGAAGGTTGGCTGCAACTGGTATTGAGCAATCCGCTCGCGCTGGTGCGGGGGGATCGCTTCATTTTGCGCGCACCATCGCCTGCAGAAACTATTGGCGGTGGGGAGGTCATTAATGCTGCGCCGGGTCGCCGCTGGAAACGCTTCCAGCAGGATCTTCTGCTGCGCCTCGAAACACAGCGGCAAGGAACCCCGGCGGAGCGCTTGGCGCAGGCAGCAGCAGGCAGCGAACCCGTCAAACGACAGGTGTTGCAGAAGGCGACGGGTTTAGAAAATGAAGCCCTTAACCACGCGCTTGAGGATGCACTACGGCAGGGTCTTTTGATCGCTGTTGGCGATGGGCTGTATTTAGCGGGCACAAGTGTGCGGGCAGTGCTGACCCGCATAGAAAATGAACTGGCAGGTTTTCACCGTGCCGAACCCCTGCGGCTGGGGATGTTGCGTGAAGAGCTGCGCAGTCGCACCGGACTCAAGCTGAGTACCCTGAATGCCCTGTTGGAACTTCAGGATGTCATCGTTGCGGAGGGGAACCTGCTGCGGCTAACGTCGCATACAATTGTGTTCACGCCACAACAGCGTGCCGCCGTTGATGACCTGCTGGCGCTGATGCACGCTGCACCGTATACACCGCCGTCTTACTTCGATGCCATCAAAATCACGGGCGAGCCGGTCCTGCGCGGGTTGATTGATGTGGGAGAGATTGTGCAGGTCGCGTCCGATGTCATCTTTACCCGCGATGCTTACCAGGAGATGATCGCAGGTGTGCTGGAAGTGATTAACGCCGAAGGCAGTGTTACGGCTGCAAACATCCGTGATCGCTACGGAAGCTCGCGCAAGTATGCCATCGCGCTGCTGGAGCATCTGGACAGCCTGGGAATTACCACCCGCAGCGGCGACGCACGGGTGCGCGGGCGCAATGCCCCGCGTTGAAAACCACACGCATTGCAGGGCTGCTCAATATCCGTGCTCCTGCTAAGGAAAGCGGTTTACGCTGCCTATTGATGCCAGGGGACGCGCCGTACTGCCATCCACATAAACAATGCCCCTGCTCCGGTGAGCATGGCAAAGCTCAACTCCAACGGGATTGTTTCTGGCACTGCCAGCGTGACATGGCGCAGCGCCGCCGCTGCGTAAGCAGCCGGAGACAGCAAATTGACTATCTGCAGCCCCGGCGGCAGCAGCGCCGGGGGGATCAATGCCGTACCGGTGAGCAGCAGCGTGACGAGATTGGTTATCATGCCAGACTCGTTTATGTTTCGGCTCAACAGTCCAATCAGCACGCCAATGCCGCACAGAGAGATCGAAAGCAGTGGCAGCACAAGCAAAATCAGCGGCTGAATAACCAGTGTGACTCCGCTGAACGCAGCCCCTAGTGCCAGCGTGACCAGCGCCGACGGCAGCGAGATAAGGAAGAAGGCGCAGACCGTCGCAAGAATAAACGCCGCCCGCGCAATTGGGAGTGTAGCGAAAAAATCGAGCTGCCCTGTGTGGCGGATGAAGGCAATATGACCGCTGATTTGCCCGACAATGCCGAACAAAAGCGACATGACGACGCTGCCAGTAACAATATAACTGCGCGTGGTGACACCATCATCAGCCGCGAATACACCTAATGCCAGCGTACTCAGCAGTGGTGCCAGTGTGCTCAGCAGCAGGTGACTGCGCCATGACCAGCGCCAGTTTGTGAGCTGAATCAGGAGTAGATCCCAGAATTGAACGGGAAATGACTGCATCAGGTTGTCCGATCAAGCACGTTCAGATACAGATCTTCGAGAGTTGGTGTCCGCAAAACAAAGTCCTCAATTTGCGACTGCTCGACCAAGCGCGCCACGATTCCGGGCGCCTGCTCCTGCGGAATGAGCAGTTGCAGACGGCTTGACTCGGCAAGCAGCACGTGCGCCTCTGGCGGCATTTCGGGCGGGCACCCTGGCGCGAAACGCAGATCAAGCTTAAGCTGGTGCCGCAGCGGAGCCTTGAGTTCTCCGAGCCGCCCCAGTGTCAGCAGGCGCCCCCCTGCCATAATGCCCAAACGGTCAATGATCGGTTCAGCTTCGATGATATTATGTGTCACAAGCACGATCGTGGTCCCAGACTCGCGCCGTCGCTGCCGCAGTAAATCCCAGACAAGCTTGCGTTTCAGCGGATCCAGATCATTGGTCGGTTCATCGAGGATCATCACCGGGCGATTTGCCGCCAGTGTCGTTCCCAGCAGCGCCAACCGCCGCTGTCCGCCACTCAAGCCCATTACGGGGCGATGGCGAATGCTGCCCATGTCCAGTGCGTCAATCAGCAGATCACGTTCGCGCCGGGCATTGTGCCGCTGCATGCCACGTAGGTGCGCAGCGAAAAAGAGGATTTCCCCAACCGTCAGGTTATTCAGCGCCTCGCCGGACTGCGGCATATAACTTACGTGCCGGGCAGTGTAATTTGCCGCGCTGTTGACAGGGCTATCCAGCAGATAGATTGTTCCGTTGTTGGGTGTCAGCAGGTTAACCATCTGCTTGACGAGAGTGGTTTTGCCCGCGCCATTCGGTCCCAGCAGTGCAAAGACATCTCCTTTCTCAATCTGAAAAGAGATGTTTGCATTTGCCAGTGTCGTCTGAGCAGGATAACCAAAGCATAAATCGGTCACGCTGTAAACCGCCATCAGCAGCCTTTCAGGTGATGTTGTATCCTCAAGCTTCCAGATGGCTTTGCCGGATGTTCATTCCTGATACAGCGGTACCCCGGTTAACATCTCACCTGCGATCTGCTGCAAGTCGCTGACCCAGCACTCAAGCATGACGACAGCCTGCTGCGGTTCGACCAGCATGCTGGCGTCCGTATCCAGCCGTTTCAGTTCAATTTGCCCTGTTTTTAACGAACGCGGACCAACGATGACTCGCAGCGGTAAGCCGATCAGATCGGCATCATTGAGCTTAATTCCGGTGCTTTCCTGGCGGTCATCATACAACACTTCAATTCCATGAGTAGTTAGATCATGGTAGACAGCTTCGGCAGCCTCAACGACCGCGGTATCTGCCGCATTCAGCGAGACCAGATGCACCTGAAACGGCGCGACAGCAAGCGGCAGGCGCAGCCCCTGCCCGGCGCTGTGCTGCTCAACAATGCACGCCAGCAGTCGCCCTATACCGATGCCATATGACCCCATGATGACCGGCTTCTGATCACCATCCTGATCGGTGAAGGTACAGCCCAGGGCATCGCTGTAGCGAGTTCCCAGCTTGAAGATATTGGCAACTTCAACCCCGCGCACAGCACGCAGCGGTCCCGCGCCGTCGGGGGACAGATCACCGTCGCGGGCAGCGGCAATATCGGTAACGATCTGCGCCTGATAATCGCGCCCGAAATTCGTGTTTCGCAGGTGCATGCCTGCCTCGTTTGCACCGGCAACAAGATTGGGCGAACTCGCCACTGCATCATCCACGACGACGGTCACAGAATACATGCCAATAGGCGATGCATAACCCGCAACGCCTCCGGCGGCGGCAATCTCCGCTTCTGTCGCCCGGCGCAGCCCCTTTCCGCGTAGTGCGTTGAGCAGTTTGGTTTCGTTGAGTTCCATGTCTCCGCGCAGTACCCCGGCAACCAGCTTGTCGTGTGGGGTTTCCCCTGTGCTGTCTTCCAGCACGAAGAACAGCGTTTTGGCGATGCGCGTGAGAGGAATGTTCAGCAGTCCAGCCAGCGCTTCGACGGTGATCGTGCCGGGTGTAGCCACTTTTTCCAGCGGTAGCGGCGCTTCTGGTGGGGTGGCAGGTTTCTGAAAAGCGGCAACTTCTCGATTTGCCGCGTAGCCGCTGCTGTCGCACAGCAGCAGTGTGTCTTCTCCAATCGGGGTCAGGTACATGAACTCATGCGCGATCCGCCCGCCCATCATTCCCGAATCAGAACGCACGGCGATTACCGGTAGCCCACAGCGATTAAAAATGCGGAAATATGCCTGATAGTGCTCACGGTACTGTAGATCGAGCTGTTCCCAGTTTGCCGCCAGGCTGTAGCTATCCTTCATCGTAAACTCGCGTGTGCGGATCAGCCCGGCTCTGGGGCGCGGTTCATCGCGGAATTTGGTCTGAATCTGGTAGATGGTCTGCGGAAGCTGGCGGTAGGAACGAATTTCGCGCCGCACAAGATCGCCTACAATCTCCTCGTGGGTCATTCCCAGCACCATGTCACGGTCAGCGCGATCCTTAAAGCGTGCCATTTCCGCGCCAATCTGCTGCCAGCGCCCGGTTTCCTTCCAGATGTCGGCAGGGTGCACCACAGGCATCAGCAGTTCCTGCGCGCCAATCGCCTCCATTTCCTCGCGGATGATCTGTTCAATCTTGCGCAGTGAGCGCAGTCCCAATGGCAGGTAGGTGAAAATTCCTGAGGCGAGCTGGCGTACAAAGCCAGCCTGGACCAGCAGATGCGCACTTTGTACATCACTTTCTGTCAGTGTTGAGCGTTGGGTCTGACTGAATAATCGGGAAAAGCGCATGGTCAAAACCTCTGTACATTTGGTGCAATCAAGAGAGACACAGATGAAGTCTAGCACTCCTGTTTGCCTGTGAATATCCAGACTGTAGCGGAAATTTATTGATACTGCGCCCACCAAAAGTATGGCAATAGCTGCTGGCTGAAGGGATTCTGTGGGGATTGTGCGGTAAAACGCAGGGCGACCCGTATATTCTGGATCGCCCTGCACAGCAGTCGCAAGCGATTAGCGCTTGCATGTTATCTACACGTTTTTTTACAGCCCTGAACGGCGGGCGTCCTCTTCGGTCCAGCCACGATCATCCTGCGGCGTGCTCATGGCGCTAGCAACGGCAGGGCGTTCCAGAGCGCCGTAACCTAGCAGCAGCCCATATGCCAGCACCAGTAGTCCGACGGCGATTGGCAGTGCTTGCAGCGCATGTCCCAGCAGCAGGGAAACAAAGACGAACGGAATGGCAATGCTAAAGCACAGGCACGCCAGATAGTGCAGCACATGTGCCGCCGCTCCGCCCTTGATGCTGTCTGTTTTGAGCGAGGTGCGAACGGTGAAATAGCTGGCAAACAACCCCAGCGTCACACCGATAACGAGCGCGAGTTGAAATCTGTCCATTAGCGGTATCCTCCTGCTGTTTAGAACAGCGTGTAGATCGCCGGACCAAGCGGGGTTGCGCTGCCGATGGCGATGATGACGCCGAACAGGATGAGCGTAATAATCATTGGCAGCAGCCAGTACAGCTTGCGCTGCCACATGAATTGCAGCATTTCACCGAGTACGCCCAGGCGCACGAAGAAATCGCTTAAGTAGCCCTGTACCCCTGCCATCGGATGCGGCAGGAACACCTGAAGCAGCAGCAGCACGCTGGCAGCCAGCCCAACCCAAAACCCAATGCCCAGCAGACTGCCGAGATCAATCTGTGCCTGTGCATTGCGGATGAAGAAACCGCCGTATTTGATCAGTGCCAGGAATGCGCCAATCAGCGTCATCACCACACCAATCCGCCGTGCACGGACATCCAACATGCCCCATGCGCCAAAGACCAGTGCAATCCCCGTAGCGATAACGAACAGGGTGAGGTCATTTTCCAGCCCATTCGTCCACACGTTCAGCCCGTTCAGGCTGCCGCCATCAGGGTTGACGAACCACGGGAGGATCAGAAATGCGATTGCCATGGCGATGCCGCATACCAGCGCGACAAAATCGCCGATCGAAAACCCTGCGCGCGGCGCAGCCTGTTTTTCAGTGGTCATCAATTTTTCTCCGGCTTCTTGACAATGAACGAGTTGAGTACCAGCATGTCAATATCGCTGTTGTTGTAAGTGTTGAATGCCTCGCGTGGGGTGTTCACAATCGGCTCACCACGCAGGTTGAACGAGGTGTTGAGCACAACCGGAACGCCGGTAATTTCCCCGAAGCGTTCCACAACGCCGTAATAGCGCGGGTTCGTTTCGCGGTCAATTGTTTGCAGGCGTCCTGTACCCATATGACACACTGCCGGGATCTGGTCCTGTTTGTCCGCTTTAATTGGGCTGACCATCAGCATATAGCGCGGGGCGTGGCGCTTATCAACCTCCGGGTACTCGAAGTATTCTGGTGCGCGGTCTGCCAGAACCACAGGCGCGAACGGGCGGAACGGTTCGCGGTATTTGATCTTGGTGTTGACGATCTCTTTGGTTTCCTCGAAGCGCGGGTCTGCCAGAATGCTGCGGTTGCCCAGCGCGCGCGGTCCCCACTCAAAGCGCCCCTGAAAGAAGCCGATCACCTTTTTGTGGGTCAGAGCCTCCGCGACGTAGTCTACCAGCTTATCATCGCGCCCTTCAAAAGATTCGTATTTCAGCCCCTTGCTGTCCAGAAACGCGCGGCATTCCGCATCGCTGTATTCCTGGCCCCAGTAAGCATTGGGCATGATCCAGTTGCGCGGTTTGTTCAGCACAAGATAATGCGCCCAGAGTGCTGCCCCTAATGCGCCGCCATCATCCCCTGCTGCCGGCTGAATGTAGATGTCCTCAAAGGGAGTTTCGTTCAGGATGCGGAAATTGGCTTTGGTGTTCAGCGCCACGCCGCCTGCCATAACCAGATTCTTCGAGCCGGTCTTTGCGTGCAGCACTCGCGCAATGGTAATCAGCGCGTCTTCTGTCACACGTTGGATGCTGGCGGCAATATCTGCAAAGCGCTGGTTTTCGTCCATCGCCGCTTTTTCTATGGCGCGTTCAGGATTAGTCAGCATTGTGAAAAAATCTGATTCGCCCGGGCGCGGCGCACCGAATAAATCAACAAAACGTTGGTTGTAGCTGCTGTCAGTGGAATGCTGGAAACTGAAATAGTCCAGATTCAGGTAGTAACTGCCATCTTGCGGGTTCTGGTGGAAGATTTTGTAGAGGTTGTCGAGGTAACGTGGCTCGCCGTAGGGCGCCATGCCCATGACCTTATATTCGCCGTTGTTAACCTTGAAGCCTAGATATGCCGTAAACGCAGAGTAGAGCAGCCCCAGCGAATGTGGGAAACGCTGTTCCTGAAACAAGGTGATGTCGTTGCTGCCCTGTTCGCCTTCCCAGTAACTGCTGGCTTTGCCCAGCGTGGTTGTCGTCCATTCGCCTACGCCGTCCACCGTCAGTACCGCCGCTTCTTTAAACGGGCTGGCGAAAAATGCACTGGCGGCGTGGCTCATGTGGTGGTCACAGAACAGAATCCGGTCGTAGCCTTCAAGCCCGACCTCACTCTTGATAATGTTTTTGATCCACAGCTTTTCATTCAGCCAGCTAATCATTGACTCGCGCCACACGTTCAGCGAACGCGGAAACGTGTTGAGTGTAGTTAACAGAATCCGCTCGAATTTTTGCAGCGGCTTTTCATAAAATACCGTGTAGTCCAAATCCGCGCCGGTAATGCCTGCCTGTTTGAGGCAGAATTCAACAGCATGTTTGGGGAAGCCGTTGTCATGCTTCTTGCGCGTAAAGCGTTCTTCCATCGCCGCGGCTACAAGCTGACCGTCTTTCAGCAGCGCCGCCGCCGAGTCGTGATAAAAGCAGGAAATTCCAAGGATATACATATCTGTCCCTTAACCCTGTTTTCTCGCGCCGTCCAGGTCGTTACGGACAGGTTCGCGTTCTACCCAATACGTGGATGATGCCTGGGTAAGGTGACGCCGCAGCGGGTCAGTAAACACGCGCGAGATGATCCCAAAGGGCACGAGAATGGTAACATAGAAGATCGTGACTGCGGTGCGGCTGACCAGATCCGCCATGATGTCACGAATAATTTTGAAGCGTTTCCAGGCAATACTGTTAATCTCGCTCAAGCTGCTCCTCTTTGCCGCCAGTTCCGTTTCGCTGGCATATGTGTTCACTGCATTCATGCGCGTTATCTCACTTCACCACACGCGGTGTGTCAATTGTTCTGATTGTACGGTGCTGCCGATGATAGCAAAATTTGCCAGCATGGTGTAGTGAGGGTTTGCAACAAAGATGGTGGTGAAAGCGCGCCAGACTGATTACAATCAGAAGGAGTTTGAGTCTAACTGTGTGGAGATGACCCGATGAACTTTGTACAACAACTGATGACTAAACGCGATGCAAAAGCCATCCCGCATCTCGAGCAGTATGCGCCGGTCTGGATTGAGAGCGAACGGATTATTGACGAAGACGAGTCACTTCTGTTTAATGTGGTGTTCCAGCACCCGCAGTATGGCTGGGTCAGCCGTCGCTACAAATTTGATGGCTTCAACAATGTACTGTATTACAAGGGGCAAACACTGACTTCAGAGGAAAAAGCGCTGGAGATACAGCAAAAAGACCCTTATATCACCACAGCCATCGCGGACATTCCCAACTCCTACGGCGGTTGATTGGTTTACCAAGGGGCGAGTTCCTGCTCGCCCCACTGCGCGCCGGTTTTCAGGCGTGCTTCTTAATACCGCTGCGGCGTTCAAGTACATCCTCAAACAGCAGGATCAATTGATCCGCAATCAGTGACCAGGCGTAATCGCGCGCGTGCTGAGCGGCGTGTTGGCTCATGGTTTCCCGCTCGTCTGGGTGCTGGATCAGCTTAAGGATGCGCGCAGCCAGAGTTGCGGGTTCACGTGTGGGCACAAGGTAACCGGTTTTGTGGTCATCCACCAGGTACGCCAGCCCGCCTACTTCAGACGCAATGACCGGCGTGCCCATTGCCATTGCTTCCAGGGCTACCATACCGAAGGACTCATAGTCCGACGGCATTATCACGGCTGTTGCCGCCGCGTAATACTGCGGCAGCAGTGCCTGTTCCTTTGCCCCCAGAAAGCTGACCATCTCCTGTAAGTGCAGCGCGTCGCTTAGTGCCATCAACCGCGAAAGCTCACTGTCAGTAGGATTATCGGGATCACCCCCAATAATGGCGAAACGGGTGTTTCGAAGCACATCAGGTTGTGTACGCTGAATCTCGTTCAAAGCCTGCAAAATCGTATCTACGCCTTTTAGCGGTTCCAGACGTCCGACAAAGAGCAAAATCTGGCAGTCCGGTGGGCAGCCAATCTGCGCTTTTGCCGCCATCATCGGCATGGGCTGAAAGCGGGCTTCATTAACGCCCGGTGGGATGACGACGATTTTGCGTCTATCAGTTCGGTATAACCATAGAAGTTGTGATTGCTCTGCCGGTGTTGCTGCGATGATGCGATCCGCCCAGTCTACAATGCGTGTCTCAATCGTGGTTCGCGTATCCATAACAGGCATGTAAACCGTCTTGCCGTCAATGCGGTTTTTCATATGCCCGAGTGTGTGAAACATCTGCACAAAGGGTGTTCCCCAGACTTCCTTGAGCTTGTTCGCCACCCAACCGCTCAGCCAGTAATGCGCATACACAAGGTCGTAGCTCACATTTTGTTTGGTCGCAAACGCAATCACCCCGGCGGCAAACTGCTGCACATGCGTGTAAACGTCCAGCGGATCAAGCGTTTGTGCCGGTCCCGCTGTGACACTGACCACACGCACATTGTCACCTAGCGAGTAGTCAATTTCTGGAGTGTGGGGTGCTGCAACGCGCGTGAACACATCTACCTGAATGCCGCGCTTGCCGAGTTCCTGCGCCAGTTCGCGCACATAAACATTCATGCCTCCGGTTTTTTTGCCACCCAGAGGAGCCAGTGGGCTGGTGTGCACGCTGAGAATTGCCAGGCGATTGATCATGGTATGAGCGCTCCGCGTATGCTCAAACAGTCTATCCTTCGGGCGAACAAAGCCGGGTTACTGGGTGTCCTTGCGGGCATTCAGGCGATAGACGCGTGTGTCTTTGCCGCCCAGTCGATACTTATACACCTCGTTGCCCCGCAAGAAGTCGAAGACCCTGCGCTTCTGTTCAATGGCGTACTGGATGATGTAGGCGACCAGCACAATACCGGGGCTTAGCTGCCCAAAGGTTTCGGCATCCAGCCCGGAGTTGTACACCAGCACGCGCTCGTCATAAACAAAGTTCAGATATGCCGCAGCAGGCACGCCATTTGCAGTCAGGAATGCCAGTTCCAGCCAACCCTTTTCAGCGGCAATATGCACCATATGTTTGAAAAAAGCTGCATTCTGCGTGTCTTGCAGGAATTGCGCTTTGTCCCCACTGCTTTTTGCCATCAGCTGCATAAAACGCTCAAGCTCGACTTCGAGATTGTGCGACGAGTTAACGATATACCAGTCCAGCGTTTCCCCCGCGCCATCGGAACGGCGCAGTTTGCGGCGCAGTTCATGGCGGTTCTTTTTGTCCAGGCTTTCGAGATATGCTTCCCAGCTTGCTGGCAGCTGAATCACGGGGCAAACCTCATCCTCTGTCAGCGTTACAGTAAAGCCGTGTTGGCGCAGAATGTCCGGAAACTGGGTATAAGTTGGTGATGCCTCCGGGATATTGCATAGGTCAAGCTGCTGGAAGTGTGCGCCGGAGTCACCCAGACAGCGCGCCAGGCTGGCATAGACCGGGACAAGGTGCTCACCATCAACGATAATATCCAGATAGTCGGTGACATCAATACAGCCAATGGTATGCACCATGCGCCCATCCTGCGCATCCTCACGGATGAACCATGGAGCAATCCCAATCAGGCGCTGCTGATCATCACGGCAGGCAATCACCCATAGTTCGCCCGGTTGGTAAGCCTGCCACCATGTGCTGGTCCACTCCCAAGTGCTGAAGATATTGTTCGCCGGGCTGCGTTGCAGCAAATCGTTCCACTCGGATCGCAGTTGTTCAAATACAGACGGTTCGCTGTAAATGGTCAGGTTCACAGGGGATAACCCTTCGGTTAAGGCTAATGACTGCACAGGCTACTCCTCAGGAAAATTACTCTAAACGGTTATTGTAGCCCCGGTGGTTTAGCGTCTGATAAATTGGATTATAGCACTGGATGTTGCAGATTACGCGGTTAAGTGAGTTTTCTAAGAGAATTCTATTTTAGGGCATCAATTGCTGTATAATGCCCCCAGAATGCACTGGGTCGAGGTAAGGGGTCTTGCATGTTCAACCCGGCACGTCGAAGCATGATGCTGGCGGCTCTCTTAGTGCTGTTGGTCTTTCGTGTGGGCATTTCAGCCACTGCACAAGACGCGGTAGCTTGGGAACTTCTTACGCGAGTCAATGCAGCGCGTGCAGCTGCGGGAACCGGCGCGCTGACCCTTGATGCCCGCTTGCTGGCAGTGGCACAGCGGCACAGCGACGACATGGCACAGGGTGATTTTCTGGGGCACCAGGGTTCGGATGGAACCTGGCCCGCTGACCGTGTAACTGCTGCGGGATATGTTTGGAATCGTGTCGGGGAGAATGCGTTGTTCCGCTGGGATTTGAATGCGGAAGCAGCTTTTGACCAGTGGTGGGAAAGCGCTGGGCATCGCGACAATATGCTCAACCCAGCGTACATGGATGTCGGTATTGCGTGGGCACAGGCGGCATCCGGCAAGTACTATTACACGGTGGTACTGGCATCGCGCCCGGCAGGGCAGCCCGCCGTCCCGGTCCTACGGGAAACAGCAACACCAACGTCAACATTGACGCTGACCACTGCGCCTGTTCCGACTACCAACTTACCCCCGACAGCACCGGCGCTGCAATCCAGCAGCACCAGCGCCGCCAGCAGCATCGCCACGGCGCCGCAGCAGGTCATCGTAGCGAACTCGCCAACGCCCTTCGTCATTATTGTTACGTCAGCCCCCACCACGCCAACCAGCACACCGCGACTTGCCCCCACAATACCTTATGAGACGCTGGCGCCGCCAACGTCAACGCCGCCTCCGCCCGCCGATTTACGCCTCGTCTTTGACGACTTGAGTTTTACCCTTATCAATGTCGGTGCTGTACGGCTCGATTTGACCGAACTTACCTTTGTCAGCGAGGGGGGTGCGCTTAGTGTGGCGCGCTGGGATACCCAGTTCTTGACCGCGCCGCTAAGCAGTTTTCCTACCGGGGGATGTTTGCAAGCATGGGACATTAACACGACAGAACTGCCCGCACCAGATGCCTGTGATGTGCGCCATGCGTGGATTGCGGTCAACAGCGCAGGAACGTTCTGGCGTGGGGTCAATCAGTTCTATGTCACGCTCGGTGGTGCCGGGGTTGCCACCTGCGAAACATGGCGCGGTGTATGTGATGTGAATCTCTCGCAACGGGTGGTACTGCCCACCGAGCGTCCGATCCTTGCGACCGCGACTGCGCCAGAGAGCAGTGATAACGGCGGCGCAGCGGGCGGTGCGGAAAGTGGCACGGGTAGTGCTTCCAGTTCTGGTGCGGATTTGCGCCTGATTTATGATGCAGTCAGTTTTGCACTGGTGAATATTTCTGGCGGGGCATTGAATTTATCGGGGCTGGGATTTTCCGGTCCGGCAGGGACGCTGAACATTAGCGCATGGGACAATGGTTTTCTTTCCGCCCCATTGAGCGCTTTCCCTGCGACAGACTGCTTGCAGGTGTGGGACGTGAATACCGAGTTGCAGCCTGCACCGGCAGTCTGTGACACGCGCCACGCCTGGATTGCCGTGAACGACAGCGGCGATTTCTGGCGGGACACGTTCAGCGTCAGCCAGAACGGTACTGTGCTGAGTACGTGCAGCAGCGGAGCCGAAGACTGCGAAATCTGGCTGCCCTGAAGCGCCTGGCGGTGTGTGCTTGCGTGAGGTGGATTGACAGCGACAGAGTTCTTGCTGTCAATCGCTTGACAACCCGTAATTCCGCGTTACACTTTGCGCCCATGAACTTATTCACGACATCTGCAACCCGCCGTATACGTCGTCGTCGTACCCCTTCAAGGAGTCCGGTGGTTTTGGCGTAGGTGGTTGCAGTAGCTAAACCGAGCGTTTGACCCCCGGGCACAGTACCGGGGTTTTTGTTTTTAAGTTATGAACCGTGTTTGTTCTCGGCAGTAACCGATGCGCATGCATTTACATGGGAGAATGGATGATGAGCAGCAAACCCAGTGTCAAGAAAGTCGTACTGGCGTATAGCGGGGGTCTGGACACCTCTGTGATTGTGCCCTGGCTGCGCAACAATTATGCCGGGTGTGAGGTCATTTGCTTCACTGCTGATCTTGGGCAGGAAGAAGAGTTAAGCGGGCTGGAGGAAAAAGCGCTCAAATCCGGTGCCAGCAAACTCTATGTTCGGGATTTGCGAGAGGAATTCCTGCTGGACTTTGTGTTTCCGACGATGAAAGCGGGCGCAGTGTACGAGCGCGAATACCTGCTGGGCACATCTTTTGCCCGCCCGCTGATCGCGAAACATCTGGTCGAAGTTGCCGAAATCGAAGGCGCGGATGCTGTGGCGCACGGTTGTACCGGCAAAGGTAACGATCAGGTGCGCTTTGAGCTAACCGTCATGGCGTTGAATCCCAAGCTCAAGGTGATTGCTCCCTGGCGCGAGTGGGATATTCGCAGTCGTGCCGATGCGCTGGCATATGCGGCAGAGTTCAATGTGCCCGTGACGCATACCGAAAAGGACATTTACAGCCGGGATCGCAATCTGTTCCACCTCAGCCATGAGGGCGGTCCCCTGGAAGACCCATGGAATGAGCCGGAAACCCGCATGTTTAAGCTCACGGTCAGCCCCGAAGACGCGCCGGATACTCCGGAATATGTCGAAATCGGCTTTGAAACAGGCACTCCGGTCAGCCTGAATGGTGAAACACTGCCCCCTGTTGAACTGTTCCTGCGGCTTAACAAGATCGCCGGCAACCATGGCATCGGACGTGTGGACATGGTTGAGAACCGTCTGGTTGGCATGAAGAGTCGCGGTGTTTACGAGACGCCTGCCGGAACAGTCATTCGCCGCGCGCATCAGGCGCTGGAAAGTCTGTGCCTCGACAAACACACGATGCACTACAAAGACTTCGTCGCAGTCAAATACGCTGAGCTGGTTTACAACGGGCTGTGGTATACCCGTTTGCGCGAGGCGCTGGATGCTTTCATCAGCGTAACCCAGGAACTCGTCACGGGTACAGTGCGGCTCAAGCTCTACAAGGGCAACCTGATTATTGCCGGGCGGAAGAGTCCTAACAGCCTTTATCGTGAGGATTACGCCTCGTTTGGTGAAGAAGATGTCTACAATCAGCAGGACGCTGAGGGCTTCATCCAGTTATTTGGGCTGCCGCTGAAGGTGGAAGCACTGCTAAATATTGACGGCGGAAAGCCCAGTCGCTACCGGACACCCGATTACAGCAAATTCAAGCGTGATTAAGACCAATCCCGCGAACACCAAGGCACGAAGTACACCAAGCTTGCTTGTAGCGGTTGCCCACTCCTGAAAGGGCGTCTGCTGCGCCCGCTGCCTTCGTGCCCCGTGTGTTTCTTTGTTCAATGTTATTTTCAGTAAGAGAAAACAGGATAACCTGACATGACCTTATGGGGTGGGGTGTTTACTGAGCCTACAGATGATGATTTGCGCCGCCTGAATGACAGCCTGCCCTTTGATCGGCGTATGTGGGCGGAGGATATTGCAGGCAGTCGGGCTTATGCACAGGCACTGGTGGGCGCAGGGGTGTTGACGCCGGACGAAGCCCGGACCATTTTTGCCGGGTTACAGCAGGTATACGACGAATTCGCCAGCGGGGTTTTCGTCGTCTCGTCAGGCGATGAGGACATTCATACAGCGGTGGAACGACGTTTGACAGAACTTGTCGGCGCTGTCGGCGGCAAACTGCATACCGGACGCAGTCGCAATGATCAGGTGGCGACGGATTTTCGCCTGTGGGTGCTCAACGCGATACCACAGCTTGATACCCACTTCGCTGCGCTGCAAGCGGCGCTGCTTGCCCAGGTGGAGCAGCATGTGGACACGTTGCTGCCTGGCTATACCCATCTGCAACCGGCACAACCGGTTACTGCTGCGCACTGGCTGCTAAGTTTTTTCTGGATGCTGGCGCGGGATCGTGAACGATTGGCAGATACCCGCAGGCGCGCCGCCGTGTGCCCTTTGGGTTCCGGCGCGCTGGCAGGCACACCACTGCCGGTTGACCGGGCAGCGCTGGCACAGGCGCTTGGTTTTGCTGCGCATAGTCAAAACAGTATGGATGCGGTCAGTGACCGGGATTTTGCGGCAGAACTGTTGTTTACGCTGGCGCTGGCAGGTACACATCTCAGTCGTTTAGGTGAAGATGTGCTTCTTTACAGCAACCCGCAGTTTGGCTTCATCACATTGCACGATCGCTACAGCACAGGCAGCAGTCTGATGCCGCAGAAACGCAATGCAGACCCGATGGAACTTGCACGTGGCAAAGCTGGGCGATTAATCGGCAATCTGTGCGGTTTGCTGGCAACACTCAAGGGGCTGCCCAGCACGTATAACAAAGACCTGCAGGAAGACAAAGAAGCGACATTTGATTCCGTTGATACGCTGCTGACCCTGCTGCCTGTGCTGACCGCTGTCATAACCACGCTCAGACTCAATCCCCGGCAGATGCAGGCGGCACTAAGCGATGATATGCTTGCTACCGATCTTGCTGATTATCTGGTACGCAAAAGCGTGCCCTTCCGGCAGGCACACCACATTGTTGGGCAGGTTGTGCGGCTGGCAGCAGAACAGGGGATTAGCTTGTCACAGATTGCGTTGCAAGACCTGCAACGGGTTTCAGCGCTTTTTGCCGCTGATGTCGTGGCAGTATTCGATTTCAGCAAGTCGGTTGCACAGCGCGCCGCACCCGGTGGCACCGCGCCTGCCGCAGTGCAGGCACAACTGGGCGCTGCGCGGATGTTGCTGGCAAAAGATACAAACCGCTAAAAGTCGCTAAAAGCGAAACGTTTTTCTTGTCAGGAATGCACAACTAACTTTGTAAGGGTATATGAATTTCAGAGATTTTCAATCAATTAAGGGCAATGGGGTTGACACTGCTTTTAATCGTGGTTACGCTTTACGCATATTCAGGAAATTGATTACTCAGGCTTACAAAGACACTATGAACGCCAAAGCGTTCCAACCAACTATCCTCCTTGGCATTATTATTATCGTCATTGTACTCGTCCTTATTGGCGGGTTATAACGGCTTGGGTGGATCACGGTTGTAAACGCACGAGTTAAGCGAACCAAAACCTCCCAAGCCGGGAGGTTTTTTCTTTTTGCGCCGCAATCGGCGAACACTCTAACGGTACTTATCTACGCAATATTGAGGGAGCAGCGAAGATGTCTACAACCAAACGGCAGCAGTACGCCAGCACACGCAGCGCAGCACAGACCGCACCCGCCCATAAGGCAACAAGTCCGTGGACCGAACCGTATCAGGAACGTTCACGCCAGCCTGAAGACCGTTCTGAGCCGCAGATCCAGGAAGATGAGGCTCAGCGTCCTACCCATGATGCGCTCTCCGAGATCTATAACCGTGTTCATGAATAACACGGAGATCAATCGCGGAGAGCGCTTTATTTTCCCTAGTGCTGTGTTGACCGGCATCAACTTATGGGTGGCAGCACACCTGACCGGCAGAAAAGAGGATTGGCACGGATGAGCAATGGTCAATGGATCTGGATGAATGGTGAATATGTACGCTGGGAAGATGCCACCGTACACGTTTCTACCCATGCTTTGCATTACGGATCAAGTGTTTTTGAGGGCATTCGTGCCTACAGCACACCAGCGGGTCCGGCGGTGTTTCGTTTGCAACCGCACACGCAGCGGCTGGTGCAAGGCTGCCGGGTCATGCGTATGGACCTATCCTACAGCGCACAGGATTTGGATCAGGTCATCGTTGAAACAGTCCGCCGCAACGGGCACGCATCCTGTTACATTCGCCCGCTTGTTTTTCGCGGCGCCGGCAGGCTGGGGGTAGATGGACGACAGAATCCTGTGCAGGTCATGGTGCTGACCATGGAATGGGGGCGCTACCTCGGCAGCGAAGCCATTGAAAACGGGGTTGACGTACAGGTCAGCTCATGGCGGCGCATGGCTCCTGACACACACGCGTCGTTGATCAAAGCGGGCGGCAATTATGTCAACAGCCAGTTTGTCAGCATGGGCGCACATGACGATGGCTTTGCCGAAGGTATCGCGCTGGATATCAGTGGCTTTGTCAGCGAAGGTGCTGGCGAGAATCTGTTTGCCGTGCTTAATGGCGTGGTATATACCCCCGGTGCCTGGTCATCTATCCTGCTCGGTATCACCCGTGACTCTGTGCTGACGATTCTGCGCGATATGGGCTATGAAGTTCGCTTCGAACCTATCCCGCGTGAACTGCTTTACATGGCGGACGAACTGTTCTTTACCGGCACTGCCGCCGAAGTTACTCCCATTCGTTCGGTGGATCGTATTGTCGTGGGCAGTGGCACGCGCGGTCCCATTACTCGGCTGGTACAGGAGGAGTTCTTCGCGCTTACGTCCGGCAGCAAGCCCGACAAATACGGCTGGCTGACCCATGTGCGCCAGACAGAACCCGGAGACTAAGCACGATCAGACGCTGGTATGTAGAATGTTTGGGCGCTGGAATACCTAATTCTCGTTAACGATACGCTGTATTCTGGAGGTTTCTGGATGTTACTCAGCGGTGCGGAAATCATTATGGAATGTCTGCTGCGCGAAGGGGTGAATGTCATTTTCGGGTATCCCGGCGGTGCCATTCTGCCAACCTACGACGCGATGACCAAATATCCCCAGATTCACCATGTACTCGTGCGCCATGAGCAGGGTGCCGGGCACATGGCAGACGGCTATGCGCGCGCTACCGGGCGGGTGGGCGTGTGTATTGCGACCAGTGGTCCCGGTGCAACTAATCTGGTCACCCCACTGGCAACCGCCATGATGGACTCGTCCCCGGTTGTGGCGATTACCGGGCAGGTGCCCCGGGCTGCCATCGGTTCCGATGCATTTCAAGAGACCGACGTTACCGGCGTAACGCTGCCAGTGACCAAGCACAATTATCTCGTTAGCGATATTCATGAACTCGCCTACATCATTCGTGAGGCATTTTATATCGCGCGGACAGGTCGCCCCGGACCCGTATTGGTTGATGTGCCGAAAGATATTCAGAACGAAAAGATCGAATTTGTTTATCCTGATGGCGAAGCGCGTTTGCCCGGCTATCGCCCGCCGTCCGCTGCGGATGAGGCTGATATTGCGGCGGCGCTGGAACTAATCCACAATGCGGAGCGCCCGGTCATTCTCGCCGGGCATGGAATCATT
>DAOTWP010000381.1:0-14782 GCA_034435675.1 Anaerolineae bacterium
GGGTGATGACTGGCTTGCCAGCTTTGGTGGCGTGGACGATGACGAAGAAGAAGCCGCAGTCGAACCTGCCGCTGAACTTGCGGGTGATGACTGGCTTGCCAGCTTTGGCGGCGTGGATGATGACGAAGAAGAAGCCGCAGTCGAACCTGCTGCTGAACTTGCGGGTGATGACGATGACTGGCTTGCCAGCTTTGGCGGCATGGACGATGACGAAGAAGAAGCCGCAGTCGAACCTGCCGCTGAACTCGCGGGTGATGACTGGCTCAGCGGTATCGGCACGCCCGCGCCAAAATCAGCAGATGATTGGCTGATGGATGTTGGCGAAGAAGCATTTGAACCCACAGACGAACCCCCTGCGGCTGACTGGCTGGCGGATATTGGTGCTGATGCAGTCAGTGCGGAACAAACCACAGCGCAAAGTGGCGGTGACGATTGGCTAAGCGGCTTTGATCTCGACGAAGACGCAGAACCCACCGCAGAAGGGCTGTCTGCTGGCGCTGCGCCGCTGCCAACGGCAGACTGGCTCAGCGGGTTTACCCTGGATGAAATCTCCGAGGACTCCGAAGCGCTTGCAGAAACAGATGTGAGTGCATGGCTCGGCGAGCCAGATGCAGCAGATTTACCTGCAATCACGTCCGAAGACATCATGGGCACATCTTCTGGTGATGATTGGTTCAGCAGCCTGGAAAGTGACCGTGAAGCCGAGCAGGAAGCCGGATCGCTGGCGGGCGCTGACTGGTTGGCAGACATCAGCGACACTGATGAAGATGCTTTCACAGCGGCTGCCGCAGAAGAGGAACCACAGCAGGAAGACTGGCTGAGCCAGTTTGGGGAGAGCACCCCCGCAGCGACTGGAACCACAGATTGGCTGGCAGCGCTCGATACTGACGAGGATGAGCAAGAAGAAGCACAATTCGAGACAGCAGACTGGCTGACAGGCGAAGAGGATGAACTCGCTCCGGCAGTATCAGCCGACGAAAGCTGGTTGGATCAGTTCCGCCCAACAGAAACAGACATAGCCGTAACGCTGCTGGAAGAAGAACCCGCTGACGAGCAGTATGACTGGCTCAGCGAACTAGACGGCGAACCATCCGCACGACAGCCCGAACCAGCAGCAAAAGCAGCTCATTTTGCGCTGGATCTGGTTGCCGAAGACACAGGCGAAGAATCAGCAGACTACGCGGAAGAGCTGGAACTAACTGCCGCCTCAAATGCGCCGGACTGGCTCAACGCGATGGTGCCGGGGCTGGATGTGGATTATGCTGCTGAGGAAGATCGCCCGTTGGAACAGGCGTATATCGAAGCGCCACTACATCGCCCGCGCACGGTGGATTACGCCAGCGCTGCCAGCGAATTCAACTGGCTGCAACAGATCGTTGACGAAGAGTCACGCCCGGCAGAAAGCGAACGTCCGGCGCCGCCATCCACACTGCCCATGCCGGTTGCAGCACCTGCCACCGCACGCCGCCGTTTCAGCTTCTCCAGACCACCCGCATGGTTGCGCAGAACAGAGACGCCAGCAGCGACACCGGCAGCCAGTGCGACCGCCATGTTTGATGATGATTTGCCCGCATGGTTGGACGACGCGGATGTTATGAACGACAATTTCGACGACCTGAATGACGCTGATTTGCCAGATTGGCTGAAATAATTACACGATGACCGGTCTTTGCCTGAAAGGTGCGTGGAATGTCACCTACCGATAACACCCCCGACTTCGACTCGATGTCACCGGAAGAAGTGATGCGGTGGCTGGAGTCGCTGGCAAAACGCCAGGGCGCGTCTGAAGGGTTCACCACAGCAGCCGACATGCAGGTGGCTGAAGTGGACCCCAACTCGGTAGTGATTGACGAACCGGGTTATGTGCCCTATGGGGAAGACACCAAAAAGAAACCCGCGGCTGCCGAACCAGCCAAACCACAGCCCGCGCCAATGCCAGTGCCTACGCCGCAACCGGTTGTCGCACAGTTGCAGCAGGCTGCACCGCCTCCGGCACCCGAACCTGCGGCAGCAGCAGCGCCGGATCTCGACTCGATGTCACCAGAAGAACTGATGCGCTGGATGGAATCGCTGGCAAAGCGGCAGGGCGCTTACGAAGGGTTCACCACCTCGGCTGACATGCAGGTGGCGGAGATTGACCCGAACTCCGTCGTTATTGATGAACCGGGCTATGTGCCCTATGGGGAAGACACCAAAAAGAAGCCCGCTGCCGCAGCGCCAGCCCGCGCTGAACTTCAACAGCCAGCACCCGCAGCGCCAAAACCTGTGGTGCCGCCCGTCGCGCCGCCTGTTCAGAAACCTGCTGCGGCTGAGCTTCAGCCGCCCGCGCCCACACGCAGTGTGCCCGAACCTCGTAGACCAGCGCCGGTTCCACCGCCAACGCCCGCACCGCTGCCCCTGCCCGCGCTTGATCTGCCCCTGCCGCCGATCAATGAGGAAGAAGCGCCAACAGAACTGGTTAGCCCCAGTGTCGATAATTCGATGGCATGGCTGGCAAACCTTGCCGCCACTGATCAACCAGATGTTCCCTCACTGGATTTGTCATCACTGACACAGGACTTTGGCGCACCGGCGGCACAGGGCGCTGCCGAAGATCCCCTCGCATGGTTGGCGGGTCTGGCGCAGTCCGAACCAGTGCCGCCTGCGCACGTGCCCCCTCCTGCACCGCTGCCACGTGCTGCGCCCAGCGAAACGATCATGAATCCGCTGGAAAGCGGAATTGACCCGATGGCGTGGCTCGAAACACTCGCCAAACGTCAGGGCGTTCCCGTTGAAGAGCTAACCACAGGTGCCGACCTTGAAGTTCCCGATACCGATGACCTTGATCTTGCGACAGCAGGTCCCGGCTACAGCGATTATCGTGTGGAAACCCCGCCTGAAGCACCTGTCACTAGCGGGGAGCAACCCCCATTCAGTCTGAGTCCCAGCCTCGCTGAACTTGACGATCCATCGGCATGGCTGGATCAACTGGCAACCGGACAACCGGCGCCAACTCCCCCGGCAATGCAGGAAGAAGCAGCGCCCGGCGCACAGGCAACCGCTGAAGAATTCAACCGGATTGCAGCTGGCATTGACAATTCGCCCGAAGCGATGATCGCCTGGATGAACAAGCAGTTTGACCGCGCAGCAAAGCGGACAGATGTGCCGCTGTTTGAGGAAGAGGACGAAGAAGAAGTCGCACTTGACCTCGACGCACCAGCCGAACCGATTGAACTGCCTGACTGGCTGCTAGAAGCTGCCGATAACCCGCCCCCATTGGAAGTGGAGCCAGAAACAAAAGCCCCCCTACCCGTTTTGACCGACGAACTGGTCAGCCCACCAAATGTCGATATTCCTGACTGGCTCAAGGCAGATGTCGAGGAAAGCGCCAATCCTGAACTGGAAACTATTTTCGCTCACAGTGATGAGGAAGACAGTGTCAGTCTGGAAGGGTTGGAGATTGATACCAGTGACCCATGGGTAGAGGCATTCGAACTGGAACGCAAAATTGAACAGGGTGAACTGCCCGCAGATTGGCTGACTACCAGCGCCCCGGCAGTGCCCGAAAGTGTGCCGCCAGTTCGCGCGGCTGCCGCAAAACCAGCAGCAGCCGGTCTGCCAGAGCCACAGTTCCCGGACGAAACAGAACTGGTGCCTGGACAGATGGACAGCGTACCGGACTGGGTGGATTTTGAGGCGGTTGAACAGTATGCAGAGGAATTTGCGGCGGCGGACGAAGCGCCGCTAACTTCTGAGATTCCGGCGTGGTTGCTGGAAACGGTTGCGGATCAGGCAGCACCCGATGAAGCGGACGAAGCGCTGCCGGATTGGCTGGCAGCCGCCGAAATTGAGACCACCGAGGACATCCCCGGTTGGCTGATTGAAACGGTCAAGGATGACGAAGAAAGCCAGCCGATGATCGTGATTGTGCCCGAACCTGCGCCACTGCCCGCGCCTGC
The DNA here is from genome assembly GCA_034435675.1 of Anaerolineae bacterium. Classification (GTDB taxonomy): domain Bacteria; phylum Chloroflexota; class Anaerolineae; order Aggregatilineales; family Phototrophicaceae; genus DAOTWP01. The sequence goes on from DAOTWP010000381.1 coordinate 3,939, forward strand.
TCCGCCCCCCCCGCCCGTACCCGCACCACGCCCGGCGGCAGTCGTACCTCAGGGTGTCCGCATTGACACCGCAGCAGTGCTGCAAAGCGCGCGGTCCAAGACGAATGAAGGCGATCTCGATGGCAGTTTGCACGATTACGAAACAATTGTCCGGGCGAATGCCCAGCTTGACGCCGTTGTGACGGATCTGACGACGCTGGTGCAGCGGAATGCCAAAAACCCGGCAGTCTACCGCGTCATGGGCGATGCGCTGATGCGCCAGGGTAAGCTTCAGGATGCGCTGGATACTTATCGCAAGGCGCTCAATCTGCTATAATCCGGCTGACGAGCGGACAAACGCAAGCGTTCTAAACGGGTCACAAGACCCGTTTATTGTGTCTGACAACCATTGAACAGGAGATTAACGTGGAACGGACGCTTATCATCATCAAGCCGGATGCCGTCCAGCGCGGACTGATCGGGGAGATTATCAAGCGCTTTGAACAGCGCGGGCTGCGCATTATCGGCATGAAGTTTATGCAGGTATCGCGCGCGCTGGCAGAAAAGCACTATGCGATTCATCAGGGCAAGGGGTTCTATGAAGGACTGGTCAATTACATCACGTCCAGTCCTGTGGTCGTCATCGCACTGGAAGGCACCAACGCCATTCAAAACGCACGTAATACCATTGGCGCAACCCGCCCGCACGAAGCTGCGCCCGGTTCGATTCGCGGGGATTTCGCTCTCGAAGTCGGGCGTAATCTCGTTCACGGGTCGGACAGCGTCGAAAATGGGCAGATTGAGGTCGCTAACTTTTTCGCCGAAGCGGAGTTAATCACCTGGTCGCGCAATAACGACGGTTGGATCTTCGAGTAATCGCTTAGATCCTATTCCCAAGCTACCATCCGGATGAAACTTACCAAGCTTGTTCGGGTGGCTGTGCCAGGGTTAGCTGCCCAAAAGTGCGCCTGTGTAGTACTCACGTTACCTGGGCGAATTTCGCACTTTGGCTTAGACCGATCTCCCTGAACAAAGGGACTAACCCCCTTGTTTGGTTTATAAATGGACGCTCAGACCCTGCTGGGGCGCAGCGCACGTTGCTGCTGTTGTGCCCCGGCAGGTCTGCATTGTTGAGTAGATCCCCACACCGTGCGGCAGTCGCGCACTACTGGATGCTCAACAGCACGTTAGCTTCTTTACGCCACAGTCCCTCAAGGTCGTAGTACAACCGTTTTTCACGCATGAACAGGTGAACAACCAGATCGCCGTAATCCATCAGCACCCAGCCGCTTTCCGGTGTGCCGGAAATCGCAAAAGGCAGCCGCTGGCGGGTTTCCTTGACGCTGTCACGAATATGTTCCTGAATCGCCTTGAGCTGGCGATCACTTAAGCCGTTGCAGATCACGAAAAAGTCAGCAATGACTACGTTGGGGCGCAGATCGAGGAGAACAATGTCTTCCGCTTTCTTGTCTTCCACAAGATTTACAATGTACCGCGCGAGGTCTAGAGAGTCCAGAAAACGCCTCCTGTTGATAATGGCAGTTCAAATTGAATTGATTCTACCACAAGTCTGTGTGGGAACAACGCCACCGTGCGCTGGATCGGCGGTGTCCGGGGGCAGGTCCTGCAAAAATGCGCTTACCACGCGCAAAAAACGCTCCGGTTCTTCGTCCAACGGCTGGTGATGTGAACGGGCAAATTCCACTAACCGCGCATTGGGGGTTAGCGTGGCAACCAGTCGCCCTTCATCCGGCGGTACAGTGGTATCGCGTCCGCCGACCACCACCAACCCGCGCTGCCTCAGCGTATGCAAGCGGGGGGCAAGATTCTCGCGTGCCATACTGAGCAGGGCAAACGCGGAGGCTTCCCAACTGGCGCGCTTGAAATCGCGCACAATCCGCGCCCGCGCCAGCACGTTGTCCACGTAACGCGGTGCCTGCAGCTTTGCCAGCAGATCAGCCTGCGCCAGCGACCAGAGGGGCTGGGCACGGGAAACCATAGACCTGCCAAAGTCGGTGGCAAACCAGCGATCAATGCCCAGAGTACCAAAACGTCCGGTGACTGTTGGGCAGACCAGCACAAAGCGCTCGGAAAGCTGCGGCAGTTTGAGCAGCAGTTTCAGCGCCAGCATACCCCCCATTGAATGCCCGATAATGGCATGGGGATGCAGGTTGTGCCGCACACAAAACGCCGCCAGCATTTCTGTATGCATCTCAACATCGGGCGGCAGGTCTGCTGTACCGGGTGATGCACCAAATCCGGCAAGGTCAACCGCCCAGAAACGCGCCTGATGCTGCAAACCGTACATCAGCCGCCGCCACATGCGCCCGGAACTGCCCCAGCCATGAATCAGCAGGACATCCGGTCCGCTGCCTGTACATTTATAATGGAGGTCATGATTGTTTATCGCCATAATATGATGATAAAGCGAGGTTTGTTGCAGTGTCAATGCAAAGGCTGGCGGCGGGCGCTTTTGCCCGCGCGGATGCATGTGCGCCTGGATTGAAGCCGAGCGTTACCTGTGCTATCATTGCTCACCTGTTCGATGCAGAAATGATCCGATGACTGACGACAAATTACTGGAATTTCAGGTTCAGGATTCCGGCGAGCGCCTGGATAAGCTTATTCTGGCGCAGCTTGAGGTGCTTGAGGAATATGAAACGCTTTCTCGCACACAGATTCAGGGACTAATCAAGGACGGGCAGGTGACCGTGAATGATAGCCCTGCCAAACCGGGCATCAAGCTGCGCGGCGGTGAACGGGTGCGTGTGCGCCTGCCCGCACCACTCACCGACGAGTATGTCCAGCCAGAGGAAATCCCGTTGCAAATCCTCTATAACGATGATGTGCTGGCGGTAGTCAACAAACCGGCAGGCATGGTTGTGCATCCTGGCGATGGCAACGAAACCGGCACCCTGGTCAATGCGCTGCTGGCGCGTTACCCGCAGATCGCGGCAATGCCCTATGACCCGCGCCGCCGGGGCATTGTGCATCGCCTGGATAAGGATACCAGCGGGCTGCTGGTGGTCGCCAAAACCGCGGAAATCCAGCGGGCGCTGATGGCGCAGTTTTCTGCCCGCAGCACCGATAAGACGTACCTGGCGTTGCTGGAACAGACGCCTGAAACCAGCACCGGGCGGATTGACGCGCCGATTGGACGCGACCCTGAACAGCGCAAACGCATGGCGGTGCTGCGCCGGGGCAAACCCGCCAGTACGGACTACCGCGTGCTGGAGCAGTTTCGGGATGGGCAGGTCCTAGTCGAAGTCAAAATCCTCACTGGTCGCACGCATCAGATCCGGGTGCATATGGCGTTTATTGGCTGCCCGGTAGTGGGGGACAAGGTCTACGGCTATCGCAAGCAGCGTTTGGGGCTGAAACGTCATTTTCTGCACGCGGCACGGCTGTGTTTTGATCACCCGATCACACAGGAACGCCTGTGTCTTGAAGCGCCACTGCCGCAGGAGTTGCAGCAGATTCTGGATCACTTGCGCCAGTTATGAGCGACAGGCGCGGTGGTTGGGGTGTATATACCCGCCAATTGCTGACTGATTCGCTTTGAGCGCTGTTAAAATCCACATCAGCAGTTACAATTGCCTGTAATCTGGTCAGCACTATTCAATCAGAAGGACATCTTACCTCATGCGTGAAGTGACCGTTGCGATTGTGCAAATGAAACCCCGCCTGGGCGAAGCGGAAGAAAATCTCGTCAAAATGTCCGAGATGGTGTCCAAAATTGCGTCTCAGCAAAAGGTAGACCTGATCGTCTTCCCCGAATTAATCACCAGTGGTTACGAACTGGGGCTGCGTTTTACCGAACTGGCACAGCGTGTGCCGGGTCCCACCATCAACCTGATGGCACAACGCGCGAACGAATACGGCGTGTATATCGCCTTTGGCATGGTCACAAAAGAACGTGTTGAAAGCGTGCTGTATAACTCCGCTGTCATCGTCGGTCCAGAAGGCGAACTGCTGGATGTTTACAACAAAATTCACCTGCGCGGTGAAGAGCGCATGGCGTTCCGCGAAGGCTACCGCATGCCCGTAATCGAAACCGAAGTGGGCAGTATCGGGCTGATGATCGGCTATGACCTTGCCTTCCCGGAAATTGCCCGCAGCCTTGTGCTGGAAGGTGCGGATATGCTCTGCGTGGTCGCCAACTGGGAAGCATCGCAGATTGACGAGTGGAAGACGTATGTCCGCGCCCGCGCCTACGAGAATGCTGTGTTCGTGGCAGCGGCAAACCGTGTCGGCGAAGACATCACGCTGAACTTTGGCGGCGAAAGCATGGTGGTCGGTCCCCGCGGGCAGATTTACGCATCGCTGGCGGATGAAACCGACCCGGAAACGGGCGCGCCGCTGGAAGGCTTCGCCGTCGCGCGGATTGATCTGGATGCGGTGCGTAAATACCGCGAGGAATTCCAGTTCATCCAGAATCGCCAGCCTGCTGTCTACCGTTCAATCGTCAAAAAATATTAGCCTGCTGTCGGACAGGGGCGGGGTGTGCTGCGCCTCGCCTTCCGCGTTGCCGCGCAGCCAGCGGGAAAATTATGCCATCCCCAAAAGCGAATGACCGGATTGACCTGCCCTTTATTTTCACGGCGTTACCACAGGTTGTCGCCGAGCAGGTGGTGGCTGTGTGGAAAGAACTTCGCACCACGTTTGGTTTTGAAGATGGCTACAATCTGCCACACATCACTTATCATCTGGCAGAAAGCTATCATCTGCCGTACGTAGAAGCGCTGCTGGCGCGCATCGCACACGAAACGCAGCCGTTCATTGTGCGCACAGACGGGTTGGGCATCTTTACGGGTACGCGCCCGGTAATCCATGTTCCTGTTGTACGCAGCATTAAGCTGATTGAGCTTCAGCAGCGGCTGATTACGGCGGTTGCGCCCTACTCCACAGGTGAAACCCCAGGCTATTACGCGACTCCTTTTTGGCGTCCGCATATCACCATCGCACGCCTTCAGGATCGCAGGGAACTACTGCCTGAGATTGTGAACCTGCTGGCAGCGCGTGATTTTCGCTGGCAGTTCACCATTGATCATCTCGCCCTGACATACCCGGCAAAAAGCGCCATAACACCGCTGCGGGTGGATTTCCGTCGCTGAAGCAGGATGCTAGCGCATTTCCGCGCTGGTGCCTGCCGTATCGCGGGCATAAAAGGCAATCTGATCCTTGATAAACTCGTAATCCGGCAGCGGTTCAGTGTACACCCAGCCGACATTCTGCACTTCACCGTTGGGGGTTTGCAGGTCAATCCAGTAGCACAGCCCCTTATACGGGCAGCGATAGGTACGCTCCGTGACCCGCAGGTATGTCGTGTCAACGACATCGGGTGAAAAATACCAATTGCCTTCAAAAACCCGCGCGTGGCTGCCTTCCTGACCGGCTGCCAGCACGGTTCCGGTGAGCGTTTCCTTGATGATTAACATAGTGATACTCGTGTAATTCTGCTTATAGCCTTCAGGCATAGCATAGCGTAAATGCAAAGCGATCAACCTCAGTCCTCGAATGTTATGCTAACGCACAAATCTGAACGCACCCTTAATAACTATCACGGTGCGCTGACAAATCGAACCCTTTATGGTGTGGATTTCAGCGGTGCAGCCGATGCCGGCAAATACCTCTGGATTGCTCAGGGACGATCAAATCAGGATCATCTGACAATAGAGTCCTGTTTTGCAGTCGCAGAGTTCCCAACAGCTTCTGCCGAACGCGACGCGGCACTGGCGGCATTGCGCAAGTTTATTGCTCAGGCGCGCGATGGTGTTTTTGGGCTGGACTTCCCTTTCAGCCTGCCGCAGCCCCTACTACGGTACGAAACATGGGCAGACTTTGCTGGCGCGTTTCCTGACGATTACCCTACGCCTGACCAGTTCCGTGAACACTGCCGCAAGCTCACCAGCGGGCGCGAACTCAAACGGCAAACAGACCGCGAGAGCGCGACGCCCTTCTGTGCCTATAACCTGCGCATGTACCGCCAGACGTTCTACGGCATGCGGGATGTCCTGGCACCGCTGGTGCGCGCGGACGCGGCACGAGTGCTGCCCATGCAGACGATTGTCGCAGACAAAGCGCTGCTGCTTGAAGTCTGCCCGGCAACTGTACTTAAACGCCGAGGGCTGTACATGCCTTACAAGGGTAAACGGCTGCACGACGTGCGCGCGCAGATTCTCGACACGCTGTGCGCCCGTGAGCCGCTGCACATCCCGCCAGCGCTGCGTGAACGCTTGATTGCGAACAGTGGCGGGGATGCGCTGGACAGCGTACTCGCGGTGCTCGGGACCTTCCATGCGCTGCGCCAGCCGGAAAAGCTGGCCAATCCGACGGAACCCTACCGCCTGGAAGGCTGCGTCTACGGCTGATGTCGCGCAGCTTGCCATTCGCTGCGCAGGATGCCATACAACACCAGATCATAGCGCTTCCCGGCGCGCTGCACTGCATCGCGTTTTGCGCCCTCACGCACGAAACCGAGGCGTTCATACACGCGAATAGCACGGCTGTTGTACGCCAGCACCGTCAGCCCCACGCGGTACAGGTTGAGTTCGTCAAATGCATAATTGAGCAGCACGCGCAGGGCATCTGTGCCGCAGCCACTGCCCCGGTAATCGCTGTCTCCAATGCCAATCGCCAACTCTGCGCTCTGGCTTGCCCACTTGATGCTGTGCAGCACACAGAACCCAATCATCCGGCCGCCTGCCAGCGTGCGAATATGAAAATAGGTGCTGTCGTGCGAACTGGCGTTGTCCAGAAACCCGTAGGCACTCTCACTCAGCGGGCGCACCGGGTCGTCATCCAGCAGGCGCATGTATTCGTCATCACGCGACCATGCGGCAAGCAGGCTGCGATCTTCGGGTTGGGGTGCGGCAAGCCGAACCAGCTTGCCAGCAAACAGAGGATCAAACATACGCGGGTTCCTTTCGTCGCAACAGACAGTAACGGTTGGCACGACCATCCTCGCCATCGGCGCGGTAATCCACCAGCAGGGTGCAGTCATCTGCGGCAGCAACGAGCGCGGAGAATTCGGCATCGTCCACATAATGGCAGTAACGCAGCGCACGTTCTCCGCGCCGCCAGTCCAGCAGGTAATCGTGCTGCTCGACTTGCGCGGCGAGGTCGTCGCCCCAGGGGACGATGCGCTCTCGAAAGCGGGCAAACTCATAGAACTGCCAGCAGGCAAAGGCCAGGAGTCCGCCGGGAGCAGTCCGTGCTGCCAGCGCGCGCACCAGCACCTGGCGGTTGGCAGCGCCTGGAATGTGATGCAGCAGCCCGAAAGCAACTACGAGTTCATAATCTCCGCACGTCGGCGGATGCTCAACTACGTCGTGCAGTTCCAACCGGGCGCTGACACCCGGCAAGCCGGTTAGTGCTGTCTGTGCGCGGTTCAGCAGCACAGGATTATTGTCCATCCCATGATAGTCCAGCGTGGGTTGTGCTAAGCGCTGTGCCAGAAACAGCCCAAAACGCCCGTTGCCACAGCCAACGTCGAGCGTGCGCAGGGGTACAGAGGGCGACACGGTGGGCAAGTGGGCGAGCAGAGGCTCCCAGCCTGCCCATGCGCTGCCGCGTGTCCGGTCAAATTCCGCAGCGGTCACATGATAAAACGCACGGTTGATGGCGTTGAGCGCCTGAATAGCTACCGGGTTCATAAAATCGTTCTTCACAGGTATGATATACAGTGTTGGATGAATATAAGGCGGGATATGAAACGGAAGTTTCTCCTCCTGGCGGTCATCGTCCTGATTGTAGCAGCAGCGCTGCGGTTGTGGCAGTTGCACCTTTACCCCCCTGGACCCCACTACGACGAAGCCGTCAAGATGATTGTGGTGCGCAATATCGCCTTTCACGGGGCGCATTATTTCCCGATTGTGGACAGCTATCAGGGGCGCGAGGCACTGTATTTTTACCTTAACGCGCCGCTGTTTCAGCTAATCGGTGACCGGTTGTTCACGCTGCGTTTTTCCAGTGCGATGATTGGTCTGCTGGGCATTGCCGCCGCGATGGGGCTGGGACGCGGCATGTTCCCTGGCAGGCGCGGCGTGATTGTTGGCATTGTCGCCGGCGTGCTGATGACACTGTCTTTCCCACAAATCTTCCAGAGCCGCCAGATTTTCCGCGCCATCAGCCTGCCAACCATGCAGGCGCTGGCGCTGCTGTTTCTGTGGCGCGGGTTGAATGCCCGACGGCGCGCCTGGGTCTGGCTGCTGCTGGGCGGTTGCGTCGCTGGCGGCACGCTGTACACCTACATGGCGTCGCGTTTGTTTCCGTTCTGGCTAGGGCTGGGCGGGCTGCTGCTGCTCTGGCTGGATCGCGCACAGTGGCGCAGACGATTGCCGCAGGGGGTGCTGTTTTTCGCGGCACTGCTGCTGACGGCACTGCCGATGATCGTCTATGCATTTCAGCGCCCGGATGTGTTCTGGGGACGGCTGGAAGAAGTCACACAATCGGGGCAGGCAGTTTCGTTGTGGGACAGCATCGTGCTGCATCTGCGTATGTTCTTCATCGAAGGCGACCCGTATCTGCGCTATAACATTCCCGGCAGACCCTATTTCACACCGCCGGAGGGCTTGCTGCTGCTGCTGGGTCTGGCGGTGGCGGGCTGGCGACTGCTGTGCCCCGGACGCGCCAGCGAACGCAGCGCCTATGCGTTGCTGCTGCTGTCACCGCTGATGGTGCTGCCGAGTGTCATTTCGGTCGGCGGGTTTCCACCAAGCCACATGCGTTCCCTGGGCATGGTGCCGCTGATCTTCCTGTTGGTGGCAGTCGGTTTCGAAACGCTTTACAACCGCCTGCTTGCTGTCTACACACGGCGGCGCGACAGTACAAACACTGCTGGTGTAGCCGGGAATGGTCTGAGACCCTCCCCTACGGCGGAGACCCCCAATACGCAGAGGGCTTCGGCGGAGCTGCGCGGGTTTGCTGCGCTCACGGCGCTCACCCTGCTGGTGGGTGCGCCGCTGGTGGGCAGCATTTATCTCAACTGGGCGGCGCGCACCGATCTGTTTATCGAAACGGATGCAGACCTGCACGCAGCAGCGTTGTGGCTGGCAGACCAACCGCGAAGTGATGGCACGCATGTCTATCTGGGAGCAAAACACCGCCAACATCCTACCGTGATGATTGAGGCAGTGCCGCCGATAACATGGTTGGGCACAGACAGTCTGTTTCGCGCACCACCGGGCGATACGGGATTGTATGTTTTTCCGCGCAGTGCCCCCCCACCGGAGGACTGGCAGCGCTGGTTACAGCCGGGCGCAGTGGCAGTACTGCCGCTTGCCCCGGATAGCGCGCCCGCGTTTCAGGCATTTCGCCTGCCAGGAGATACGCCGCTGCCGGAGTTCACACCAAATAGCGGCACGCCCGTGCGCAGCCTGTGGATGACGCTGTTGGGTACGCAGTCAACACCGCTGCTGCCCGATGGTCACGGCGACATTGTCATGTTTTGGCAGATTGACACGCCGCCGCCCTACACCAACCTGACACCGACTCTGCGCCTGACAGACGCAACCGGCATTGAGCTTTTTCGCAGTGATGTGCTGCTGGTAGACACCCACACATGGCAGCGCGGAGCCGTGCTGATGCAACGTATGCGCGTGAGAATCCCAGTGGGCACACCGCCGGGCAGCTACGCACTGCGGCTCGGCTGGGCGGATCGCGCAACTAATACCCCTGTCGCTTTTGTGGATGAAGAAAACCGGCAGGCAGGGTTTGAAGCGGTAATCGGCACGCTGGAGGTCATCCGCCCGAACAATTTCCCACCGCCGGACGCGCTGCCGCCACACGTGGGCACAGTGGTGGATGTCGCCCCCGGTGTGCGGCTGCTCGGCTGGCAGCCTGGTCCGGAAGCGCTCCGCCCAGGTGAAACCTTCACACAAACGCTGTACTGGCAGGCAATTTCCACAGACCAGCCTCGCGCGGCTGTTAGTGTGCAGGCGCTGCTGCGCACCGCCGATGGGGGCGAAACCATGCTGGTCGACAGTGCGCCAGTCAACAATACCTATCCGTCTGATCAATGGCTGCCCGGCGAACTGGTCGTGGATCATCTGCGGCTGGCACTGCCGCGTGACCTGCCCGGCGGTGTTTATGCGCTGGTGCTGCGGGTGGATACCGTCGAACTGGAACTCGGCACGCTGGAAATTACTGGTGTACCGCGCCTGCTTAACGCACCGCCTGTGATGCAGCGCACCACTGCCCTGTTCGGCGCAGATGCCGCAGCAGAGGATATCGCCCTGTATGGCTACACCCTGACAACAGACGGCAGCAGTGTCCGGCTGGAACTGGTCTGGCAGTCTGTCCGCGTCGTCGGATTCGATTATTATGTGTTCGTGCATCTGCTGGATAGCACGGGGCAGATTATCCGCCAGCGCGATGTCATGCCGCAGGACAACGGCTACCCGACGAGTCTGTGGCTGCCGGGCGAATTCGTGCTGGATGTGCACATCTTCGCGGGTATTCCGCGGGGCAGCTATACCGCGCGTGTTGGGCTGTATCGTCAGGAAACGGGGGAACGGCTCTACGTCATTGGGGAAGCAAGCCAGACCTACGTTGACCTGCCGGAGTCTGTTACAATCCAGTTGTCAGCAAATCCATAGAATTGGCAGGAAGCATGTTTCAAGCTTACAAAGCGCCGCTGAATCTGAACGAACACCGTGAGGTACTGCTGGCGATTCTGGCGCACATCATCGAAGCGGAGGAAATGCCGCGTGGTTGGCTCAACCGCCTGCTGCGCCAGCATCCCCGCGATGGCAAAGAACTCTACAGTCGCGACCAGTTGATCTATGCTTACCGTGAACTGGCGGGCACACATGGACTGCCGCCGTTTGACCCGGCGGTCATCCAGAGGCTGCGCCTCAAGCCCG
>DAOTWP010000382.1:0-71519 GCA_034435675.1 Anaerolineae bacterium
GACGACGCCCGTGCGCATATCGTAGCGGTCGTACATCTCGCTGAAGCGCAGCGGCACCGGGGATTCGTCAAAGGTCATCGGATCCGTGACAGTGGGCTGCAAAGCGGCATCGGTTGCAGAGGCTATCGTCTGGGCGCTGCCGGCGGGCAGATCATTGTTCCAGGGGGTTGGGGTTGCCTGGGCTGCGGTGGGTGGCGCGCTCTGCGCCAGCATCCCGAAGGCGGACAGAGTTGGGGTCGGGCTGGCGACAGCGGGCACTGTCGTTGACACAGAAGCGGCGGCATTGGCGTCCGTGGTATTCTCAACGGGCAGCGGAGTCACGCGCTGGATCGTCTCGGCGCTTCCGCAGGCTGCCAGCAGCGCAGCAGCCAGGAATAATGCTGCCAAACGCTGTAATCGGGATTTCATGGTCAACCTCAGTAGACACATTGGACGTGTTGGTTGTCAATCAATAGTTTGCTGGATTATAAATGCGGAATGCTGCGTTGGCGACGCTCGCGGATAGACACTCTGTGCTGAACGCTGACACGCCCCGACAAGCGCATCACGCTGTTTAGACTTCACCGGGACACGGTGTGCCATGTCCCGGTGAGTCTGTAGCGGTGATGCACCAGTGGGGTGAACACCAGCCACCCCACATGCAGCGACGTTGCCTTGTGTTACGCGGTCACCGGTTTCTGGCGGCGGCGAGCCAGCATATAGCCACCTACCAGACCGATCAGCAGCAGCCCGGCGCTGCCCACTTCCGACGGGATACCGCTGTTTGCGGGAACCAGATCGGGTGTGCGCGCCATCATCCCATTTTCTGCGGCAGGATCGAGACCAATCGCCGCTGCCATACCGAAGAAGATTTCCCGCTGGTGGTAAACACCGGTGAAGAACGCCGAGCCGGGACCCGTGGCGTATACGGGCACTTCAGCAACCGTGTGTACGCTGCTGCAGGAGTTGGCAGGCAGGTTGCCGCCCAGCGCCAGCCCGTTGGGGTCGTCTTCGGGGTTGTCCACGCAGTTACCGGCATCATCGGTAATCGAGGGCGAACGCGGCACAGCGCTCACCTGGAAGTCTTCAGTGAAGGGCGGTGCATCGGACTTGCCGATTGCCAGCACAATGCTCGGTGACCAGTCATCCGGGTAGAAGTCACCATCGGCATCTTCGTAGGTCGGGTATACAGCAGTGTTGTAGATGCCAATCGCGTTGCGGCGACCCACATCATCGGTAGCAGCGTTAAAGCGTTCAACATTGACCGTGCCCCACACATCCGTGGCATGGCTGTGGTCGGCAGTGACGACGATCAGGGTGTCCGGCGCGTTCTGCTGTGCCCATTCATAAGCGGCGGCAATCGCGCGCTCGAACTCGATACCATCGGCGATGGCGCGGTCGAAGTCCATCGGGTGGAGCTGCTTGTCCACGCTGGCGGCTTCGACTTCCAGATAGAAGCCATTGGGGTTCTGGCTCAGCACCCCGATTGCGCCCATCGTCATTTCGACCAGACCGGGCTGATCCGGGAATGCAGCGGCATTGTCCGTGTAAACGTTACGATCCAGCCAGACGTTCATGTCGGCGTTGTGGAAGATACCCAGTACGCGCTCCGGGTTTTCTGCCATCGCCGCGTCCATTTCCGCGCGGGACGTCACGATGGTGTAGCCTGCCGCTTCGTATTCTGCGAAGAGGTCACGGTCATCGCCACGACGCGAACCGTCAACCGTGTTCGGGATCATGTACTGCCCGCCGCCGCCAAAAATCACCTGCGGCATCAAGCCCATGCCATCCTGCATGTAGGGCCACGGGAGCGGACCGCCATCCAGCGCCATTGCGGCATACGCGGCACGGTTGCTGCTGCTGCGGTTGCGCCCATGCGCCCACACTGCCGCCGGGGTTGCGTCGGTCCAGTCAGAGGTGGTCACCACACCAACCGACATACCGCGGCGGCTGGCGACGATCTGCCCGAAGGTTTCCACACGCGGATCATCCAGCGCATTCGGCGAGGTGTCGCTGTAGCCGCCGGTGGCATTCACGCTGCCAATGTGCCCGGTGTTCAGCGAGCTGGCGGTGTTGGCACTGTCTGCTGCCAGCGAGTCCACGCTGCTGGTCGCCGCCAGACCAATCGATTCAAAAGTTTCGAAAACGAGATAATCATTGGGCGTGCCCTGCTGGTAACCGCGCGACACGACACGCACTGCGGACCAGAAGCCCACCGACGAACCATCCGCAATAAACAGAATCACGTTGCGCGCATCGCCCGGCTGCGGTTCACGCACTGTCCAGGTGACACTGTGGGCAGCGCCGCCCGCGGTAACTTCCACCGTGTATTCACCGGCTGCCGGGGCAAGCACACCACGCCAGATCACCGAACTCACTTTGTTCGGCAGGCTGGTCAGCACACCGAACTGCTGTCCGGCAACATCGAAACCGGTCAGGACACCATCTGCCGTGAGACCAAACGTAAGCACCAGCCCGTCCGCCTGACCGCCCACAATAGTGAAGACCAGCGGGTTGTCGGTGGGTTCAAGAGTCGCGGTTTCGCCGCCTACTTCAGCCGTCACGACGCCATCGGTCACGCTGATGGTTGCCACTCCCAGCGCGGAGTTATAATACTCACCCGCCAGGGAGTCGACGCTGAAATCGGCTGCCGGGGTGCCTTCGGCGACATAACGCGCCACACGCCCGCCGTATTCCCATGCTTCTTCGGTGCCTTCAACACCGAAGAATTCACCGACTGCTGCTCCGTTGATGGTGACGGCAAAATCTTCCGGCAGACTCGCGGCTTCTACTTCAACGCGCAGGTCGAAGTACGTCCCCGGCAGGAACTGCGCCTGATTGATCGGCAGAATCCGGACTACGGGTCCATCAGCCTGCGCGAAGGTCGGCACCAGCGTGAGCAGCAGAGCGCTCACTAGAAATGCGGCGACGCCCAGGTTACGAGTACGTCTCACCATATAGAATTGCTCCTGAACACATTTTGCGGACTGCTTATGAACGATAGTTTTGTCACGCGCGAGGCAGGTTACAGTGGAGATCAAGAAATGCGTGCGACTTTACAGAAGATAAGGAGTTGTTGTTAAAACAGCGAATTGGATCGTTAAAACAGCTTTAATGCCAAAATAACACTCTCGCTATATTGATACAACATATCGTTTGGGTGGTCTATGGCACCGGGCAGCAGCGAGTCAGTGCAGCGAACGCCGGGTACAGTACGCCGCCAGCAGAAGGCTGCCTGCCGGACAAGGGGCTAAACCCCTTGTTCACCCGGCATGCGCACATTGAGGGGAGAATTGATCAACAGGCAGAGCAGCATTGCCCCGCGCGTAACTCGAATTTGCCGGGTTGTTCTTGAGGGAGACCAACCCGGTGTTACCCCCGCCAGACACGGGGCGTGCCGAACAAATCTGCCAGTTCAATGCGCCAGGGCGTCAGCTTGAGCAGCCCATAACCGGGACTGTCCACGCTGCCGAAGAACGGCGCGAGATCATACCCCAGCGGCGGTGGCGTTGAACCAAATAGTGTCCACAAACGCTGTTTTTCCGCCGGGTCGTCTGCCCATTCCGCGTGGCAGTCCACATAAACCGGCTTAAGCGGGTCTTTCATGTAGCACAGGCTGACCTGCGGATTATGCGCCAGATGCTTTGCCTTCAGGCTTGCTCGCCCGGTAGCAATCCAGCCCGTCGTGCCCGCGCTGTGGTTCTCCCACAGGGGATGCAGCACTCGCGAACGGGGGCGGTTCTGCGCGTCCATTGTCGCGACACTGCACCACACCTGCGCATGCACCAGCGCGAGGAACTCATCGGCAATTGCGCTGAACGGCACACTGTTCATGCCGGAGTCTCCTCCTCCGCTGCCAGCCAGTAATCACCACCACCACGTTCCCGGCGCATGAAACCGTATTCCACCAGACTGCGCCGCAGCGTTGCGTAATCCGCGTTGATTTCGGTCAGGATAGCGTTGACCTCTTTTTCGGAATAGCGCACACCCGGCTCAAAGCGTGCTGCCGCCCAGCGCAGGATTACCAGCCACTTCTTGTCCTTAACCGGCATCCTTACGAGCCTGCCATCGAAGGTATGGCTGCGCAGGATTTTCTTGTCCTCGTCGCTCCAGTCCAGCGCGTCAATCCAGGCATTGTCTGACGAGTCTTTGGCGCGTTCCGCAGTGGGTGGGGTGTCAATTTCCGCCACATAGGACTTGAAGCGGGCGATGCGCGACTCATTCGTCCGGCAGAAATGCTGGTTGCCCGCCATGCGCAAAGTCACCAGCCCGCTTTCGCGCAGCTTCCTGACATGGTGCGAGATGGTCGGCTCGGTCAGCTTCAGGCGTTCCGCGAGTTCAGTGATCGTATATTCACGCTCACTCAACAAGCCGAGCATCGTCAGCCGCTGTTCGTCTGCCAGCGCCTTGAGCATATACAGCAGATCAGTCTGCTGAGTGATGTCCATATACAGCCTCCTTATTTCGATGAACATCTAATTTGAAGTTTATCAAAATTTTTTAGACTGTCAAGAGGTCACAACGGATCAGCATGACTGCCGCTGCTAGAGCGCGCTGTGGGTGCGTTCAATCAACCGCAGTGCTTCAAGCTGCATTTCTGCGGAGCGGCGTCCCAGGCTGGCGAGTTCGACACTCTGTTCTTTGCCGGACAGATGCCGCTGCGCCTGTGACATACAGATGATGCCCCAGCGGATATTGCCCATAATTTCCCACCAGTCCACCGCAGCCCGGTCAACCTGTCTGCCGCTGTAAGCCTCGTAGTGGCGCAGGAAGGTTTCGCGGTCACTCAGCCCGGCAAAGTGCAGCCGCCCATTGCCGAAACGCCAGTCACGCATACACGGGTACGCCAGTTCCTCCAGCGGGTCGCCCACGTGCGCAAATTCCCAGTCAATTACCGCCGCCAGTCCCTGCGCGTCCACCAGCAGATTCCCCAGCCGAAAATCGCCATGAATAAAGGTCCGCTGCGCGCAGTCGGGCGCGTGGTGTTCTGCCCAGCGCAGCGCAAATTCCCAGGGCGGGCTGCTGACGCCGAGGTCATCCAGCAGGCGATACGTTTCGCGCACAGTATCCAGCGCGGGGCTGCTACCCGGTGCTGGCTGACGCAGGAAATCAATGCCGTAGGCGGCAGGGTTCATGCGATGAATCAGCGCGAGCTGCTCTGCCATTTGCTGCGGCAGTGCGCTGCGTGCTGCCGCGAGTTCGGGCAGTTGGATCACCTGTCGCCCGACCGACACCCCGGCGACAAAATCCATGATGAAGAATGGGCTGCCCAGCAGGTCCGGGTCACTGTGATACCAGCGCATAGCCGCCACACGCACTCCACTTTTGTGGGCGGCGTCCATCATACGGTATTCCTGTTCACGGGTCAGCGCACCCTCGAACATCTGCGTCGGGTGATCTTTGCGCAGCACGAGCGACTGCGGCGTACCAGCCAGTTCGACTTCCAGCTTCCACGTATCGCGTGATGCTCCTCCGGCAAGCTGCTGTGCGCCCGTGATGACTGCCGTTCCGCCGGTTTGATGCTGTAAATATGCTTCCAACCGCTGCCTAAATGTATCAAAATCCATCGGCATTAACTCTCTAGATCCACTGCCAGCAAAATCTCCTACCGGGATTTTAGAACACTGCCTCAGCAAACACCAATTTAGCGCACGGGGGCGGTCTATGGGCAGCAACGGATGTGCAGCGCCACACAGTTCCTGCTATGCTGGCAGCAGCAAACACACAACAGGGAGCAGGCACAGAACATGCTAAAGCTGCGCACAACCTACCGGGAAGCAATCAAGGCGGCAGTCGCGGCACAGCAGCAGAACAGCCAGGTGCTTGACCTGCCTGCCGGGCGGCTGGAATATGCGCTGGCGGGCACAGGGAATCACCATGTGCTGATTGCCCATTCCGCGATGGGCGCTTATGACCAGTCGCTTGCTACCGGGCGCCGTTTCCCGCAGTGCCGCATTATCGCGCCGTCACGCGCGGGCTACCTGCGCACGGCACTGCAAACCGGCAGCACCCCGGCGCAAATGGCGGATTCGTTCGCGGCGCTGCTGGATGCGCTGGCGGTGGAGTGTGTGCTGATGGTCGGGTTTTCGGCGGGGGGCATGTCGGCGGTGGAGTTTGCGCTGCGCCATACGGATCGCTGCTGTGGGCTGGTACTGGGCGCGGCAATCACGCAGCCGCTGCCCGCCTATGTGCGCCGTGTCCTCGCGCCACTGGCGTTATCGCTGCGGTCTGACTTCCTCAATTGGGTGGTGAGCAGCACAGCACGCCGCACCGTTGTGCCGCTGCGCGCTGCCGACGAGGACACCCGGCACATCCTCAGCGCCCTGCTGCGCGCCAACCCTGCCAGCCATCGCTGGGCAGGCTATGAACTGGACATCGCCCAGGCACGCACATTTTGCCCCCCGCTGGAGCGGATTCGTGTCCCGACCCTGTTGATTCACGGCACACGCGACGTACTCGTGCCCTATGTGCAGGCGCAGCAGGCAGCGCAGCGCATCCCCAACGCTCAACTGCTGACGCTTCGCGGTGGGCAGCATGACGCGCCTGTACTCTACCCCCGGCAGGTGCTGCCCCGTTTGCAGGCGTTTGTCGAGGCTGCCTTCGCGCAGTCGTGTGCCGGGGCAGTGCCCGGCGCATAACCTGCGCAATGGACTGCGTGACAGGCGTTATGTGAATGGGTATCATTCAGCGGCAGAATCTAATTGCGGTTAAATTAACTTTGCCAAAGAGGTTGTTTTATGATGGACTTTACAATTTCAGACCATGTTCAGGAGCTTGTTCACCGCATTCACCAGTTCCTCAATGAGCATGTGATCCCGCTGGAAGTCGAACTGCTGCGCACCGGGCGCGATCTGGCGGTTGAGGAGGTGCTGACCATGCGCCGCCATGCCAAAGCCGCCGGGCTGTTCGCGCCGACGATGCCCAAAGAACTGGGCGGGCTGGGGCTGACCATTCAGGAGTGGGTTCCTGTGCTGGAAGCCGCCGGACGCAGCCTGATCGGTCCACTGGCGCTGCACTGTGCCGCCCCGGACGAGGGCAACATGCACCTGCTGCATATGTTCGCCAGCGAGGAACAGCGCGAACGCTATTTAAAGCCGCTGGCAGCAGGCGAAATCTTTTCCGGCTTTTCGATGACCGAGCCGCCGCCCGGCGCAGGCAGTGACCCGCGTATGATTCGCACGGTGGGCGTGCGAGATGCTGACGAGTGGGTCATCAACGGGCACAAGTGGTGGACCAGCAACGGCGAGGTGGCAGACTTCCTGATTATCATGGCGCGCACCGACCCGGATGTTCACCCGTATAAGGGCTGCACACAGTTCATCGCGCCGATCAACACCCCCGGCATCGAAATTGTGCGCGATGTGCCGATGCTGGGCACAAAAGACTTTGGCGGGCATGTCGAAATCCGTTACAAAGACCTGCGCCTGCCCAACAGCGCCATCCTCGGCAACGAAGGTGACGGCTTTGCGCTGGCGCAGCACCGGCTGGGACCGGCGCGGTTGACGCACTGTATGCGCTGGACGGGCATCGCGCAGCGGGCGCTGGAAATCGCCGTCCAGTATGGCAGCACACGCGAGGCATTCGGCGGGGCGCTCAACACACACCAATCCGTCCAGTGGATGATTGCCGACAGCGAAATCGAATTGCAGGCAGGGCGACTGATGATGCACAATGCAGCCTGGCTGCTGGCGAACGGCAGCCAGGCGCGGCAGGAAACCGCGATGGCGAAGGTGTTTATTGCCGAGGCAGTCAACCGCGTTGTGGATCGCGCACTGCAAATCTGCGGCGGCATGGGTGTCAGCCGCGATCTGCCGCTGAGCACGTGGTACGAAAAGGCGCGCGCCTTCCGCATTTACGACGGCGCATCCGAAGTGCATCGCATGGTCATCGCGCGCGAAACGATCAAGAAGCACGCGGGCGATCCCAAACAGCGCAAAACCGGCGATTAACGCGCGGCTCGCATGCGGGGTGGTTTGAGAGGGCGGGAGTGCTGCTCGCCCTCCGCCCATGCGCACGAACAAATATTCATCGCCCACTCAGGGAAACATGTTAGCTTTAGTGTGTCGCAATTGCGGCACAATCAGCAGAAAGGGTGATTGCAAATGGCGCGTGTTTCGGTTGGCAGACTCAACGACTTTCAGGTTGACAGTGTCAAACTGGTCAAGGCAGACGGCAAGCCGCTGTTGATCGTCCGCACAACAGACGGTGTCTGCGCGGTGCAGAGCACCTGCGTGCATATGCCGCTGCCGCTGGCGGGCGGCAAGCTGGAAGGCGAACTCCTCACATGTCCCTGGCACAACTCGCAGTTTAATGTCTGCACGGGTGAGAACATTGACTGGGTGCGCGGGGTGGCGGGCGTACAGCTTCCCGGTTGGTCGCGCAAGCTGCTGGCGCTGGGCAAAAAGCCGCAGGCGCTGGCGACCTATCCGGTCAGCGTTGAGGCGGACGAGATCTTCGTCGAAATCTGAGTCAGACCACCCACCAGCGCCACGAGCCGCTGTCGTCCAGACCACGATGCAGCGTGCCCAACCGCGCCAGATAATCAAGATGTGCCAGCGCCTCCATCATGGCAAAACGCCATTCGTGGTGCGTGAAGTATTTGAACTCAAAGATGCCCAGCGCGACCTCGTGGACGGTTACGCCAGTCGCCCCGGTTGCTTTGACGACAGCGACACAGCGTTCCAGCCGCGCCGCATGATGCCCCAGCAGTTCGCTCACCCGCCCGGTCCAGTCGTCAATCAGCGCGCGGTGACCGGGCAGCGCCAGGCGTACATCAAGCGCTTGCAGGTTATGCAGCGATTCCATAAAGCGCCGCAGGGGTTCAGGCTGTGTTTCGGGCCACAGCCCGATGTTCGGCGTAATCTTAATTAGCACATGATCACCGCAAAGCAGCAGCCGGTCCACCGCATCGTAAAACAGCAGTTGACCATCACTGTGCCCTGGCGCGTGGATCAGGCGAAATTCGCGGCTGCCGATGCGCAGGCAGTCGTCGGTCAACAGGTCATGTTCGATAGGATGCGGAAAGGTCATGCTGCGCGTGCTGTCCACGCCCGCGACGACTGGCTGCACCTGATCGGCAGGCATTCCGGCGGCACTGAGATAATCGCTCAGGAACTGATCGCGGTTCGCCGGTGGATTGCGCCAAGTGCTTTCGGCAAAGGCGCTTTCGGTGGGGGACATGCGCACGGGCGGCAGATGCCCACCTGCCGTCTGCGCCTGCTGCTGCAACCAGCCCGCCATGCCGTAGTGGTCGGGGTGGCAGTGCGTCAGCACAATCTGCGTGATCTGCCCCGGACTGATACCCAGCGCTGCCCACGCCGCGCGCCACGCCGCCTCGCCTTCGGGCGTGTGAATGCCCGTATCCAGCACTGCCCAGCCATCGCCATCGCGCAGCAGATAGCAGTTGACGATACGCAGCGCAAACGGCAGCGGCAGCTGCACCTGAATAATATCGTCGGCAATGTGCTGGAACAGGGTGTCAGACATAGCGTAATCCTCAGTGTGAGCGCTTTTGGGGCAATAGTAACACGCCCGCTGGTGTACGGCATTAGAGCCAATTTGCGTCTTTTTGACCGCGAAATCGTCTATAGTAAAGGGTAAGAGCATCAAGGAGTCGCGTTTATGGACGCCGCCGCAGTTGAAAACGTCTGGAACAGCTTCAATACCCGTCTGGAGCGCTTTGTCCGCAGCCGAGTTGAGGACACACAGGCTGCGGATGATGTGCTGCAAGATGTTTACCTGAAAATCCATCGCAGCATCGACAGCCTGCATGATGAAGAACGCCTGCAAGCCTGGATCTACCAGATTACCCGCAACACCATTCATGATTATTATCGCAGCCAGAAAGCCTTGATTGGAATCACGGAGCTGGATGACGACACGCCGCTGTTCATCCAGCAGACCGAGGATACCGATGACGAAATCACCCAGCGGCTGGTGGGTAGTGTGCGGGCGATGATTGACGCGCTGCCAGAAGATTACCGCCAGGCGCTGCTGTTGACCGAGATTGACGGGCTGACCCAGCGCGAACTGGCGGAACGCCTGGGGATTTCGCTGTCCGGCGCGAAGTCGCGGGTGCAGCGCGGGCGCAGACTGCTGCGCGAAATGCTGCTCGCCTGCTGCCACTTCGAGTTTGACCGCTTGGGCAAGGTAATTGATTACTATCCGCACTGCAAATCCTGTATGGACGATGCATGCAGCGCATAATAATGAGGCGCATGATGGATCGGCTGCTGTCCAGTTTGCGTCCTTTTGCTGGGCTGCTGCGTCTACACAGGTATCAGACCGAAACTACAGACCAACAGGGAGATGCAGTATCATGAGCAGCACTCAACAGATTCACGATGTAGTGCAGGAACGTTATGGTGCGCTGGCACGCCAGCAGAGCAGCGGACAATCCGCAAGCTGCTGCGGCGATGACTGCGGATGCAGCAGTGAAGTGCAGCTTTACGACAGCACCATGCTGGAAGGACTGCCGCTGGATGTCACCGGCTTGAGTCTGGGCTGTGGCGACCCGGTTACAATTGCCGGGCTGAAACCGGGCGAGCGCGTGCTGGATCTGGGCAGCGGCGGCGGCATCGATTGTTTTCTGGCGGCGCGGCAGGTTGGCGCCGAAGGGTATGTCATCGGCGTGGACATGACGCCTGATATGCTGGCAAAAGCAAACGCCAGCAAAGCAAAAATGGGCGTGAGCAATGTTGAATTTCGTCAGGGGCAAATCGAAGCGCTGCCTGTCGAGGACAACAGTATGGACATCGTCATGTCCAACTGCGTGATCAACCTCTCGCCGGACAAAACCAGCGTATTCCGCGAGGCGCTGCGCGTGCTCAAGCCCGGCGGGCGGGTCAGTATCAGCGATATTGTCACCGATGGCGAATTCACGCCCGAACTGCGTGCCGATGCCGCCAAATGGGCAGAATGTGTCACCGGGGCGATTGATGTCAACGAGTATACAGGCATGATGCGCGCGGCGGGCTTCACCGCTATTCAGGTGGTGGATAAGGTTGAAGCAGAAGATATTGTGTCGCGCCAGCCGGGCATGCCGCGTATCTACAGCGCCCGCATCACGGCGTATAAGCCCGCGCTCTGAACAGACCGTCTCACTCCAACAGGGCGAAAGAGGAGGCACGCACATGCTTTACAATCATCAATATGCTCATGAACGCATCAAAGTGCTTCAGCGTGAAGCGTTGCAGCGGCATCTGGTTTATCTGCTGACTGTATGCTGCCAGCGCAGCCGCCTGTACCCATTGGGGGGCTGGCTGCTGGCGCGCCTGCGCGCTTCAGCACGCTGGCGCTGCTGTCCGCAGGCATGATCGCTTCCCGTGAGCAGGCTGGATGACAGCCACCGGGTGCTGCGGAGCAACCAACAAAACACATAGCGTTGAGTGGGCTTGTCTGGTGCAAGCCCGTTCGTATTTTGAGGGAACAGATGACCACTTCGTTGCGTTTATCCTCGCGGTTGCCGCTGTATTACGGGTGGGTGCTGGTGGTCGCACTGGCGATCACCGAAACCGTTTCGTTTGGCGTGCTGCTCTACAGTTTCACGATTTTTGTCAAACCGATGCAGGAGGAACTGGGCTGGAGCAGCGCCCAGATTACCGGCGCGAACGGGCTGGCTTGGCTGGTCAGCGCCATAGTCGGAGTGTGGCTGGGGCGCGTGCTGGATCAGTATGGACCCCGCCTGCTGATGACGCTGGGGTCACTTAGTGCGGCGGCGCTGGTCGTGGCGTGGTCTGCTGTCCAGTCCGTCGAAGCCTTCTTTCTGGTCTGGTTCCTGATCGGTGTCACCAAAGCGATGGTGTTGTATGACCCGGCGTTCTGGGTGGTCGCCGACTGGTTTGTCCGGCGGCGGCGGCAGGCGCTGACACTGCTGACCTTTATTGCCGGGTTTGCCAGCATCATTTTTACCCCGCTGGCACAGCGCCTGCTGGAAGCACAGGGCTGGCGCGGGGCATTGCTGACTCTGGCACTGCTGCTAGCCCTCATTACCGTCCCGATTCATGCGCTGCTGCTGCGCCGCCAGCCATCTGATCTGGGCTTGCAGCCCGATGGTGTGCCACTGCCTGCCGGGGATGCCCCCGCGCCGCCTGTGGAACGCAGCCTGACACGACGCGAAGCACTGCGCCGCCCGGTGTTCTGGTGGCTGACCATCGCCTTTGGCTTGAACGATGTCAGTGTCAGCGTCGTGATTCTCTTTCTCGTCCCCTATCTGATCGATTCCGGTTATGGGGCAGCGTTCGCCGCGCTGGCAGCAGGCTTAATCGGGCTGGCATCGCTGCCGGGGCGGGTCGTGTTCACCCTGTCCGGGGCACGCTGGTCGCCTGGCGGGGTAGCAGCACTGCTGTTTGTCTTGCAAAGCGTGTCGCTGGTGGTGCTGGTGTTTGCCCGCAGCGAAACCGCCGTGCTGACCTTCGTGTTCATCTTTGGTGCGGGCTTCGGCGCGATTACGCCCACGCGGGCAGCGCTGGTCGCGGAGTATTTTGGTCGGATGGAATATGGCGCGATCAGCGGCATGATGCGCCTGGGGATTATCGTCGCGGGCAGCCTTGCGCCGGTCATCGCGGGCAGCATTTACGATGCAACCGGGACGCTGGAAATTGTGCTCTGGGTACTCGCGGGCACATCGGTGCTGTCGGTGGTGTCTGTGCTGCTGGGCACGCGCGCGGCGGCACATGCTGATTAACGCCTGAATGCAGGTTGCCAGTCTGCCTTGCGTAGATTATAATTCAAAATGAATTGCAGCAAATGAGATTGAATTATAATTGGAGCAAAATAGCATGCGCAAACAGAATGTGTTGATTTTGTGTACAGGCAATTCCGTCCGCAGCCAGATGGCAGAAGGTTTTCTGCGCAGCATTGCCGGCGATCGCTTTGAAGTTTACAGTGCCGGGCTGAAGCCTGTCGGGGTCAATCCCTTGACTGTGCAGGTGATGGCTGAGAGTGGCATTGATATTCGCCAACAGCACTCAAAAAGCGTCAAGGAATATCTGGGGCGTTTGCAGGCAAAGTACGTGATTACCGTTTGCCAAGAAGCAGACCAGAACTGCCCGATGGGGTTGTGGAGCAGCGGGCAGAAACTATACTGGCCTTTTGACGATCCGGCAGCCGCCGAGGGGGATACAGAAAACCAGCTGCCAGAATTTCGGCGGGTGCGTGATGAGATTCGTGCTAAAATTATTGCCTGGTTAGCACAACTCGAACCCGTATCCGATGCCTGAACACGATGCTCCGCCTGAGATCCTAAAGCTGTTAGCACATGAACTGCGCTGGTCTTTGCTCATGCAGCTTGCTGCTGGTGATTATCGCGTCAATGAACTGGTTGAGCGCGTGACCGAACCGGCAAATCTGGTGTCATACCACCTGAAGAAGCTGCGCGACGAGGGTGTCGTGACGGCACGCCGCAGCGATGCCGATGCTCGTGACATCTATTACAGCCTGGACATCGAAGCCCTGCGCAGCCAGTATCAGGCGGCTGGCAATGCCCTGCATCCGGCGTTGGGGGCGGGGACGACCGCTGTGCAACTGCCGCTGGCACACCTGCCTGCGCTGCGTGTGCTGTTTATCTGTACGCACAACAGCGCGCGCTCACAAATGGCAGCGGCACTGCTGCGCCAGCAAAGCGGCGGGCAGGTGGCTGCCTTCAGCGCGGGCAGTCACCCAACCAGCATCCACCCGGAAACCATCCGCACCATGGCGTCGTTGTATGGCATTGACCTGCACGGCGAACGAACCACCCATGTGGATGAATTTGCCGGGCAGGCATTCGATTACGTCATCACCGTGTGCGATCATGCGCGCGAAATCTGCCCCACATTCCCCGGCGGCGTACTCCTGCACTGGGGCTTCCCCGATCCGGCGCAGGTTGAACCTGCCGCCGCCCGCGCCGCGGCTTTCCAGCAGACTGCCCGGCGGCTTTGCTCCCGCGTGCAGCATTTTCTGACAGGACTTGTCGCTTCAAACTAGGTTCTCGTGATATAATTCAGCCTGAATTGTATCAATTGGGATTGAAGGGCATGCTGATGATGTTACAGGTTCTGATTTTGTGTACTGCCAATTCCGCGCGCAGCCAGATGGCAGAAGGGCTGCTGCGGCACCTCGCCGGGGAACGACTGGCAGTTTACAGCGCCGGGACAAAACCCTCCACCGTGAACCCTTTTGCGATTCGCGCCATGCAGCAGCGCGGGATTGACATCAGCGGGCAGCACAGCAAACACCTCAACGAATTCCTGACACAGCCGTTTGATTATGTCATCACTGTTTGCGATGCCGCCGCCGAAACCTGCCCGGTGTTCCCCGGCAAAGCCGAGCGCATTCACTGGAGCTTTCCTGACCCGGCAGCAGTGGAAGGCGATGATCCGGCGCGTCTGGCGGCTTTCGCGGCAGTGCGCGATGGGCTGGAGGCGCAGTTAGCAGCATGGCTCAACGGGCTGCCCGCAACCCACCCCTGAGAATTGCCCGCTGCTGCGCTATAATCGCCCACACCAATCGGTTACAGCTCAGTTCGCGCAGCATGCGCTATGGCGCGCGCTATGATCGCGATGCGCTTGCACAGGGTTACGGAGTGCAGTTCCAATGCTTATTGCGTTACTCAAGGCAAAAATCCATCAGGCAGTGGTGACAGCGGCTGACCTGAATTATGTCGGCAGCATCGGCATTGACAGCGACCTGCTGGCGCAAAGCGGCATTTACCCCTACGAAAAAGTGCTGGTCAGCGATATTGACAACGGGTCCCGGCTGGAAACCTACGTGATACCCAAACCGGCTGGCAGCCGCGAAGTCTCGCTTAACGGTGCAGCGGCGCGGTTGGTCGCGCCCGGTGACCGCATCATCATCATGGCATTCATGTATGTGACGCCGCCGCCACCTGCCGAATTTGAACCACGCATTCTGATCCTGGATCACAACAATGAAATCGTGGAAATGCGCGGCACACTGCCCGACTCAGGGGATTAGGGTGCCGCCGAATTTTCACGAACTTTTAGCAGCGCAATCCCCCGACTTGCGGTAGGATGATGATGGCGCCGCGTGTTCGCACTGCGGCGTCACGCCATAAGTCTTTAGTCTAGAACACACTGGTTCAATAAGGAGCGTATTTATGCTGCGGATGATCCGTAATGGGCGAGTTCTGGTGCTGCTGGCGCTGCTGCTGCTGGTACTTACCGTCACCCCTACAGTGTTTGCCCAATCCCAGGATTTCTGCGGAGCCGGTACAAATGTACCCTTCGTGGAATACGGCGATACGGTAAGTAATGAAATCACCGATGACTCTTTCTTCCTGCCATTCTGCTTTGAGGGTAACGAAGGCGACGAGGTAGTGATTACGATGACCACCACCAGCGGCGATTTACGCCCACTGGTCGGGCTGGCGGACTCGCGGATTGAAGAAATCTTCGTCCAGAACACTGGGCGCAATGAGGCAAGCGTTGAATTCACACTGCCAGAAGATGCTAATTTCCTGATTATCTCGACCCGTGATGGGCTGGATAGCGGCACTACCGAAGGCGAATTTGAGCTGACACTGGAACTGGCGAGCGGCTCGGCAACTGGCGGCGGCGATGAAGGTGACGATGGCAAGGAAGACGGCGGCAGCAGCGGCAGTGCTGCCGGAGCGTGTGATGACGTTGACGCAGACGGTGTGATCGCCTATGGCGATACCGCGGGCGGCGAAATCACCGACGACGACTTCACCGATATTTACTGCTTTGAAGGGCTGGAAGGCGACGAAATTGTCATTTCTGCCACTGCGACGGATGGCGACCTGGACACCCTGCTGCTGCTGACCGACAGCGGGCTTGAAGAAGCGCTTGCCGATAACGACGACATTGAACGCGGCAACACCAATTCGCAGATTGAGTTCACCCTGCCGACTGATGGCGCATTCGTGATCATCGTGACGCGCTATAACCTCGAAGACGGCAGAACCGAAGGCGAATATGAGCTGACGCTCGAACTGTTGGGTGGACCGAGCGCGGACGCAGGCGATGACGCGGGCGGCGATGACGGCAAGGAAGACGGCGGCAGCAGCGGCAGTGCTGCCGGAGCGTGTGATGACGTTGAACTGTCCGGCATCGAAATCGAAATTATCGCATACGGCGACACCGTCGAGGACACGGTTGACGACGATACCCCGGTGCGCGTCTACTGCTTCGAAGGCGCGGCGGGCGACCAGGTGACCATTTCGATGGAAGCCACCAGCGGCAACCTGGATACCCTGCTGATTCTGGCTGATCCTGAAGTCACCGAAACCTTCGCCCAGAACGACGACATCCGCAGCGGCAACACCAACTCCGAAATTGTCTTTGAACTGCCCGATGATGGAGCGTATCTCATCTTCGCCACGCGCTACCAGATCGCGGACGGCAGCAGCGAAGGGCGTTTCAGCCTGACGCTCGACGGGCGCTAAACATCCATACTGCTGGCAGCAGCAGGGCAGGGCGAACCTGCCATGTGCCATGAGTTCTAGCGGTAATCGGGGTACAACCAGGCGGTTGTACCTCGATTGTTTGTGCATTCATACGTTCTGTGCGCCGACAAACCGCCGGTTTTGCGGCACAATAGGCGTAATGCTTTTGAAGGTGTTCAACAACTGATGATCGAAATTCGTCCCTGGTTGTTCGTGGGTCGCTATGTGGATGCATTAGACGGCGAGGCGCTGCGTGCGCGCGGTGTCGGCGCGGTGCTGGAACTGGAACGTCCGGTGACTCACGAGGACATTACCACGCTGTTTGTGCATGTACAGGATGGCGTGGCGCTGCGCCCGGAGACCATTCGCCGGGCGATAGATTTTGTGCGCGAGCAGCACGCGGCGGGCAAATCTGTGCTGGTCGCCTGTAACGCCGGGACGAGCCGTTCGCCCACCTTTGCGACAGCCGCGCTGAAGGAGGTCGAGGGGCTGAAGCTGGAAGACGCGCTGCGGGCGGTGCGCAGCGCCCACCCGGACGCCCTGCCCGACCAGATGTTGTGGGACTCCCTGCGCGAGTATTACGACGATGGTCCACCCTTCTGGGAACTGTGGCAGCAGTTGGTCGAGTTGTAGCCACATGCAGTCGCGACCCTACCCCCGCCGCCGCTGTGCCTGACGCTTGCCCACCGCTAACGGGCACCCCCTGCCAGGTACATCCTATCCTTTTGTACAGTCCATTTAACTCCCATAACCCGTTATAATCGCTTAAGCGCATAAACGAGATAAAGGGAGCGATGCTCATGCGATACAAACTGCTCGGCAAAAGCGGCTTACGGGTGTCGGAACTGTGCCTGGGGACGATGACGTTCGGGGAAACGTGGGGCTGGGGCGCATCGCTGGACGAAAGCCGCAAACAGCTTGACCTGTTTAGCGAGCGCGGCGGCAACTTCATTGACACCAGCGTGAATTACACCGACGGCGCGAGCGAGGAAATTCTCGGTCAACTGCTGCATGGGCGGCGCGCACAGTTTGTCGTCGCCACCAAGTACAGCCTGACCAAACCGGACAGCATGGATCC
Organism: Anaerolineae bacterium; assembly: GCA_034435675.1. Lineage (GTDB taxonomy): Bacteria > Chloroflexota > Anaerolineae > Aggregatilineales > Phototrophicaceae > DAOTWP01. The sequence goes on from DAOTWP010000382.1 coordinate 17,463, forward strand.
CAACAGCGGCGGCAACAGCCGCAAGAATATGATGCAGTCGGTAGAACGCAGCCTGCACCGCCTGCAAACCGATTATCTGGACATGCTTTACCTGCACATGTGGGATTACTGGACGCCAATTGAAGAAGTCATGCGCGGGCTAGACGATCTGGTGCGCATGGGCAAAGTCAACTATATCGCCATTTCCGACTCGCCCGCCTACATCGTGTCTGCCGCCAACATGCTCAGCGAACTGCGCGGCTGGTCACGTTTTATCGGGCTGCAAATTCCCTATTCGCTCAATGCGCGCACACCGGAGCGCGAACTGCTGCCGATGGCGAAATACTGGGATCTGGCGGTGCTGCCCTGGGGGCTGCTGGGCGCGGGTGTGCTGCTGGGCAAATTTAACCCCGACAGCACAGAGCAGACCCGCTGGGAAAAAGCAGGCGTGTATGACCGCCTGCGCGACCAGACCAAGAAGCTGATTGACGAGATCGCCGCTATCGCGCAGGAAACCGGGCACAGCAAAGCGTCGGTGTGTGTCAACTGGGTGCGCCAGCAGCAGCACAAGGCACAGATTATCCCGATCCTCGGCGCGCGCACGGCAGAACAGCTTGCGGGCAATCTGGAAGCGCTGGATTATGCCCTGAGCGAAGAACAGCTCAAACGACTGGACGAAACCAGCGCGATTTCGATGGACTTCCCGCACGGTTTTCTGGATGGCAACGAATACATCTACGGCGCGACCTATGCGCAGGTGGACGACCATCGCGGACGGCGGCGGTCTTAGGGCGGGCGCAGCACTGCCGGTCAGCATGCCCCCGGACGCCTGAGCGTGCCTGAGCGCTTGCGGTGGCGCCAACAAAGGAGCATCCAGTATCTCTCCGTAAACTCGGACAAAGGGATTATGGTCTTTAAGAGAATAATCAGGTTATCGGTAGGTTGAAGCATGCTTCAACCTACTACAAAAAACGTTATCCGATTAAATTCTTGAACTGCCTAATTCTCTTTGTTCGGGAAGACCTGTTGATGGATAGGTTCTTAGCCTATTTGAGGAGGTTTGCAATGGCACATTACCTTGTGCGTGCGCGCCCCGGCGATCTGGCAGCGCTGCGCGAACGGCTGGATCGTGGGCAGATGCGCCAGTTTGAACCCTTTGGCGAAGAACTTCAGCGCGTGCTGACCGCAGCACGACTGGATGAGGACGGCTTCGCAACATGGGAGGAAAACTGTTTCTGCACGCCGCCGCTGGCGCAGGAGCGCGTGGTGCTGGACATGCACTTCAGCGAACTGACCACGCAGCGCGTCCGGGAGGGCGAAGGCTGGGCGCAGATTAACCATCTGCCGCCGCTGTGGGGTAATCATTAAAGGACTTACGCAGTCCCCTGATAAACAGGAAAGAACAGGTGATAAACAATTCAATCACCTGAACGCAGCCAACTGCCAACCCGCGTAACGTCAGAATTATGCAGACCAGAGGGCACGCTGTCTGGAGCGCGCCCTCCTTGAACACCGGGTACTTTGTTGACGCTTATCCGGCAATGGGCAGATACAGCCGCAGCAGCAGGTCGGCATCGTCTTGCGGCGTCAGCACATCAACTGCTTCTTCCAGTGCCGCCGCATCCCTGATCTGATAGCCGTGTTCCCGGCACCACTGTGCCAGCCGCTTCCATGTAGGGCTGATATTCTCCACCCCGCGCACATCCGTCACCGCATAAGCGCCCCCGGCGGCATCACGAAGGCGCACATCCCCCGACGCTGCCACCGCTGGATTGACCGTCAGCCAGGTCGTGTACATGTGGTTCGGTTCTGGCTGGCAGTTGTCGAAGCCGAAAAAGCGGAATGCACCTGCTTCCAGCGGAATGCCCTGCGCCCGCGCCCAGTCCAGCAGCGCGTTGATTGCGTCCTGCTCCGGCGTCGCGCTGACCACCGAAACCTCCGCCACCCGCATCGGTTCCAGCCGCTCAATCCGCACACTCAGTTCGTCCATGATGTTGCTCCTGTTGCTGGTGAGAAGAACCGCTAACGATTAACCGGCGCGCACGGTTACACTCAGTCTACGCCAAATCGCCGGGCAAAAAAATGCCGCGAAGGTAGGATCGCGGCGGGTGCTGTGGTATACTATCATCATCCTCACAAGCCCAAATTGAACCGACTTTTAGCGGTTGTCAGGCAAAAACCAGTTCTGCCAGCACCGGGTAATGGTCGCTGGGGTACAGCGGCGGTTCGGCGTCGCGGATGATGCGGCAGGACTTGGTCGCAACGCGATGGACGCCGTCGAGCGTCAGAATCCAGTCAATGCGCATGCCAAGCTGCGGGTAATGTTCGCCCTCAAAGCCGTGAAAGCTGTTACTGTGCAGGCTGTCATGATGCCCCGCTTCAATGAATGTGTCCATGCAGCCCGCCCCGGTAAATACGCCATGCACGCTGCCTGCGGGTTGATCCACATAGTACGCCAGATCGTTGGGCAGATCGGACGGCATGCTGGCGGGTTTCCACGCAGGAGAGTTGAAATCCCCGGTGAAAATTACCGGCAGAGTACTGCGCAGCGCCTGCGCGCGTTCCAGCACCAACCGCGCGCCATTGACCCGCGCTTCCTCGCCGATATGGTCAAGATGCACATTCAGGTGGATAAATTCGTGCCCGGTGTCCAGATCGCGGAAGCGGCACCACGTGGCGGAACGCACCAGCGCCGAGTCCCAATCACGCGACCAGACCTCCGGCGTGCTGCTCAGGTAGAATGCGCCGCTGGTCATCAGCCGGAAGCGGACGCGGTTGTAGTAGATCGCATTATGATGGAAGTAATCGCCCTGGTCAACGGTTCTGAGACCCGCCACGACCCCGTACTCCGGCAGGTGCTCCGTGTAGGCGGCAAGATTGCCCGACTGCACCTCCTGCATCCCGATCAAATCCGGCAGATAGCGCCGAATGGTGGCAATATTCAGCGCTGCACGGCGTTCCCACACATTCTCGCCGTCGATTTCAAACAGGCTGCCGCGAACGTTGAAGGTCATCACGCGGAACGGTTTCATGCTCGCCAGTCCTTACGCTAAACAGCCGCTCTTATCCTTAATCTTACCCGACATTTGCCTGCAAAAACAATGTGACCGGTTGTTGCGGCGGGGGGCGGTGTGCTATAGTTGTGACAGTTTGCACTAACAGGAGAGTTGGCGAACGACGATGAACAAACGCTTCATGGGACTGCTGCTGCTGGCACTGCCGATTTTGTTGATTACAGGCTGCCGCGACTCTGCGCAGGCAAGCCCCACTCCCGCCGCGCAGCTTATGCTGACGGTGCAGCCTGATCCTCCGTCAGTGGGCGCTGCCGAACTGCTGGTGACAGTGCGCGACCTTGCTGGCGCGCCGGTTGTTGGGGCGAGCGTGGATGTGCGTGGCGACATGAACCACGCCGGGATGCAGCCCGTGCTGCGCGAGGATGTGCTGACGGATGCTAATGGTGAGGCGCGTATCCCGTTCGAGTGGACGATGGGCGGCGACTGGTACATTGTGGTGACCGCCACCCTGCCAGACAGCACCGTCGTGGAACAGCGTTTTGAAGGCTTCCAGGTTGGGGGGTAAGACGCGGTTGGCGCGCTACCGGCTGGGCATGCTCTGCCTGTGCAGTCTGCTGCTGGCGGGGTTTCACTGGTCGCCTGTGGGTGTCGCTGTCCGGCATGCCCTGATCTACAGCCACGCCGGCAGCCTGCTGCTTCTGGATGTAGAAACTGCGCAGATGTTGACCCTGGCAGCCTATGAACCTGATGCCTGCCCGCCGCGTTGGTCGCTGGATGGCAGCTCTGTCGTACTTTTTGGTGAGACTCCAGTTGTTCTGGATACGCGCAGTGGTGAAGTCGTGCCGCTGCAACCAACGATAGTGCTTGACACGAACTACTGCAATATGCTGCTGTCGGCAGATGGCAGCCAGATGACTACACTGGTGAATCAGGGCGCGACGCTGCTCATCCACTTCGCTGATCTGGACACCGCAAACAGCCGCCAACTAACCATAGACCAGCGCATCTTTGATGCTCCCGCGCAGCCGCCCGGCGAATACTGGTACGCCGCTACATGGTCGCCGGATGGGCAGCGCATGACCTATCTCCAGTGTTTTGACACGACACACTGCTATCATCATGTGATTGATGCCGCCAGCGGTGAACTGCTGTACCGTCTGCCAGCGAATTATTCATTTAACGCTGCGGCATGGTCACCGGATGGGCGCTGGTTCATTGCAGGTACAGATTCAGCGTTCATCCTGTATGATGCCGTTAGCTGGCAGGAACAGCAGCGCTTCGATACGCCGGATGCGTACTGGCTGGTTGTCTCCCGGGTCAGCGCCTCTGCCAGTGGTCGCTATCTTGCCGGGGGGCACCGCCGCTGGCGCGTTTCGCTCTACGACGATGCTGCCCGTTATCTGGGTGTGCAGCTTTATGACACCGAAACCACAAGCCTGTTGCAAGTGCCGGGCGCTGAAAATAGCTGCTGTGCCGCGTGGTCAACCAGCGACGCACTGCTTGCCTACCATCCGATAACTGGCGGCATCAACGTATTTGATGCACAAACAGTAACACTGCGCGAGTTCACCCTCCCGATTGATCCGCTGCCCCTGATCTGGTGGACGACGCTGGAATAACCCTGTCGGTTTAGCATTAGAAGCTATGCGATGACTGCTCAAGCCACACCGCACACTGCCGCCGCAAGCGGCTTATTTGACATATTGCGCCTGCCCGTGCTGGGGCGGCTGCTGCGCAGGCGACGCGGACGGCTGGTGCTGCAAGTGCCGCTGCTGCTGCTGGCGCTGCTGCTGGTCTATGACGGCTTCACTGGGCAGCAGGTAGCAGCGGAAAATCTGGCGACCGTCGTCCCCTGGGTGCATTATCGTGGGCTGGTGGTCGTCGCGCTGCTGCTGGCGGGCAACCTGTTCTGCATGGGCTGTCCGTTTACGCTGCCGCGCACCCTCGCCCGGCGCTTGAGCCTGCGCGGGCGGCGCTTCCCGAAAGCGCTGCGCAACAAATGGCTGGCGCTTGCCAGTCTGCTGCTGCTGTTCTTCCTCTACGAATGGCTTGACCTGTGGGCAAGCCCGGCGCTGACGGCATGGGTGATTGTGTTTTATTTCGCCGCGTCGTTTGTGCTGGAAGCGCTGTTCACCGAGTCGGCATTCTGCAAGTATGTCTGTCCGCTGGGAACCTTCAATTTTGTCTATGCAACAGCCTCGCCCGCGCAGATTACGGTGCGCAGTCCGGATGTCTGCCGCACCTGTGTCGGTAGGGCATGCATCAACGGCAGTTACGCCAGCACCCCGGTGATCCGCATTGAGCAGATCGCCATGCCCAACGGCGGCACGACAGAAAAAAGCGTTGAGCATGGACCGCGTGGTGTACTCGGCTGCGGCACGGAGCTGTTCGCGCCGCAAATCAGCAGTAACATGGACTGCACCTTCTGCCTCGACTGTGCCCGCGCCTGCCCGCACGACAATGTTGCCCTGCTGGTGCGTTCACCCAACCGCGAACTGGCACGCCCGAACGCATGGAGCAAACGCTGGGATGTCTCGCTGCTGGTGATTTTCCTGGCGTTTATGGGGTTGATGAACGCTTTTGGCATGGTGCCGCCCGTTTACGAACTGATGCAGGGCGTCGCCGACACGCTCAATCTGGGCGCGCTGGGCTGGTCGAATATGGCAATTGAGGCGCTGGTGCTGCTGCTGTTGTTTGGCGTGGGCACGCTGCTGCTGCCGCTGCTGCTGGTGCTGCTGGCGGCGTGGCTCTCGCGCAGCCTGGGACACAACCCCCGCGCAAAAGCCGCCCGGCTGAGCCTGCGCGATACGGTCGCGGCGTTCGCCCCGGCATTTGTGCCCATCGGGTTCGGCATCTGGATTGCGCACTATATGTTTCATTTCCTGGTGGGCATCTGGACGGTGATTCCGGTGTTGCAGAATTTCCTGCTGGATCACCGCATCACGCTGTTCGGCGCGCCCAACTGGGGGCTGACCGGCTTTTCGCCGGAGACGATCGCGCTGGTGCAGGTTGTGGCGCTGGTGGGCGGTTTCCTGTGGACGCTGCTGCTGGCACAGCGCACTGCACTGCGGCTGTACCGGCGCAATGCCATGCCAGGACTGCTGCCCTGGGCGCTGCTGTTTCTGGGCATGATGCTGGCTGGGCTGCTGCTGATGAGCCTGCCAATGGAGATGCGCGGCACGGTGCTGTTTGATTAGCGCATAAACGCCTCAGACTTCGACCAGCCGCACGCCCTGAATCAGCGTTTTGTCGAAGCCGTCCAGTCCCAGCCCGGCAGCCTGTCGCCGTTCCAGTTCGGCGCGCACCTGCGTGCTGTCTGCGCGCAGTTTCGCTACGTCTACCCCCTGGCAGGTGTCCGGCAGCACGGCAAGCCACTGCACGCTGCGTTGCAGCATCTTGAGGGCACCGCGCAGGTTGCCACGCTCAATCTGGTAGTATGCCACCCCAACCTGCAAAATCGCCCGGTACAGGTCACGCACGGGACCTTCGGTTTCGACCCACTGCGCTTCGAACAGGTCATGCTGTTGGTAGTATTCGCCCGCGTTAAAGCGCGCAACACCTTCACGCGCACGCGGCGGCAGTGCTTGCGCACACTCGCAGTCCAACTGTTCCAGATAGGCGGCGTCCGGCACGCGGGCAACATCTGTCAGCAGCGTTGGCAGCTCACTGCGCAGGGCATCCGGCGACAGCACCAGATCAGCACCGGCGCGCAGTCCGGCGGCATGCTGGGCGGCGTCCGCCGTGAGCAGCACAATGGGGATGCGGCGTGTCGCCGGGCTGGTTTTGGGTGTCGTCGTCCAGAAGCGCCACTCGGCAGCGCCGCCGTCTACGATGATCAGCGCCGGGCGCGCTGCGGTCAGCCGGGCGATATAACGGGTTGGGTCGTCAAACACGAGCAGTTGGTACTGCACAGGCAGCAGATCGGCTAGCAGGGCGGCAGCGCCAACCGCCTGCCCGCTGCCGGTAAAAACAATCGGTATTGTCAAGCAATCCTCCCCAACACTGCGGCGCGGCTACCCGCTATCAGCCTGCTGCGTGACGCGCTCAAGCAAAGCTGTCCATGCCGAATCAGCCTTTAAGGGTTCGAGCGCTGCGCTTTGCGCCAGTGCGCTGTGGTCACCAAAGCCTCGGTCAACTGCCTGATGCAGCCACTGCCACGCCGCCGGATAATCTCCCAACCGCGCAAACATGCATGCTGCATAGAACGGAATGTAGTGCCCCCAGTCCGGTTGTTCGGCAGCGCCGGCAGCACGGACAAAGAGATCAGCCGCAGCGGCATAATTACCCTGCGCCAATTGCAGATGACCTGCCTCTGCCCAGTGTACGGCTGCACTGCGAAAAGCGGCATGGCAAAAGTATTCGCGTTCCAGCACAAAGCCCACCTTCAACGCTGTGTGCCTTGATCCCGCGTTGTCGGCATTGCAGTGCCAGCCGACCAGACGAAAACCCTGTGCCAGGGCGTGCGCTGCCGCCGCTGCCGCCGTAACCGCCGCCAACCCGCGCCGCCGATAGGCAGGGTCTGTCTGGATGCCGATTTCGCAGGCTTCAGCGCCAATGCAGTCACAGAGTGACCAGCTCACAACCTTATGCGCTGTCTGGTCTTCGGTTACCATGCCGAAGCCATGTTGCAGAAATGCCGCTGTGGATTCCCAATTGCCCTGCATCCAGTCGTGTAGATGCTCAGGTATTATCAGCGCTGGTCGGCTGAGCAGGGTAGACGAAACTGGCTGAACGCTGAAGGCTGCCGGAACAAAGGCGCGCCAGTCCAGCGCTACCGCTGTACAGACATAGTGCTGCCGCGCGAAATGCAGCGGGGGCAAAGGCAGCAGCTCGGTCAAATGCCTTTCCCATACTGCGCTGCATTGCAGCCAGATGATCTCAAAATCGTGCTTAACCATCAGGTCAGCAATTAAGGTTTTGAGCGCGCTCACCTGCTGCGGCGTAGGGACTTTACCTGCGAGATACGTGCCTTCCGGGCTGGTCAGCAGCACAACCTGGGGGTCAACCGGGTTATCCACATAGACAGCGCCGGGGTTGAAGCTGTTCAGCACGCCATCAATCGACACATTGTATTCCCGCAGGTCATCCAGCAGCGGGCGTGCTCGCACATAATCTTGCTCGCTTAGTTTTTGCATCGCTGCCAGCAATCTGCTGCCTTTCAGAATATACGAAAGTGTACATTTCCAGAGCGTTCCTGCATCATCCAGCCCTGCCGCCGCTCGACCAAACAAGTTCGGCAGAAGCATTGGTCATACAGCCTGTTCACAGGGGTCTTTCATCTCGATGACTGCTCAGCGTTCCTGATAGACCGTCGCGGCGCTGCTGGCGTCTTCGCTGGCAAAAGCGTAATACATGCCCGGCGCTGCGGGGTCGCCCAGCAAATCGGCTGTGGCAACCTGCCCGATGAACAGCATCGGCTTGCCGCTGTAAGGCTCGGCAGGATACAGCGCGCCGTCCAGCCAGGCTGGATACCCGCCAATCTGACTGACACCCAGCAGCACCTGTTCGTCGCGCTGCGCCAGGGTTTCCAGAATGCCGGGGCGCTGAATCCCGACCACCAGGCGGTCCGGCGGGAAAGACAGTGCCTCCTGCACGCTGCCGCCCGGCTTGTTGGCGCGGGCATTCCAGCGCACGCCGCCGCGCAGATCAACATCGGTGTAGATGGGCATGTCGCGGATGTCGTGCAGGCAGGTGACGATGCGCAGGCGCTCACCAGGCAGCCCCATAAAAACCGGATGGTGACTGCTGAGCGCGAAGTCAAACAGTGTCAGCAGGGCATCACCGCAGGAGGGGCAGGTTTCGCCATAGGGCACTGCCACACGCACGGGCGAGTCTGGCGGCGCATCGGCGCCGTCCGGCAGGCGCTGAAGCTCAAAACTCTGCGGATAAACCAGGTTGCGGCGTTCGCCATCTTTGGTCAGGTGCCAGCCCGCCTCACGCGGGACTTCATGCGGAGGGATCGCCAGCAGCGAACGCCAGCGCGGGGGCATCAGCCACCACTGGTAAAACTGCGCCTGCACTGCCTTGTCGCCAATCCACGCCAGCGCGGTCAGCATCGCCATGAGGGCGTCCGCCTTCATGCTGTTCATGTCGCTGTCCATGCGCTGCACACGGCGCAGCAGCAAGTCACGCGCGGTTTCGTCCGCCCGGTAGTATACGAACGGCGCATCGAGAAAATCGCGCTCGACCAACTGTGCGTGCAGCCCGTTGAGCGCGCCCGGTACAAAAGCCGCCAGATAGCGCAGCAGCAGCCCCGCCAGATGCGCTTCGCCTGCATCCAGCCGTGCCAGCGCTTGCCGCGCCAGCGCGTGTCCTTCCTGGGGGGTTAACATGCGGTAAGTATCCGCTGTGCGGATTGTCTGTGCCTGCGCTTCGCCGTAAGTGGCATCGGCGCTGGTTTGGTGCAGGGCAATCAGGGTTTCTAAGGTTGCCATAATGTATTTAACCTTATTTACTGCTCAACAAAGAAATCACCCACCCGGAACCGCTTTCACCAAGCACGTGTTCCCCTGACGAGTCGGCGGGGAAACGGTCTTTGATTGAATCAAAATAGTCGTGGGGAACTACAATGCGGATGTCCACAACCTCGCTCTGAATCTCATATTGCGCCAGCAGCGCCATAAACCTGCTGCCGAATTCCCGCAGTTTGTTACGATCCATCCTTGGCGCCCCCAGCACACATACTCGCCGCGCAGTCTTTAGCGCTATTGTAACAGGCTTCTCAAGCGGATTGCCAATTGGGGCAGGGGCAGCATGTTGGTAGAATGAACCCCACTCAGGTGAAGACTTTGCAGGTAGTGAGGAACGCAATCATGCCCTGGCGCAATGCCACACAATTACATATCTTTGTCCCGACTGACCACCCCTATGGCTATGACAACTGGGTAGAGCAGCTGCTCGGCAGTGTGCTGCGCCCGCTGTTCGATGACTATGGCGAGGCGCTGCTGTGGGTCTTTTTGACGCGGCATATCACAGCACGCGGCATGGGCGACGATGTGCCGGAACGGTATTTTCATGGCGGCATGTGCCGTTATGTGACGCTGCGCATAAGTGTCGCGGAAGATCAACGTGTGGAAATTATGGGCTTGCTGACCATGCTGGCGACGGGGGCGAATTGTTATATCACGATCCCCAAACGTTATGATGTGCTGGCGGAACTGGGCAGCAACCGCTTTGTGCGCCCGGAAGCCGACGACACAGCCCGTGCCGCCCGTGCGCACCTGCTGGTGACGCTGCTGGATGCCATGACCCGGCTGATGCTCGACACGCTGGTGCAGGATGAGCGCGGCGTGTGGGTGCAGGAACCGAACGATGAACTTGAGCAGAATCCCAAAGGCAGCCTGTTTGAGTCTGTGCATCATCTGTTCTGTAACGCGACCGGCGTCCCGCTGGATGTGCTGCTCATGCGTGAAGGCAACACCCTGAAGCTGAGTACCTACTGGATGTCCACCGCATCAAGTACATCCCTGCGTGATGATGACGATTTCAGCGCGCGCCTGTCGCTGGAGTATTAAACGCCATGCCGGAAGTGGTCGTTATTGGCGGCGGTTTAAGCGGGCTGGCAGCCGCCTGGGAACTAGAAACGCTGCGGATTCCCTATACCCTGATCGAGGTCAAGCCGCGTCTGGGTGGCAGCATCGTCAGTGCACGGCAGAACAACTATGTGCTGGACGGCGCGGCATTCATGTTCCGCTATCTGCCCGACCAGTGGGCGTTTCTGGCAGAACTAGGGCTGGCGGACGCGCTGTTCAGCGTTCACGAACAGATGGATGGGCGCGACCAGCGGGCGACCTTTGCCGGGTTTAAGGCGGGCACACAAACACTGATTGACGCACTGGCGCAGCGACTGACTGCCCCCCGGCTGATGCGCATGGCAGTGAGCAGTCTGGGCTACCGCAACGGTGAAAACGACGCGCAGGGCTTTGCCATCTGCATGGAAAACGGTATGGTGCTGGATGCCCGCGCATTGATCGTTGCTGTGCCCGCGCGTTATGCGGAGCGCCTGTTTTATACGCTTGAGCCGCAGCTTGGCGCGCTGCTGCTGGCACACCGCTACGACCATCTGGTGCGCCTGTCACTGGGGTATCCACGCGCTGCGGTGGAACTGCCGCCCTGGCTGCCGGAGGATGTCGCTTTCCCCTTTGCGCTGTGGACCGATCACCCGGCGCGTGTGCCGGATGGACAGGTACTGCTGCAAATTGGTATACGGGTCAACGCTGCCCATGTACCACCGGAATCGTTGGCAGGATCGGTGCTGGCGCGCCTGGGCTGGGAAACGGCACTGGTGCAGCGAGTTCATACCTGGTCTGAAGCCGACTCGCTCAGCGCCCACGAGGACGGTTTTGAAGACTGGCTGGCGCAGGTGCGCGCGCTGCTGCCGCCGGGAATCGCGCTGGTGGGCAGCGATTACCTGCGCCATACCCGCCCGGATGACCCCGCGCTGCCAGGGCGCGTGGCAGGGGGCAGGGCGGCGGCACAGCAGATCGCGGGGTATCTGGCAGGCAGGTAAACCCCGGCCACGTCAGACGAGCATGACGCCGCTTTCAGGTGCTTTGCAGCGTATCCAGCAGCAAACGCAGCGCTGCCTGCACGCTGGCGGCTTTGTTCGCAGCCCGCTCACCTGTCCAGAGATAGCGCTGCACCACCAGCTTTTCTGCTGTCGCCAATCCAATATACGTCAGTCCAACGGGTTTTTCGGGCGTGCCGCCGCCCGGTCCGGCGATCCCAGTAATGCTCAGGGCGACATCGGCGCCAAACAACCGCCGCGCACCGGACGCCATTTCGCCTGCGGTCTGTTCGCTGACTGCGCCATAAGCATTGAGCGTCTGTTCCTGCACGCCGAGCAGCGCGTGTTTGACGGCGTTGCTGTACGCCACCACGCCGCCCAGCACATAGGCGGAACTGCCGGAAACGTCCGTCAGGTGGCTGAGCAGCAGCCCGCCCGTGCAGCTTTCCGCTGCGCAGAGTGTCATGCTGTGCGCCAGCAGCAGTGCGCCTGCCTGTACCTCCAGCGGTTGAGAAGCATTCATTCGTCCGTTGCTCCTGAGACAAATTACCCATGGGGCAGCACGCAAAATTGGGCATTTCTCTTGTGCGACGTGCGCCACTTGTCGCTATAATCAAAGTCATCCAATCATACCAGATCAGCGCGTCAAACTCATCCTGCCTGGCAGTGCCACGCGGACAGGGTATCCGGGGCAGCGGGCTGGTCAACCTGCGAAGGAGAGGCGTGCGGCGTCAATGTACTGGGGCTGGCGTCCGTGGATTGCATGTGTGTTCATGAGCGTCCTGATTGCAGGATGCACCACCAGCAGCGAATCTGCGCCTACCCCAGCCCCCACCGACTACCCACCGGTTACGCTCACACAGCGCCCACCACGCAGTTATGCGCCAATAGCTCCTACCCCATCGCGCCAGTTTGATCTGCCGTACATTATGCAGGAAATGCTGACCCCCACGACTCCACTGACAACCTACACGGTTCAACCGGGCGACACGCTTTCCGAAATCGCCCTGCGGTTCGGGATTGATCTGGATACGCTGCAATTCGTCAACGGGGGCATTGACCCAATCGGGCTTCAGGCAGGGCAGATCCTGTTAATCCCCCCACCAGGCGTCACGCTAGATACACTGGTCGTCCACAGCACCCCCACACCATTAGCACTGATTGTGCAAATGCCTACCTGCTATGACGCGGATACCGAGGTCGTGCTATGTCTGGGCAGCGTCGAGAATCCCTACCCCGTGCCAGTGGAGCGCGTGGTGATTAGTGCCCAGTTTCAGGATGCCCAGCAGCGTATCATGCAGGAGGTGTGGGTGGATGTGGAGCAGCAGGTGATTCCGGTGGGAGGCAGCGCCCCTTATGGCATCCGTTTCGAGGGTGACTGGAGTGAGGTGGCGGGAATGGCACTGCTGCTGCGTGCCGCCGATGCCGCACCTGCCTACCAGCAGCGCTATGTCCGGTTGGAAGTCAGCGAAGATGCTGGTCAGCAACAGGAACAGCAGTATATTGTTTCGCTGCGTGTGGCGAATGCCGGACCGCGTTCTGCCGCGCCGCCGCGTGTGACGGTAACGGTGCGCGATGCTGAGGGACACGTGGTGGGGTATCGCACGGTGCAGTCCACGGCACTACTGCCTGCCGGAGAAGCGCTGGCGCTGCGCATCGTTACCTATACGCAGGCGAGCCACAGCCTGCCTCTGAGCCACACAATTCATGTTGAGGCACTGCTGGCGGCAGAGTAGGACGAGACACCACGTATGCCTCGCCCGGTATCCTGTGCTAAGCCACCAGCCACATGAAGTCTACCACGCCTGTTCGCGTGGTTGTGCCAGGGTTGGCTGCCTCAAAATGCGCCTGTGCAGCGCTCGCGTTACACGGGCGAATTGCGCCCGTTGGCTTAGCTGATCAGCGTGCCGACGGTCACATCCCCCTGCACGGCGCGCAGCAGTGCCGTGTCCGCCCAGAAGTCCAGCACCAGAATTGGCATGCTGTTTTCCTGACAGAGCGTGAAAGCAGTCATATCCATGACCTCAAGATGCTGGTCAAGCACCTGCTTGTAGGTCAGCCGCTCATAGCGCGTTGCTGCCGGGTCCTTCTTGGGATCGGCAGAATAGACGCCGTTGACCTTGGTTGCCTTTATCACAATGTCGGCGTTAATTTCGGTAGCGCGCAGTGCCGCCGCCGTATCGGTGGTGAAATAGGGATTACCAGTGCCCCCGGCGATAATCACCACCCGCCCTTTTTCCATGTGGCGGATTGCCCGCAGGCGAATGTACGGTTCGGCGACAGAGTTCATCTGCACCGCTGTCTGCACCCGGGTGGGCACTTCCAGGCGCTGTAAGGCGTCCTGCAGCGCCAATCCATTCATGACGGTGGCAATCATCCCCATGTGGTCGGCAGTGGATTGATCCATGCCCCGGCTGACGCCGATGCTGCCACGCCACAGGTTGCCGCCGCCGATGACCACAGCGACCTGAATATTGAGGTCATAAATCTGCTTGATCTTGCTGGCGATGTCTTCTACCCGGTCCGGGTCAATGCCGAACCCCTGTATTCCTGCCAGTGCTTCGCCGCTCAATTTAAGAAGTACCCGTGTGTAGGGGCGCTGTTGATCCTGCATGCTGAGGTTTTCCTGTATGCTGCTGCTCACCAATTCAGAAGTTGCCCCTATTGTTGCCCAACATCCGGGATCAGAAAATGCTCAATTTGATGGTTTCTGGCATTCAGCCGCGCCGCTGTTTACATTGCCGTCAGCCCGCCATCCACCGCCAGCGCCACACCGTTGGTGAATGACGCGGCATCCGAAGCCAGCCAGACGATTGCTGCGGCGATCTCTTCCGGTCTGCCGAGGCGCTTCATAGGGCTTGCCTGCTGGGTCAGGCGGTCCAGCACTGGGTCGTCGCGAGTGAAATCGCTGACCATCGGCGTATCGGTGTACGAGGGGCAGATGGCGTTAACGCGAATATTAAATTTGGCGTACTCTACAGCGGCGGTGCGGGTCAGACCAATCACCCCATGTTTGCTGGCGGCATAGGCAGCGGCTTTCGGTGCGCCACCCAGACCAGCAACAGACGAGATGTTGACGATTGCCCCGCCGCCGCCTGCCAGCAGCACCGGCAGTTCGTATTTCATGCTCAGCCAAACACCCTTGAGGTTGATGGCGATAATCTGGTCGAATGCGGTTTCGTCAATTTCGTGCAGGCGGCGCACCATATTGCCAGAAATGCCTGCGTTGTTGATTGCGCAGTCCAGCCGCCCATAGCCTGCTACAGTGTGCTTCAGCAGTGCCTCAACCTGCTCCGCCTGCGCCACATCACAGTGGACATAGACCGCCCCCCCGCCGAGCGCATGAATCTGCGCGACAGTTTCTGCCCCACCCTCATCGTTAACATCGCTGATCACCAGCTTTGCGCCCTGCCGGGCAAATGCCAGTGCCGCCATGCGCCCAATGCCCGAACCTGCTCCCGTGATGAGAACCACTTTGCCTTCCACGCTGCTGCTCCTGATGATGAGTGATTGAACGACGATAACTGTAACGCAAAATGGCGCGCCAGCAACCCACAGCACGCCAGGTCAGCGACATGTTGAAAGCCTAGCTAAAGGCAGGATGCGCCGGTATCAGCAGTGGTGGCTGACGGCGCAGGTTGGTTTAAGAGACGCGGGCAAGCCTGTAATGACGGCGCATCAGCATGTAAGCATCGGCAAGCGTGGGGACGAGTTGCAGATTCTCGACATCCTGCGGATAAGTCCGCACCATCAGTTCGACGACAGCACGCACAAACGGGCTGTTGCCAACGATGATCAGCAGCCCGAATTCGGGCAGCATTCCGCGGAAGATTTGTCTAAAGTGGGTGAGTGTATCGCGGTACAGGGTGGGCGATTGTGAAAAGTCAAGGATCAAGAGATGCTCTTCACTTCCAGCGCCGACTCTGTCTCGTAGTTCGCTGACAGTACCATAAAAATCGTCCCAGGTCCATCCGGGCATGATTGTCATGTGCAGTGCGGTCTTGATGTGGTCCAGGGAACGAAGGGTGATAGTCATGATACTGCGGCTCTCCTCAATAGCTTCCCGTATCTTAGATGATAATGGGAATTAGGTAAATTTTAGGTTAGAAAAGTGTTGTGTCAAGAGGTTTCATGACAATTGTCACCATCGGAGACTGACATTTGGATTAACTAAAAATGAATGATGCAATAATGCTGAGTGAGTCTGGCTGCGTGCAGGCACAATCAGCTTAACTCGGCGGGCAGGTGTTCCAGCCGGCTGACAGCGCCTGCCACAATGCGGACGGTGTGCTGCGGGGTAGACAGGTGGTAAAGCTGTGTGCTTTCCGCCAGCGCGGCGCGGGTGTCCGGGTCTGCCAGATACGCCGGGTCAATCAGGTGCAGCGCTGCCAGCAGTGTCAGGCAGTCTTCAGCGGGCGCGACCACAAAGCCAACCCCCTGCCAGTTCACCGGGGTATCAAGATAGGCGACATCAGCAAACAGCAGATAAAAGGCTGCCGCCTGTGCGGGGGCAGGCAGCAGCCCTTTAAAACAGCGCACGTACAGGCGCGAAAGCCGGCTGTGATAGTAGTGCAGGTGGCAGCGGTACAGGTGCGGCGTCGCAATTCCTAAGAACGGGGTGTCGGTCATAGTGGTGCCAGTGATGCTCCTGCGCTGCTTGTGCGCTATTTTAAGGTCAGGCTGATGGGGCAGTGATCCGCGCCGCGCACGTCAGGATGCAGCTGCGCCGTTTCGACCCGATCGCGCAAATCCGGCGTGATGAAGAAGTAGTCAATGCGCCAGCCGATATTGCGTTCCCGCGCGCCCCCTCGGTTGCTCCACCAGCAGTACGCACCTTCCAGAGTGGGGTTCAGCGCCCGGAAGATGTCTACATAACCGGCGTCAACCAGCTTGTCCATCCACGCGCATTCAATCGGCAAAAAGCCGGTGGTCTTGCGGTTTTCTTTCGGGCGGGCAAGGTCAATCGCTTTGTGCGCGGTGTTGACATCGCCGCAGAAAATGACCGCCTTGCCAGCGGCGCGCAGCCGGTTGCAGTAGTCCAGGAAAGCATCGCTGTACGCCAGCTTGTAATCCACGCGGCTGTGATCTTGCCCGCCATTGGGGAAGTAGGCGGTGATGAAGACGAAATCTGCAAATTCAGCGACAATTGTACGCCCTTCGACATCGTATTCGGGCAGCCCAAACCCAATCTGGACACTTTGCGGCTGCTGTTTGCTGTACAGCGCGACTCCGCTGTAACCTTTGCGTTCCGCCGGGGCGAAGTAAGCATGGTAGCCGGGCAGGGGGTTCAGTTCCTGCGGGAGTTGTTCCGGCATTGCCTTGATTTCCTGCAAGCCGAGGATGTCCGGTTGTGCTGCATTGACCCAATCCACGAACCCTTTGCCGTATACGGCGCGCAAGCCGTTGACATTCCACGAAAAGAGTTTCAGCATCGCCTCTGATCCTGTGTTTGTTTATGCCAGCGCTTCATTGTAGCGCAACTAGCGGCGCTGGCGCGACAGTGCCGCCCGGTTTCCTGCGACAAACAGGTTTTGATGTTACAATTTCGTTTATGCCCGGTTATGTTCTGTTGGTGTCTGATTGGCAGGCACGCATATTTTTGACGTTTGTTTGTTTTAAGCGCAAATTTGCAGATCGTGCTAAACTCTTGGCTAACACCAATCAGGTCGTATCGGCTCTCGCCCTTTCGGAGACAGAAGGAGTCCTTTATGCGCCGTCGAATAGTTGTAATGGTTATGCTCACGCTGGCGCTCACCCTGCTGGCATTCAGCGCGCCCGTGCTTGCAGAACAGGCGCAGCAGCAGCAAGGCGAAATCGTTCACATTGTACAACCCGGCGAAAATCTGTTCCGTATTTCGCTGCGCTACAACGTGACGATTCAGGCAATTCAGCAGCGCAATGGCATTAGCAATCCTAATTTGATTTATGCCGGGCAGCAGTTGATTATCCCGGTGGGCGGGGGCACAGTACCGCCGCCAACCACAGTGACTCCGCCACCCGGAGATGGCGGCGTGGTCAACTATACGGTTGTGCGTGGCGACAGCCTCAGTCGTATCGCAGCACGCTTTGGCAGCACGGTTCAGGCGATTGCCAGCGCTAACGGCATCACCAACCCGAACCTGATTTATGCCGGGCAGGTGCTGCGCATTCCACAGGGTGGTGGCACAGTGCCGCCGCCAGTAACCCCACCGCCCGGTGGTGGCAACCCGCCGCCAACAGGCGCATTTGAGCTGGGCGGGCACGTCTTTGGCTTCCAGTATCCGGACCAGATGCGCGGCGCGGGGATGACGTGGGCGAAAATCC
This sequence comes from Anaerolineae bacterium, assembly GCA_034435675.1. Lineage (GTDB taxonomy): Bacteria > Chloroflexota > Anaerolineae > Aggregatilineales > Phototrophicaceae > DAOTWP01. Next base: position 35,265 of record DAOTWP010000382.1, read on the forward strand.
AGGTTAGCTGGAATCGCGGCGATCCGCCGAGCATTGTCCAGGGGGCAATTGACAGCGCGCGCAGTCGCGGTTTCAAGATTCTGCTGGGTATCGTCGGCAGACCGGAACAGCTCGCCGCCAACCCAACGCAGTACTATCAGGAATTCGCCAATTTCCTTGCTGGTGTAGCACAGCTCGGACCAGATGCGATTGAAGTCTGGAATGAGCCGAACATTGACCGTCAGTGGCCCGCCGGGCAGATCAACGGGCGCAACTACACGCAGATGCTCAGTGCGGCGTATCTGGCGATCAAGGGTGCCAATGCTAACGTGCTGGTGATCAGCGGCGCGCCGGCGCCGACCGGCTTCTTTGGCGGCACCTGCCAGGCAAACGGCTGCGATGACAATGTGTTCATCCGCGATATGGCAGCGGCAGGCGCAGCGCAGTACATGGACTGCGTCGGCGTACACTACAATGAAGGCATTGTGTCGCCCTATGCCCGCAGCGGCGATCCGCGCGGCAACAGCAGCCACTACACCCGCTACTACGGCACGATGGTTGATCTGTATGCCAGCACCTTCCCCAGCACACAGTTGTGTTTCACCGAACTCGGCTACCTGACCGGCGAAGGCATCGCAGAACCCCTGCCTGCGGCGTTCGGTTGGGCGGCAAGCACTACGCTGGCGAATCAGGCGGAATGGCTGGCAGGCGCAGTGACTCAGGCGCGTGGCGGCACGCGCGTGCGGCTGATGATTATCTGGAACGTGGACGCAGTGGGTTATGCCGGTGGTGACCCGCAGGGTGGTTATGCCATCATTCGCCCGGACAACACCTGCCCGTCCTGCAACGCCCTGCGCACAGCAATGGGCTTGTAGACAGGTCTGCTGCATGCGGCAAAGCAGCTCACTCATGTGCTTTGCCGTAACCGCTGTACAAGAATCAACAACGGGGGTGGATCATCTATGGACCCACCCCCGCTGAATTATTGTGCTGCAAGGGCGACACTGCCGCCCCTGCGGAGATTGTCTGGCAGTTTACTACTTACCTGCGTCCAGAGTCAGCACGTAAGTTCCGGCGCTGCTGCCGCCTTCCTGCCCAAAACGGGTAGCGCGGATCGTGTACGTGCCATCAGCAGGCAGTTCGACCTCAATGAACGAATTCAAGCCGCCGACTTCGTCGCTGTCGTCATTGCGGGCGACCAGTTCACCGTCTTCATCGTAGACTTCCAGATAGCAGTCCACACCATCTTCCGAAATCATCGAAAGCTGCACAACATCGCCTTCACTGCCTTCAAAGGTATAGAAAACCTCGAAGGTATCATCGTTGATTTCGCCTTCGACCTCATCGCCATACTCGACTGCTTCGGCTTCTGCAGGGCTGGCGGATTCGCCTTCGTCGCTGCCACCGCTGCTGCCGCCAGATGCTGTACCGATACGCCCGCTGTCGCTGCCTTCGCCATCAATCACGATGCTGTCAATCATGCTAAAGAAGATCGACTCCGCGTCAACATCCTGACCATCGCCGGCAAACAGTGCCAGTGCAAAAATGCCCTCTGCTGTGCGCCCAACGACCAGCACTGCGTATGCGCCACTCAACCCGGCAGCGCTGGCTTCGCCTTCAAACATCAGGGCATCCTGCCCGCCAACCGTGATGATCTCACCTTCGCCGTCGGCATCATCAATGCCCACGCCGCTGATCATGCCGCTGGAGATGCTTTCGAGATCCATGCTGCTGGGAATGTTGTCCACGAAGGTCAGCGCCACCACATAGCCGCTGCTCATATCGGTCAACCCGTAGACAGTCATGCCCGATGTGACCTGATCGGTCACATCCCAGCCATCGGGATACGCAATGCTGAAGTCATAATCGTCAATTTCCAGCGTTTCGGGTAGATCAACCGCTTCGATGACGGCGCCATCGCCGCCCTCTGCCTGATCTTCATCGCCGCTGTCTTCGTCTTCGTCCTGCCCGCCACCGACACTGACGCCAGAGGGCGCGCCGGCATCGCTGCCTTCGCCGTCAATAACAACGCTGCTGAGCATGGCGAGGAACAGTTCTTCTGAATCAGAAGGGGTTCCGTAGAAAGCGATCAGAACAATGGCATCAGTGCCAGCGTACCCGATAGCCGCAACCCCCACCTGGTCGGCAGTGCTGTTGCTGGACAAGCCAGAGCCAGTATAGAGCAGCGCATCGCGCCCGCCGAGCGTGATGATTTCCGCTTCGCCATCGACATCTTCGACCAGTGTTTCGCCCATCGTGGAGGCGATCAGATCAAGATCCAACGACCCCATACCGGGAATAAACGTCACCACACCGACATAATCCCCATTACTGCTGAACAGGGTCGCCACATCGCCGCTGCTGCTGACCTGCCAGCCGGAGGGGTAATTCATCGTAAAAGCATAGCTGTCAATTTCCAGCGTCTCACTCAGATCAACCTGGGCGAACGCGGGAATGACCATCAGCGCCAGTGCTGCCAGCAAGCAGATCATCAGAATGCGTTTGGTTTTGAGCATGTAACGTCATATCCTTTTGTCAAGTGAACAGATGGAGAATCTATTCCCCATCTGTTCAGTTTAGCGGATCAGTGTTACAGCACAACGGCAAACCTGTAGAAATCCTGTAAAGGTTTGCCCACGCCCGGAGAATGTTCTGGCACAGCAAACAACCCCTGTTTGGGGTCATGCACAATAACCAGAGACACCTGCGCGGTGAGGCGCGGCGGCTCTGGTTCACTGGGCGATAAGGTTATCGTGGTGGGGCGCTTACTCTGCGTCGAGCGTCAGGGAGAATACGCCTGTGCTGCTGCCCTCGTCAAACTGATAGCGTGTGACGATGATCGTGTAGATGCCGTCTTCCGGCAGTTCAAATTCCAGATACGAGTCGGTGCTGCCACGTCGGGCATCGTCATTTTCCGCGATGATGTCGCCATTGGCATCCACCAGCGCCACATAGGTATCAAGGTCGCCATCCAGCGCTTCCACGCTGATCTGCACAATATCGCTCTCCGCGCCTTCGAAGCTGTACAGCACGAAATACTGTGCGTCGGTGATTTCCCCTTCGACCGCGTCGCCGTATTCCAGCACGATGACATCCGCGCTGCCTGCCGCGCCTTCGTCTTCTGCGCCACCATCGCCGCTGCTGGCATCAACCAGTTCCAGTGTCAGCACATACTCACCCGCGCTGTCGCCATCGTCAAAGTTGTAGCGCGAGGCACCGATTGTGTAGATCCCATCTGCAGGCAGTTCTACCTCAATCAGCGAGTCGGTATTGCCGCGTTCCACATCGTCATTCTCGGCAACAATGTCGTTGTCTTCGTCCAGCAGAGTCAGATGCGTATCCAGATCGCCGCTGGTGGCTTCCATACTGATCCGCACCACATCACCGGCACTGCCCTCAAAGGTGTAGAACACGAAGGGGCGGTCATCGGTAATTTCGCCGTCCACACGGTCCCCATAGCCGAGTGCGCTGTCGCCCTGGCGGGCATCGCCCTCAAGCTGCGGGACATCGCTGCCCTCGCCCGCAATTTCGACGGTGTTGAGCATCTGGCGGTAGAGCGTTTCGGTGTCAATGCCGTTTTCGCCGGCGATCAGCGCCATCATCAGCAGATGATCGCCCTCAATGTCTGCGGCGACAATCAGTCCGCCCTGATCGAATTCGGCATCATAATGGCGATACAGTACGGCGTCATTGCCACCGAGCGTGATTTCGGCATCAAAGGCGAAGTCCATACGGAAACCCTCGGCAAGCTGTTCGGCAGCGGTATCAAGGCTGCCCAGAGTATCCAGCCCGCCGGGGATGAAAAAGACAATTACGTTGTTGACATCGGCATCGGGGTCAACCATCTGGTAGAAGACAATCGCAGGATTACTGTCGTCCACCACCAGCTCCCAGTCTTCGGGATACTGCATCGTGAAATCCCAGTCTTCGATTTCCAGCGACTCGGTCAGGTCTTGCGCGAAGGCGGGCACGACGACCAGCAGCAGCGCCGCAAGGAATACAAAGGTCAGAAGGTGCTTGAAGTGCTTCATAGTGGTTGTGTACCTCATTGGAGTCATTGACTAAACAAACACAACCACAATTTAGCCGAGGACCTGCCGCCTTGTGTTCCGTCCTTCGGCGGAATCCACAGGGTCACACGGCGGAATTTTATACGCTGAGTTCCACAGCAGGCTGGTGTACCTGCGCGTGTATCGGCTCGCGTGCAATCCACCGCCCGCCCAGCAGCAGTGCCAGCCCGGCAGCCGCGTAAAGCACGAGCAGCGGCATATACGGGTAGTGGTAGCGCTGCTCGCCATGAAAGACCAGCGTGGTCAGCGTGAAGTAGACCGCAATGCCCAGCACGCCCCACAGCACCGGCGCACGCTGCCCCCGCAGCCGGTTGACCAGCGCCCACAGCAGATACAGGCTGCCTACAGCCATCAGCCCATAGTAGTAACCGTTGCTGATGACCTTAAGGACTTCAAAGACACGCTCTGCTCCGCTGTCAAGCTGTCCACGCGCATCGAGGCTGGAACGATTAGTTTCTAACCCCTGCGAGTCTGATTTGTACAGTTCCCAGAATTTAAGCGGCAGCAGCCGCAGCACGAAGCCGGGATTCTCACGCATAAAGGTCAGCGATTCGCGTTTGGCGTGATCGTCAAACGCAAGTTCTTCCAGATCCCACCAGCCCAGTTCAAGATACATGGCGTCATAATTGAGGTGACCGCCTGTGGCGAAAGGTCCATTGCCGACATAAAGGTTCAAGCCGGTAGAACTGTTGACGAAGATGAAACGGTCAAACACTGCGTAATTGCGCAGCAGCCAGGGGGTCAGCACCAGCCCGGCGATGAAATAAACGCCCACCCCGCGCAGCACGAGGTGCAGCAGGCGCGTCCGCCAGGGCAAATCGCGCTGGGTCAGCACCAGTGTCAGCAGAAAGATGCCGGGAACCAGCAGCACTTGTGTTTTCGTCAGCACCGCCAGCCCAAAGACCAGCCCCGCCGCTGCTATGTTAACGCGCGGGCTGCGAAAGGTGAGCAGCAGCATGCCCAACAGCAGCAGAAAGCCGGTCAGAACCTCGTTGACCACGACAGCAGTAAAGAAGATGCGATCCGGGTAGAGCGCCAGCAGCAGCAGCGTTAGTCCGGCGGCTGTCTCGGCGAAGGCTGTTCCGGCAAACGCTGTTTGCGCAAATACGCGCCGCGTCAGCCAGTAAACGACCAGCAGCTCCGCCGCTGCCAGCGCGATATTCAGCGCTTTTGCCAGCCCAACAGACGGACCAAACAGGGCAAACAGCGTCCCCAGCACTGCCGGATACCCAACGGGCCAATGGGCAGTCAGGTCGCCGTCGCGCACCGCCGGGTCCCCATGCCAGCGAAAGCCATCTCCCTGCGCAATGCCCACCGCCGCGTCGTAATACCAGGCGGAGTCGTTGACTGGCTGCACATTATAGGCGAACGCCCAGACAATGCGCAGCAGCAGCCCAACAGCAATACAGGCGATGACGAATTCACGCCGCTGAAGCACTGCCCGAAACAGAGTGAACAGGCGATACACGCGGCGCGGCATCTCACTGGCAGGAGAAAAGGATTTGGCGACCATCCAGACAGCTCCATTGATAAGGACACTCAAGCAGCAAGATACATTATGGGGTAATAAGCACCTGCTGATTGTAGCAGTCTGCACCGCATCTCTGAACCGTAAACCGCAAAAATTCACGAACTTTTCGCAATTCAGCAGCACAGCACGACATGTATGCCCCGGTCTTGAAGCCGCATACAGCAGTCAGGTATGCTTGCATGTTGAAACAGGCACTACAAGGACACTCACCCATGCCCTACCGTATTCTCTTTGTCGCCGCGCTGCACCACCCGGCAGAACTGGACGCTGCGCGTGCGACTGCGGCTGTTCGCGGCGACCCTGCGCCCTTGTTTCCGCCCAGCATGGCGCAGCATCACTGGGAAACCGAACTGCGGGCGCGCGGGCACACGCTGGAGGTGTTTTATCGCAACGTTCCCGCGCTGGGGCGTGCCAGCGCACAGCGCCACAGCCAGCGGCTGACGCCCGGCAAAATCGCCGCCGCGATTGCCCAGCGCATCCCGGCGCAGGCAAACCCCGATTACCAACTGCGCAACCGCCGTTTGACCGCGCAGGCGCGGCAGTTCCGCCCGGACGTGCTGTGGGTTATGGGCGACAACCGCGAAATCTACCCCGAAACGCTGGCGCAAATCCGCCGCGAAACCGGCTGCAAGCTGCTGCTGGTCAGCGGGACCTCGCCGATTGTGTTCAGCAGCGCGGTGGAGCGCGCCGCCGCCCGGCTGGTTGACCTTGTGCTGGTCAGCGATTATTATCATGGCATTCAGTGGTTAGAACTGGGAGCAAAACGCATGGAGGTGCTGCCGCTGTCCGGTTGTGCGCCGCAGTTCCACCACCCCTACCCACTGACCGACAGCGAACGCGCCGCTTACACCTGTGATATCGCCTTTGTCGGCACGCTGGTGCCGGACACGCTCTACAGCCGCAGGGTGCAGGCGCTGGAAGCCCTGCGCGAGTTTGACCTGGGCATCTGGAGCGTCCACGATGTCCCCGCCCCGCTGCGTCCATATGTGCGCCCCGGCGCAAACGGCAAAAAACCCCTGGGCGAGGAAATGCTCAAAATCCTCAGCGCGGCGAAGCTGACCGTCAATACGCATGGCGATTTTGTCTTCTGGGGCGGCAATCTGCGCCTGTTCGAGTCAGCGGGCGTGGGCTGCGCGCAGCTTGTCGAGGATTTGCCCGGCGTGCGCGCATGGTTCCCGCCAGATACGATTATCACCTACCGCGACATGGACGACCTGCGCGAACAGGTGCGCTACTACCTGGCACACGATGCCGAACGGCAGGCGCTGGCAGACCGTGCCCGCACCCACGTTTACGCGCAGCACAGCTACGCGCAGCGCATGGCGCGGGCAGAAGCGTTGATTGCCGAATTGGGCTGAACAGTTACGGCTCCGGTTATGGCTCTGGCGCGTATTCCGGCACGTTAGCGACATCGCCGATCACGCGCGCGGGGTTGCCCGCGACAATCGCCCCGGCGGGCACATCCTTTGTCACGACCGCGCCCGCGCCGACCAGCGCATTCGCCCCGATGACCACGCCGGGCAGCAGCGTGGCATTCGCCCCAACTTTCGCGCCGGACTGCACATGCGCGCCCTTGAGCCGTTCCTTGACGCCGCGCGACAGTGGATAGCGGGCATTGGTAATCATCACGCCGGGTCCCAGCCAGCAGCCGCTTTCCAGAATGCTGTACTCAGGCACGAAAACGCGGCTGTGAATGCGCACATGGTCGTGAACGGTTACATGGTGTTCGATGATGCTGCTCGTGCCGATGCTGACATGCGCGCCGATCTGATTCTGCTCGCGGATCATGACATGATGCCCGGTCTGGAACCCTGCGCCGATGCTGCTGCCTGCATAGATCACGGTGTGCGAACGGATCACGCAGCCCGCGCCCAGCACCAGTGGCAGGTCACCGGGAGCTGCGCCGCGCGGCGGCTCCCCCAGAATCGCAAACAGCCCGACCACCGCATCCGGCGGCAGGGTGACATTCGGGTAGATATGACAGGATGGTGACACGCAAAACCTCCCTTGCATACAGGATAGATACCCAGGCGCACCGCGACTGTCACAGCGCACCCCGCTGCCGCAGCAGCCGCGCCGCCAGCCGCAGAAATGCCCAAGTGAACAGGGCATAAAGCGCCGCCGCCAGCAGCAGGGCAGCCCCGATACTCGCGCCAACCAAAACGATCACAGGAACATTCACCAGCATAATCGCGACCAGCCCGGCGCTCAGCAGCGTGCCGTTGTCCAGCAGCGTGACTGCCAACCCCATAGTCAACAGGTCATATGCCGCCAGCCCGATGGTGTCAAATGCGCCGCCATTTGTCCCCGAAACATCGAACAGATACGGGCGCAGCAGCACCGTAAAGACCACAAAAATCAGCGCGCTCGCCAGCAACAGCGCTGCCGTGCGCAAAATCAGCCCCAACGCAAAATTGAGTGCCGGGCTGAATGTCAGCATGCCTGCCATAACGCCCGCTGCTGCGGTGAAGTACAGATTGGCGCGGGTGAACAGCCACAAACAACCTGCCGCCAGCACCAGCCCCACCAGCAGCCCGCCGCATAGGGCGTCTGTGAATGACAGCAGTGAAAACGCCGCCAGCACCGCGATCCCCAGCATGAGCAGCCCAAAACGCAGCAGAAACAGGGTCAGATAGGCATCGCGCCGCAGGTCGATTGTCGCCCACCAGCCGCTGCGCACCAGCACATCGGCGTCAATGCCAGTCATGAGCAGCGTATCCCAGCGTTCGCCGCGTTTTTCTTGCAGCAGCCCGCCGCTTGCTGCCAGCAGCACACGCCATTGCAGCCACAAACTATACAACAGCACGCCAACCGCCGGGATGACCAGCGGTGCACTGGCAATCACCAGTACAAACGCCCCGGCAAACCCTACAATCACCATCAGGATCAGCAGAATGCCCCACCCGCGCGCCAGCGGCGCGTCTCGCTGGCGTGCCTGCCGCCGCAGTTCCCATGCATACAGTGCCGGTGCTGTGGCACTTTTATCAAACTGCCGCCAGAGGCGCATAGGCTGCCTTTCGTTTCTTCCAACCCGATTATTATCCTGTGGGCGCAGCGGAATTGGAAGTAACGTCCTTGAATCAGTACACGGTGTGTGGGCAAACCGGCGTGACAAAGCTCACCAGCGCAGTGATGACAGCGTGCCTTGCGCAGACTGCCCCGCGCGGCTTATAAACATTCGGCGGGGTTTGTGCACTGTGTCGAAAAAAAGTGGCGAACATTGCGGCGCAGTGTCCAATCGCGCGACAAATTCCCGATTTACACTGAATGGGGCAAAGTTCCAGCGGACTTGTTATAATCTGGGACGTAGGGACATCCGGCCTGGTCGGATGTGTGGGCGAGCTGTACCGCTGCCCGCAGCCTATGCCGAACCTTCACCTCAAAAGTAGTGGTCTTGTTCATGGAGGATATCTGCTATGCGTAAAGTGTTGTTTGTACTGCTGCTGATTTGCGCATTGTCGCTGGGCGTCGTCGGCGCGCAGGACGCTGAGCCAATTCGCATTGGCATCCTGACCGACCTTTCGGGCTGGCTGTCCATTTATGGCGTGGAACAGATTAACGGCTTCCAGCTTGGGCTGGTTTATGCTGCCGGGTTGGATCCCGCCAACTACGAGACCATCGAAGATGCGATGGCGGATGTCACCGTCGCGGGTCGCCCGATTGAACTCGTGATTCAGGACTACGGCAGCGAAAATCCGGCGGCAGACGCCGATAACGCCGTCGCCGGGGCACGCGAACTGGTCGAGTCCGAATTTGTGGACATCGTCGTTGGCACGCCCAACAGCGGTGCGGCAGTCGCCGTGCAGGCGTTGATGGGTCCCGATAATTACGACACGATCTTCATGGCAGGACCTGCTGCTGCGCCGACGCTTACGGGCGAAACCTTTAACCTGAACACCTTCCGTGTGTGCCGCAACACCGACCAGGACGCGCTGGCATTCGCCACAATTGCCGACCAGTTCGGCACCAACTACGTCATTCTGGCAGTTGACACGGCGTTCGGGCGCGGTACCGCTGCGGCATTCGAAACGGCGTTGGGCGCGCGCGGCATCACTTTCGTCGCCCCGACCATCTATGCTCCGTCCGAAACCACCGACTTCACGCCATACTTGCAGCAGGTACTGGACAGTGGTGCCGACACGCTCATCCAGATCTGGGCAGGCGCGGGCGCTGTGGCACTGACGCAGCAGACGGTTGAACTGGGTGTTGCCGAACGCATGAATGTTGTCGGTGGCACGAACAGCAATGACATCGTCGCCGCCGTGCCGCCGCTGGAAGGCAGCGTTGCCTATATCGTCTACAACTACACCCTGCCGGACACCGAAATCAACACCTGGATGACCGACGCGCACCTGAAATTCTTCACCAACCCGGTCACCGGCGCGCCGGATGTGCCCGACCTGTTCACCGAATGCTCCTTCGCCAGCGCACAGGCGCTCTATCTGGGGCTGGAAGCCACCGAAGGCGACCCGCTGCCTGAGTCGATGATCCCGGCGCTGGAAGGGCTGACCTGGGAAGGTCCGAAGGGCACGTACTTCATCCGTCCGGGTGACCATCAGACACTCGCTCCGCTGTACATCATCCGCTTCCTGGGCGTGGGCGAAGACGGTCTGCCGCAGTACGAACTGATCGCGGAGGTGAGCGCAGAAGAAGCCGCACCGCCGTGCCGCCTGGTAGATCCATTTGCCGAGCGCTGCGAAATGAATGAGATGGGCGGGGAATAAGTTTCCCCGCGTCTGGACAGGGGGCGACGCAACACATCGCCCCCTGCTGCCTACCCGGCTGCCGTCTGCTGTGCAGGGGCGCAGCCGGCTTTCCCCCAGTGGGGAAACGCTTGAATAAACTCGGAACTTTCGCCTGCTGAGCAAATGCTTGCCTGAACCAGGGAAATTAATCGGCTTATCCGCAGACAGCATACAGGCGAAAGTCCTGATACAGATAATTTCTCATCATCTCTGGAAAACTAAAATGACTGACGTTATTCTGGAAGCCCGGGACCTGCGCAAACAGTTTGGCGGGCTGGTCGCAGTGGACGGCGTCAGCCTGAGCGTCCAGCGCGGCAGTGTCCACAGCATCATTGGACCCAATGGGGCAGGCAAAACAACCTTCTTTAACCTGCTGACCGGCAAATACAAGCCCAATACCGGCACTGTAGTGTTTAAAGGGCAGGACATCACCCATCTGCCAGTTCACAGACGAGCGCATCTAGGATTAGGGCGTTCGTTCCAGATTACCAACATTTTCCCCAACCTGACCGTCCTCGAAAATGTCCGGCTGGCAGTGCAGGCACTTAGCAAGGTGAACTTCCGCATGTATCGCGGTGCCGACAGCTACCGGCAGTTCATTGAGCGCGCTTATGAAGCACTGGCGCTGGTGGGCTTAAGCGGCGAGGCAATGCAGCTCGCCTCCACCCTGCCGCACGGCGGCAAGCGCAAACTTGAGTTGGCGATTCTGCTGGCGCCCGACCCGGACGTGCTGCTGCTGGACGAACCCACAGCGGGCATGGCGTCCGAACAGGTGCCGGAACTGCTGCACACGATTGATGCGATCCGCCGGGCAGGTAACAAAACGATTGTGCTGGTGGAACATAACATGAATGTGGTCATGGGCATCAGCGACATCATTACCGTGATGAACCTCGGCAAGCGGCTGGCAGAAGGCACGCCCGCCGAAATCGCCGCTAACCAGATCGTCCAGCGCGTTTATCTGGGTGAACTGTATGATTTGTCCGAAGTCGGAGGCGCGCATGGCAGCTAACGGCGATATCCTGCTGCGGGTAGATCACATTCACACGTTTATCGGGCAGTTTCACATTCTGGAGGGCGTGTCTGTTGAAGTCCCGCGCGGCAGCATTACGGTACTGCTGGGGCGCAACGGCGCGGGCAAAACCACGACGCTGCGCAGCATTATGGGCATTACCCCGCCTGCTCAAGGCGCTATTGTATTTGATGGCGTATCGCTGGTGGGCAAACGTCCTTTTGCCATCGCGCAGATGGGCATCGGCTATGTGCCGGAACACCGGGCGATTTTCAAGGGGCTGACGGTGCGCGAAAATCTGGAAGTTGCCAGACGCCAGCGCGATGACCTTGAAAAACGGCTGGATTTCATCTTTGACATCTTCCCCGACCTCAAACGCCTGTATCACCTCGACGGCGGGCAGCTTTCTGGCGGGCAGCAGCAGATGCTGGCGGTGGCGCGTGCGCTCGTCCCGGATAACATACTGCTGCTGATTGACGAACCCAGCGAAGGTCTCGCGCCGGTCATTATTGAACAGATGATGGAAGCGATTCGGCGGCTTTCCGCGCAGACGACGGTGCTGCTGGTGGAGCAGAATTTCCGCGTTGCCAGCCAGCTTGCCGACCGCTATGTGATTATTGACGACGGGCACAGTGTTACACGGGGGTTGATACCGGAACTGGTGGCTGACCCGGCACTCATTCAGAAATATCTTGGGGTGGCATGATGAGCGAACAGAGTTCGGGCGCACAACGCTCACTGAGGCAGCAGTTTCCTTTTCTCAACATCCAGTCCACCCCGGCTCTGGTGGCGCTGCTGATTATCGGGCTGCTGCTGTTTGCGCTGCTGGCAGCCAACGGCGATCTGGGCAGCTTTGGGCTGACCGTCACTTCCGGCTTGTTTCGCGCGATGCTGTTGTTTCTCGTCGCTTCCGGGCTGTCAATCATCTTCGGGCTGATGGATGTGCTCAACTTCGCGCAGGGGTCGCTGTTCATGATCGGCGCGTATATCACGCTCGATTATGTACATCCTAACCTGCCGGTCGGTCTGTCGCCGCTGGCGAACTCGTTCCCGACTGAAAGCCTGCTGTTCCTGATCTGCATCGGCGTGGTGGTCTATTTCACGCTGCGCAGCCTGGAAACGCTGCGCAACCTGTCGCCCGTGTACGGTGAGCGCTGGCTGCAAGTGCTGTTTGTGGTCACGCTGCTTGTGGCAATGATCTACGGCGATGGCGTGGTGGGCAGCATTGTGGATCCCAATCTTCGCGTGCTGATTGCGCTGCTCAGCGCGGCGCTGGTCGGGGCGGCACTGGGCGTGGTGCTGGAACGTGGGCTGCTGCGCCCGCTGTACGCCCGCCCGATTTTCCAGCTTGTGCTCACCTTCGGGGTTGCCATTGTCTTCGGTGAACTGGCGCGTGCCATCTGGGGCACTGCGGCGCAGACATGGTTACAGCCGTTTGCGCTGTTCAATTCCAGTGTCAACGATACCAGCACCTATTTTGTGCTCTTTGGTCAGCGCTTCAGCATCTATCGGCTGTTCATCATCTTCGTTGGCTTTTTGCTGATGGTGCTGGTGATTCTGCTGCTGCGCCGCACGCGCACAGGCATTGTCATCCGCGCGGGCGTGGAAGACAGTGCGATGGTCGAGGCGCTGGGCATCAACGTTCGGCTGGTGTTTACGCTGGTCTTTACGCTGGGCTGCGCCGTCGCCGCGCTGGGCGGCGGGGTTGCTGCACCGTTTCTGGGGGTCAATCTCGGTCTGGGCAACGCCTTCCTGCTGCAAGCGATTGCGGTGGTGGTGCTGGGCGGGCTGGGCAGTTACGAAGGGACGGCAGTCGGCAGCATTCTGGTTGGGCTGGCAGTCGCAGTCGTCACCGATTTCACGGCACAGGCGTCCATTAACCAGCCGGTCTGGGGCAGCATTACGCCCATGCTCCTGCTGATTCTGGTGCTGCTGCTGCGTCCAAGCGGGTTGTTTGGGAAGGAATAGACCATGACGACGACGACTCAAAACCCGCTGGCGCGCCTGCTGCGTGGAAACTGGGGCTATCTGCTGCTGCTGGCGGTACTGATCCTGCTGCCGCATCTCATCGGCTGGCTGACGGGCGAAGGTCCATTTGGTATGGAGATTCGCGGGCGGATGCGTCCCTCTGCGGGGGCGTCCATTTTCTGGCAGGGCATCATGGTCGAAGTGTTTGTGCTGGCGATTCTGGCGCTCAGCTATAACCTGATGTTCGGCTTCACCGGCGTCATCTCCTTCGGGCACGCGCTGTTCTTCGGCATGGGCGGCTATGCGATGGGCATCGTGCTGGAATACAGCGGCTGGCAGTCGGAAATCGCGCTGGCAGCCGGGGTGATTTTCGGGCTGGTGCTGTCGGGGGTGGTTGGCTTTGTGATTGCGCTGGTCTCGCTGCGGCTGCGCGGTGTGTACTTCGCCATTTTCACACTGGCAGTTGCAGAGATGTTTGCCATCTTTGTCGCCCGCTGGCAGTTCACCAACGCCGAGGACGGCTTTCCGGTTGCCAACGCGCCTGCGATTCTGAACCCTGTCAATAACCGCCTAGTGTTTTACTATCTGGCGCTGTTTTTTGTGGTGTTCACCTTCCTGTTCATTCGCCGCCTGATGAATTCTCCCACCGGGCGTGTGCTGCTGGCGATCCGCGAGAACGAGGAACGCGCCAAAGCCATTGGCTTTGATACCCTGCGCTATAAGCTGCTGGCGATCACGCTGGCAAGCATGATGGCGGCGGGGGCGGGTATGGTCAATGTGCTGTTCACCATCAAGGTGGGTCCGGAAATCGCCGGGGTATCCTACACCGTTGATCCGCTGCTGATGACGATTATCGGCGGCATCGGCACATTTAACGGTCCGTGGATTGGCGCGGCAGGACTGCACCTGAGCGAACGCATTCTCAACCGTGAATTTGACATCGGTGGCATAGTCCTGAACATCGGGCAGTACTGGTCGCTGATTCTGGGCGTCGCCTTCATCGCGGTCGTGCTGATCTTCCCCAGCGGCATTGTGGGCAGTATCAGCCAGTGGCGGATGAAGCGCCGTCTGCGCCGGGCACAGCAGGCAGCACCCCCCACACCGCCCGCTGCTGCTCCTCAACCGGAAACAGCAGGCTGAGGCAGGATAACGCAGTTCCGGCGGTTTTCGTCATCTACATGCAATTGAAATCGGCACAGCAAGAAGCAGGCACTGCGCCTGCTTTTTATTTTGCTTAAGACTTACGACGCAGCTTACAGGATGGCAATGCTATTTTATGTGACAGATTTCACAATTGATCCTAGAATCAGATTAAGTGTCTATCCGTAAACCGGTTTTCCTGAACAAGGGGATTGTGCGCTTTAACGATTAAATCCGGAGAACAAGGGCGGACATGCGCTGCGCTTAGTCCTCCCCTACGAACCGTAGGTTGTGTAGGGTGCGGACTAACGGCGCCTGCGCCTGCATGTCCGCTCAAACTGCATCATCCCCTTGTTTGCGTTTACGGAAAGCTACTAAGTGTCTCCGGCATCTTGCCGGGAGGAGATCACCATGAAAAGCACTGGCATACTGCGCCACCCCAACTGGTGGATTGGCATGGTGCTGCTGGGGCTGCTGCTGCTCTTTGCCGCGCCGGTGCGCGCCGACACGGCATACTGGTCGGGTACATTGAATGCTGCTTCCCCTGTTGGCAACTTTATGACGCCGTTTTCGTTCGACACATGGTACGCCTGTCCTTACCATGCACAACCGTTGTTCGTGTCCAGCAGTGGCACCTACACCCTTAGCGGCGTGAGCACCTCGCCGTTTATGGACACGATCTTATATCTGTATGAGGGGAGTTTTGACCCGTCGAATGGTCGCCATCACCTGATTGCCTTTGACGACGATTCCGCCGGCGACCTGCGCCCGCTGATTACCCATGTAATGCAAGCCAACGTCCAGTATTTTGCCGTGACCATTCCGTTCGGCTGTGGTTATGTGGGCACCTTCACGAACCAGATCACGGGACCGGGAATTGTGCATCTCGGATATATAGGAGCTATTGGTGGTCCGCCGCCAGATAACCGGCTGAACTGGCAGTTTGGCGATGATCTGGCAGTGCTTTATGTGCAGCAGGACGCTGCAGGCAATCCAGCGCTGCACATTTACTGCGTGAATGCAAACAGCGCGGGGGTGCTGGGGCTGGTTGTGACAAGCGCTGATCTTGCTGGCATCCCGGATCCACCTGCCCGGAACACGCTGGTGGCACAAAGCGCCGTGTGCGCTGTGTCTTTCTGGGTGCTGACGACCGGTGAATATCAGGTCAACATTCGAAACACAGCGGGCAAGGTGTTTGTCATCGTCATGCAGGATTTGGCGGGCAGCGGCATCTACCATCAACTGCTGGAACCCTGACGGCGCAGGAAACGGCTTAACCCACCGCACACAAACACAAACGCCCCGGTCAATGCGTCGGGGCGTTCGCTGTTGCGCAGCAGGGTTTGTGCCGCTTGCGGTTTAGAAGAAGACCTTCGCCAGCTTGAGCACGCCCTGACTCCAGGGGACACGATGTGTGACGCCGCTTTGCCCGCTGAAGTTGTTCAGGTTGGCAACATACCAGTCATAATTGCGGATCAGCGAGTCTTTGTTGGAGTATTTGGGAGTCCAGCCCAGCACCTTTTCCGCCTTTTCAATCGAGACAAACGATTCTTTCACCGCCGTTTCGTAAACCCAGGGATACAGCGGCGACAGATTCAGCCGATCCAGAATGCGCAGCACCCACAGCGCGGGCGCAACGGGGACGGAAATGATGCGTTTGCCAAACCCGGCATGATCCAGCACTGCCTGAAAATCTGCCTTGAAGGTGCCGAACTCTTTCGCGCCGACGTTGAAGGTGTCATTTGCTTTTTCGGCGTCCAGTGTGGCGCTCAGGTAGATGGCGTCGCACAAGTCCTCAACGTCGAGATACTGGTAAGGATTGTCGCCTTTGCCGGGAATGGGGAAGTTCTTGCCATCTTTCGCCCAGTCATACAGCAGCGCGAACACGCCCAGCCGCTCCGGTCCGATGAACGACTTGGGGCGGATGATCGGCACACACAAACCCTTCGCGCGGTATTCAAGGCAGACTTCCTCCGCCATGATTTTCGCCTTGCCATACGGACCCACGCCGATGAGCTGGTCGGTTTCGTACAGCGGGTGATGATCAGGCACGCCGTAGACGGCGGTAGAGGAAACGTGGATGAAGCGCTGCGCGCCGTGCGCCGCTGCCGACTCCAGCACGGTGCGCGTTCCGTCAATGTCGGTGGAGTAGATGTCCGCCTCTTTGTACAGCGGCAGCGCTGCCGCCGTATGGATAACGATGTCTACTCCCTGCATGGCGCGGTCAACATCGGCACGCAGGCGAATATCGCCGCGCACTTCCGTGATTTGCGGGCGTTCGGGATAATCAAACGGCTGCAAGTCCAGCGAGACGACCCGCTGCCCCCGTGCCAGCAAATAGCGCGCCATGTTGATGCCGAGGAAGCCCGCCCCGCCGGTAATCAGATAGGTTTTGGTTTCTGCCATCAATGCTCTCTCAATCACCAGAATTTGTGATATCGCTCACAGTGTGATGTCGCTCACAGTGTAGCCCGGCTGCGTTCTAGCGGTCAATGCCGAGTCGCGGCAGTGCCAGCAGTCCTGCTGTGAGGATGACGCCGCCGATAACGCCAAATGCCAGCGGCAGCGAGCGCGTTGCCAGCGCGGCATACAGCGGCGCCAGCAGCGCAACGAACAGGCTGAGCAGCATGTTCATCAACGAAAGCACGGTCGCACGGGTGGCGCTGGCAATCTGCGCATTCTGGACGGCGGACACCAGCGGCGCGCGCAGATCGTTGGTTGCGTACAGCCACACAATCAACAGCCAACCGGACAACCCACCGGTCGTCAGCGCCAGCAGCAGGTACGCGGCGCCTGGCAGCAGGGTCAGCAGCCAGAATGCCCGCCGCCTGCCCAGCACCCGTTCAACCAGATAGGCGTAACGCTGAGCCAGCGCCGCGCCGAGGCTGCCCAGCGACAGGGCGAGCGCAATCGCAAACGGTGGCACCGCCCGTTCCGTGAGCGTTGGCGCGGCAAGCGTCGTCACCAGTGTGCCGGTGAACGGGGTGGTCAGCACCACCAGCAGCACCAGACGCCGCAGGGGGCGATTGCCGAGCAGTTCGCCCAGACCGGCACGGAAGATGGCGCGGCTGTTAGGGCGCTGCTGCCCCTGTGCGGGCTGCCACGGCGCAGGCGGTTCGCGCAGCGCCGCGCAGAGCAGCAAGCCAATCAACAATATGCCCGCCGTGAGCGCAATTGCCAGATCAAACCGTTCTGGGCTGAGGTCGCCCACAATGACCGCACCAACCAGCGGCGCAAGAAAAAAGGCAATTTGCCCGGCGCTGTGGTAGCGCCCCATCACCCGCTGCATGCTTCGCTCACGGGTCGTGGCATCGCCAGGCAGGCTGTCATAGATCAGCGCCTCCGCCGCGCCGGACATGCACGCGAACCCGGCTCCGGTGAACAGCGCAACCAGCAGGTACAACGCATAACTGCGGCTGAACAGAAACAGCAGTTCGCCGCAGCATAACAAGCCCACACCTGCTGCCAGTGACCAGCGCCGTCCGGCACGATCAGCCAGCACCCCGGTGGGCACTTCAAATAGAAACACTGCTGCCGTGACCAGCGACTCAATCGTGCTGATTTGCAGCAGCGACAAGCCGCGACTGCCCAACAGCAGCGCGTAAACATGGATGTACAGGTGAAAGCGGGTGCAAAAGTAAATCGCGGTCACAACCGGGATATTGCGCTGCGTCAGCGGCTGCATCAAAGCACCTCAAGAATTGAGCTGTTGTCAGGTTTTGGGCAGTGCCAGCGCCAGAATCAATACAACGCCGCATGCGGTATGCCCTGCGACGTTTGCGACGTTCTAGCGAACTGGCAAACGGAACGACGAACGCCCCGGTCAATCCATCGTGACCGGCACGGTCAGGGGTATCCCTGCTGCATAGGGTATCCTTATGCGCGGAAGCTGCTGCCTGCCATGGGGCAATTCCTGTGGGTGCTAAAACTCATGGAGCTGACTATAGCACAGTCCCCTGCCTTCCACCAACCCTGGGCAAGTTTCGTAGGGACAAACTGCCCCGGAACCCGGCTGCACGCTCCGCGCAGGTTTAATAATCTGGCACAGCAGGGCAGCATTACGTCCGTGTTTTACGCTACAATAGCGTGAGCGCCTGGTAGCAATCCATGCCGCAATAGAGCAAATTGCGGATCAAGCGTGTCAACCCATTCGGTTCTGCAAATGGTTCAAGCCGTTGGAGTCTGTTAAGGATGAGTGAGACCGACCACGCCAAACGCCCCTTTAAGCTGCATTTGCCGGGCTTGCTGAAAGTTTTGGCAGAACACCTGTATTCGACCAAGAAAGTCGCCCTGCGTGAGTTGATCCAGAATGCGCACGACAGCTGCATCCGCCGCAGTGTGGAAGCGGTTGACCCGCGCTACCGCCCCCGGATTCATATCTCTGTGGATCGGGAACGACAACTGTTGATTATCGAAGATAACGGCTCTGGCCTGACGGCAGAGGACATTGACGACTACCTGTCCACCATCGGGCGCAGCTACACCCGCGAATTGACCGAAAGGCTTTCGATTCTGTCGCCGGACAAAGCCTCCGAATTAATCGGGCAGTTTGGGCTGGGCTTCCTCAGCGCCTTTTTGATCGCGCAGGAAGTCACGCTGATCACCCGTTCCTACAAACCCGGCAGCAGCGCCGTGTGCTGGCGTTCCGGCGGGGATGAGTATTATGAAGTGACCCCAGCAGAAAAAGAGACCCCCGGCACGCGGCTGGAAATTGTCATCAAACCGAGCGCTTCTTTTCTATTTCAGGAACAGGTGCTGCAAGAAACCGTGCGCCAGTATGCCGACTTCCTGCCGATCCCGATTATGATTGGCACGGACCCGATGCCGGTCAACCTGATGACCCCACCCTGGGAAGCAGCAGACCCGCAAAAAGCGGCGCTGGAATACATCGAGCGCGTGTTCAATACCCAGCCGATCAGCGTGATTGCCCTGCACGACCAGACGATTGATCTGGGGCACGACACGATGCTCATCCCGCTGAACGGTTTTCTATTTGTGCCGCCGCGCTCTGTCGCGTCGGTCCGCGAGTTTGGCGACCTGATTATTTACATCAAGCGCATGTTCATCCGTGACCGCGAACGCGACCTGCTGCCACCCTGGGCACGGTTTGTGCGCGGTGTTATTGACTGCCCCTATTTACAACCGACGGCATCCCGTGAGGGCATTCATCAGGACGATACCTTCCTGTTTGTGCAGCAGGCAGTCGAAATGCAGCTTGTCGAGGCGCTTAACCGTATCGCGCAGGAGGACCCGCAGACGTGGAAACGGATTGTGCGCGGGCATACGGATGTGATTACCGGCTGGGCAGTCACCGATAACACGTTCTTCGAGCGTGTGGCACCAATCATCACGTTCCGCACAACACGCGGCATGCTCAGCCTGCCGGAATACCTGGCGCTGACCAGCGGTACATTGTATTACGTCACGCGCGAACTGGGCAGCCTGCAAGAACAACTGCTTGCCGAAGGGCACGATGTACCGGTGATTGATGCGTCATGGTTTGCCGTGCCCGCGTTCCTCAAGAAGTTTGCTGCATGGCGCGGGGATATCAAACTGGTGCAGTTGGATGGCGAGTCGAAACAGCTTCTGCGTCCAATTTCCGAAGACGATTATTTGGATATCCTGGACTTCTTTCGCCGGCAGGGCATTCGCGCGCGGATTGCGCACTTCAAGCCGGCTGCCGTGCCCGCGCTGATCTACTACCCGCAGGATGCCGAGTTCATCATCGAAACGCGCGAGGCGCTGGACGCCGGGGAACTGCCCGGTCCGCTCGCCGGTTTGGTCAGCGATTATCTTGAGGAGATGCAGACCGGCGCAGATGACCTCAAAGGCACGCTCTATCTGAACGCTGCCTGTTCGCTGGTGCGTGGGCTGGCGGAAAACCCGCCTGCACCAGTGCTGCGCGACGCGGCACTGACCCTGATCTATCAGGTCGCGCGACTGTTTAGCGGGCGTACCCTGACCGCCGGGGATGCGGCGCAAGCGTTCCGCGAGAGTGTGCGCGCGCTGGAACAACTGGTGCAGGGCAGGTAAGCGATGGATGTCGATCTGTGGGGTTGGTTTGATGGCATCTACTGGGAAGCCATACGCAGCGGTCAGCGAGAACGGCGGCAGTTAGTAGATATGTTTTATCGGGCGCGCGATTACCTCGAGACCAATCCGCAGCAGGCGCTGGCGTTTTTGCAGCAGGGGCGCGACCTTGCCCGACTGCTATCTGAACCCTGTGTTGCCCTGTTTTACGATTACTGGATCAGTGAAACCTATCTGTTCTATCTGGATGATGTCAGGCAGGGCATGGATCACGCCATCAGGGCATCCGTGGCGGCAAGCAAGCCAGCATACCAGCACTGCCCGGTGCGCGCGCGGGTCTACCGCGTACTGGTGGATGCTTACATGATTCGCGACCCAGTGGGTTATGTCCAGCAGATTGAGGAGACCACCGCGTTTATGGAGCGCGAAATTCCGCTGGATGATGACACGCGCTACCTGCTGCAAGCCCGGCGGGTCGGGCTGGCGTTCGCGTTTGACCGGCTGGAAGATGCCACCGAACAAGCGCTGCGTTTCCTGGCGCTGTGTGACGGCAGCCTGTTCCAGCAGGCATCTGCCTATGCCATGTTGTGCCGCTTTGCCTATCTGCGCGGAGACCTGGCGGCGGCGCAGGGCTATGCTGACGATGGCGAACGCAGTGCGCGGCTGACAGATCGTAAAGGCTCGCTGGCGTCGCTGCTGGCGTGGCAGGCGCTGCTGGCGTTGAAGCGTGGCGCAACGGAAGAGGCTGCGGGACTTCAGCGGCAGGCAGTGGCGCGCGCTGCGGCGCTGGGGCGCAAACCGTACACCGCCTACTATGACGCCATGTGCGATTATTATGAACTGACCGGCGCAGTCGATCAGGCGCTGGCGCTGCGCGAGCAGGAACTGGCAGATGCCATCAACAGTGGCAGCCCGCACAGCGAATGCGAGTGCCGCCTGAAGTGCTGCAAGCTGTTCCAGCGCAGTGGTCAGCAGGCGGCATTTGCCGAAGCACTGGCGCAGGCACGCGAAGCGGCAAAGCAGCTGCTTGCCCCGGCACATTTTCTGGGCAAGCTGGACGGGCTGCTGCAAGCCTGAATGCTGCACAGGTGCTTTGGCAATGTGCGCCACCGCATGCAGCGACATGCTGCCGACTACGCCATGTTTATGCCGCGCAGCATATTTCGAAAACCCGGACGGCTGCGCCAGCCGTCCCTGGACACATTGTGATCTATGGATGCTGATCTGTGGGGCTGGTTTGACCGCTTCTACTGGGAAGCGTGGCGTGCGGGGGATCTCGAACGCCTGAAACTTGTGGAACTATACCACCACGCCTGGGATTACATGGAAACCGATCCCAAACGTGCGGTAGGGTATCTGGAACAGGGTAGAGCAGCCGCGCAGCGTCTAGCGGAATACTGCTGGGTGCTGTTCTTTGATTACTGGCTGGCAGAAACCCACCTGTTTTACCTGGACGATCTTAAAGAAGGTATGGACCGCGCAGTGCGCACAGCCGTGGAGGCGCGCAAACCAGCTTATGAATCCTGCCCGGTGCGCGGGCGGGTCTATCGTATTCTGGTGGATGCCTACATGGCGCGTGACCCGATTGGGTATCTGGACAAAATCCGCGAAACCAGCGCTTACATGGAGCAGCACCTGCCGCTGGATGACGATACGCGCTATCTGCTGCAAGCACGCCGGGCACGGCTGGCGCAGATTCTCGATGATCCGGAAACCGCCAATGCCGAAGCCTTGCGCTTTCTGGCAATCAGCGAACACAGCGATTTCCAGCAAACCTACGCTTACAGCCTGCTGGCGGAATTTGCCTACCAGCGCGGCGACCTGTCTCTGGCGCTGAAGTATGCCCAGGATGGAGAACAGTGCGCCCTGCGTAGTGACCGCCGGGCATCGCTGGCGGCGCTGCTGGCATGGCAGGCGCTGCTGCTGTATCGCCTGGGCGATACCGCCACCGCCGCCAGCAGGCAGCGGCAGGCAGAGGCACGCTGCGCCACGCTGGGCATCATCCCCTACGAGACGTACTACGATGCCATCTGCGAATATTATGAACAGAGCGGCAAACCGGATACCGCATTGGCACTGCGCGGGCAGCAGCTTAAGGAGGCGCAGCAGGCGGGCAGCGCCTTTAGCATTTGCGAATGCCTGCTGGAACGCTGCAAGCTGTTCAAACGCACGGGGCAGACAGAGGCGCTGGCGCGTGAATTAGCCGCCGCACGCGCGGCAGCAGCGCAGCTCCTGGCACCCGACTACTACCTGAAGAAGCTCGACGCACTGTGAAATGGCAAACCCTATGCTGGCGCGGCAGGACGCTTGCTTTTGAGGATGTCTAATAACAGCGTAACGTTGACCAGCACGACAAGCGGCACGCGCTGCCACACCACACCATCGGACGCCAGCAGCACAAGCTGGCGCTGCTCGATGCCGTACCCACCAAACTGCTCCCATGCAAGTGTGCTGCCACTCTCGTTATGGTGCAGTCCGCTGGCACTGAGCAGCAGCCCACCGCCAAATGCCACCTGTTCGCCGCGGGCGATACGCGCGCCAACCTGCGGCGTGAGCGCCTGATTGATCTGCGCTTCCAGCCGTGGACCGAGGTCTTCCACGCGGCGGTAAACGCTGTCCAGCACGATGGTTTCGTCGCGTTCGGTAATCAGCGTGATGCGGAATACAGTGCGGCGCAGAATGCCGCCATATACCAGCCGTTCGGCGCGCTGGTGTATGCTGCGGATTTCTGTGTAGTGCAAAAACACCACCGCCGAACCCTCACGATAGCTGAAGCCGTGCTCGTACAGCACCACCTCACGATTCCACGTGTGCAGCACATACCAGCCAACCAGCAGCCCGACGACGCCCATCACCGCCACCGTCACCGGCGCGGCAATGGTCGCCTCCACATTCCACAGCGCCACCGTCAGCACAAAGCCCACCAGCAGGAAAAAGACACCTCCTCGCGCCAGCCGCAGCGCACGATTGCTCAGATAAGATGCCAGCGCATTGCCCAGCACGGGATCGGCTTCAAGTACAAGGGGTTCAATCGGGTTATCTGCCATGCCACACGCCGCTATCCCTGATCGGTATCATTCCTGCTGATTGTAGCAGACCCACCCCACGTAGCAACCGGGCAGCCCCAGCAAATATAGCCATCATGGGCACCAGCAGGCGGAATTGACCGCGCCGAGGCAGTCACTTTGCGCGCGGGACTCGAAAGCGTGTTAGAATGCCTTAACGATTGGCATACACGGAGGGAGGATCGTTATGTCGTCTATCTCCATGAATCTGGTGATGCGCGTTCAGGACAGCATCGAGCGCGTGCTGCTGCAAAAGGCAAACGTGGTTGGCGTCGCGGTGGGCTACAAAGAGTCGGGCGGGGTAGTGACCGATGCCCTGTCGCTGGTGACACTGGTCGAGCAGAAGAAGCCCGTCGCCGCCCTCAGCGCGGAGGACGCCATCCCCAGAGAAGTGCAGGGCATCCCGACCGACGTGGTTGAAATCGGCTTGATTCAGGCACAAAGCGCCTTCAACCCGCGTGCGCGCTTTCGCCCGGTGATTCCCACTGGCGTGAGCATCGGGCATTACAAGGTCACTGCCGGGACGCTGGGCGCCATCGTGTTCCATCGCAGCACGGGCGAGAAGCTGATTCTGTCCAACAACCATGTGCTGGCAAATTCCAACGAGGCGCTGGTGGGTGACGCGATTTTGCAGCCCGGCGCGATTGATGGTGGGGTCAATCCCGGCGATATTGTCGCCCGGCTGGAGAGTTTCATTCCGCTGAACTATCTCGAAGGTCCCGTCGGTCCGCCTGCTCCACCCCCGCCGCCCCCCCCGGTTTCGCCACCGCCCCCGCCGCCCACGACACCACCCCCGTCCAGCGGGTGCGATGTTGCTGATGTAGTGACGCGCGTGGTGAACATGCTGGCGTCGCTGCTGGGATCCAGCAAGCGGGTTGCCACTGTGCAGAGCAGCAGCGAAGTGGTCAACGCGATGTCGCAGGCGCTGGATAACCTGATGGATGCGGCGCTGGCACGCCCGGCAGTGGGATTTGAGTTCAGCGAAGAGATTCGCAATGTCGGGCGGATTAGCGGCACAAAGCCCGCAACGCTGGGGCAGCGTGTGCGCAAGAGCGGACGCACCACCGACTACACGGAAGGCACGGTGACACTGCTGAACGCGACGGTCAATGTCGCCTACAGCACCAGCGTCGGGCAGCGCACAGGACGCTTCACCGGGCAGGTAATTACTACCGCGATGAGTCAGGGTGGCGATTCCGGCTCGTTGATTGTGGACGCAAGCGCGCCGCTGGCGGTCGGCTTGCTCTACGCAGGGTCGCCGGTATCGACCATTTTCACGCCGATTGACCCGATCCTCAACCAGCTCAACGTGCGCTTCTGAAGCACACGCGGGCTGAGCCTATCGCGCGGGGCACGCCGCCGGTCAGCGCTGGTGTATCTGTTTGCTGCTATCTGTCGCCCTGTGCCAGTACAGCGCTGACCCATGCCAGTACCTGCGCGGTGGTGGGGTCGTCGGGACTGCCAATGGCGGTCACCAGCCCGAAATGGCTGCGCCCGGCGATCACCGCCGCCTGGGCGTCAAAGCCCGCTTCAAGCAGCGTGGCGTGCATTGCCTCCTGCTCAAGCAGCAGTTCGGGGTAATCGTCTTCGCCAGCGAGCAGCAGGAACGGCGGCATGGGCGTCTGGTCACCGGCGGCGAAGTTCTGCGCCCACCACAACGGCGAGGCGGTTTCACGCAGTGCCGGGTCATCGGGGAATGCGCCGCGCGCCCACTGCATAATCCAGTCGTCAATGCTATAGACACCGCTGAACGCGATAACCCCGGCAACTGCCTGCGGCGTCAGGTCATGTGCTGCGAGCCACTGCGGGTCAAGCACCAACAGGCTTGCCAATTGCCCGCCCGCGCTGTGTCCGCTGGCAAAAATGCGCGCCGGATCACCGCCGTAATCCGCAATAGATGCGCCTGCCCAGGCGAAAGCGCGTGCCATATCCTCGATATGCGCCGGGTGGGTTGCGCCGGGGGAAAGGCGGTAGTTGATGACCGCAACGCCGATACCTGCCTGCGCGAATGCCTGCCCGATGTTGGCGTAGCTGTCCTTGCTGCCGCCGACCCACGCGCCGCCATGCGCGTATATCAGCAGCGGAAAGCCCGGCAGATCCTGTGGAATGTACAAATCCAGCCTGTGCCGCAGCGGATCCGCATCATCACCTGTGTAATAGGCAATGTCGCTGACCACGCGCACGCTAGACGCTGATTCTGCCCGCGCGGGCGGCAGCAGCGCCAGCCCGGATAAGAGCATAATGACCAGCATTCCTTGCAGCAGCATGACCCCTCCTCCGAAAATCGACCTTTTGCGGGCTTTGCGCCTGCGTGGTTCGACAGCATCTTCATCACTAATGGATCAACTCTGGTTCATGAGGACTTGCCCGAACCCATAAAACTGGCAGCAGATGGCAGTTAAATACCCCTCCGGAACAGGCCCATTTATTGTACAGTACGAACAGGTTTGACGGCATCACAGGAGGGCAGCATGACCACAGCGAATCCGGCAGCACAACCACTGACCATCCCGGCAGCAGATGGCTATCCACTGGCAGCGACGCTGTATACCCCGGCAGCAGACAACGGGCGTGCAGTGGTGATCAACGCCGCGATGGCGGTGCGGCAGCGCTTCTATGGCAAGCTGGCGGCATATCTGGCGGAGCAGGGTTTCACTGTGCTGACCTACGATTATCGCGGGGTGGGCGGCTCCGCGCCGCAAAAGATGCGCGGGTTCGAGGCGCGCTTGTGGGAATGGGGCGCTAAAGACTTTCACGCGATGCTGGCGTGGCTGATTGCCGAGTATCCACAGCAGCGCCTGCTGGTCATCGGGCACAGCATCGGCGGGCATGTGGTCGGGCTGACGCCGCTGAGTGCGCGGCTGGTGGGCATGTTCACCGCGCCAGCACAGAGCGCCTACTGGCGGCACTGGTCCGGCAGGGGACGTGTGTGGGTGTGGCTGGTGTGGAATATCATGGTGCCGCTGCTGTCGCGCAGCATGGGCTACTATCCCGGCAAGCTGGGCGGCATGGGCGAGGATTTGCCCGCGGGCGTCGTGCAGGAGTGGGCGCAGGCGACACATTTCCCGCGCTACCTGCTTGATGTCCACGCGGGCGGCGCGCATGACCACTTCGCAGCATTTGGCGGGCGCTGGTGGTCGTGGGGCTTCACCGACGACACCTACGCCCCGCGCCGGGCGGTGGAGGGGCTGCCGCTGCTGTATCCCAATGCACAGGCGACTCTACGCTTCATTGACCCGGCAGAGGTGGGAGCGAAGAAGATCGGGCACTTCGGCTTCTTCCGCGAGCAGTTCCGCGACACGCTGTGGGCGGAGTGCGCGGCATGGCTGGCTGCACAGCCGCAGGGGTGAGTATGATTTGCCTGCTGCTCATCTGGTACTTTTTTATTCTTTACATGGGGATCGCCTGGTATTTGGTAGGTATTCGTACCATCAACGAACAGAAGCAGTACAACGAGAGGTGGGGTGGTTTGGTCAAGCCACCTACCTTGTGGGTTCGGGAAGGCAGATCGGCGCTAATCTTCGGACGGTTTGAAAAACTTTTCGGTGTCACACTGATCGTGGTGTTATTCTTTGAACTGCTCGGTCTTCACCAGTCCACCTTTGGCGTGTTCTTATTCCTTGTGATTTTGCTGCATCTGGGTATTGGGGCATTTCTTCCGGTGCGTCAGGTCTCTAAGACACAAACAGTTAATCACTCAGTGGATGCGGAAGCACAGAATTCGGAAGAGAAATAGCGGGGCGCAGCACTTCACGCCCCACACGAATTGGTTTTGACACTGCAAGGCCGAGCCGATATGATCACTACCTTACGGATACTTGCGGTTGAGCATGCGCGCGTAGGGGATCGTTTCGCGCACATGCGGCAGTCCGCAAATCCACGCGACTGTGCGTTCCAGCCCCAGCCCAAAGCCCGCGTGCGGCACGGTTCCAAAGCGGCGCACATCCAGATACCACTGGTAATGTTCCAGCGGCTGCCCAAATTCCTGAATACGCCGTTCCAGCAGGTCAACATCGGCGATGCGCTCGCTGCCGCCCGTGATTTCGCCGTAACCTTCCGGCGCGAGCAAATCCACACTGCGGCAAACCTCCGGGCGACCCGCCACTGGCTGCATATAGAACGCCTTGATCGCGGTGGGGTAGTTGTAAACAAACACCGGCTTGTCGAACATCTCCGCCAGCGCGGTCTCGTGCGGGCTGCCGAAGTCGTCGCCCCACTCGATTTTCAGTTCCGCCTTGTTTTCGTCGCTGTCGGGCAGTTCGGCATAGCGCTGCTTCAGCCGTTCGACTGCCTCGTCATAGCTGATGCGCGCAAACGGCGGGATGGCGCTTTGCAGCTTGCTCACGTCGCGCTCGATGATCTCCAGCTCAGTGCGATGCTTGACCAGCACGGTCTGGATCACGTGCGAAATCAACTGCTCCTCCAGGTCCATCACATCTTCCAGCGAATAGTACGCCATCTCCGGTTCCAGCATCCAGAATTCCATCAGATGCCGCCGGGTCTTGCTCTTCTCCGCGCGGAAGGTGGGACCAAAGCAGTAAACCTTGCCGAATGCCGCCATGTTCGCTTCGTTGTAAAGCTGCCCGGTCTGCGCCAGATACGCCGGTTCGCCGAAGTAGTCAATTTCAAACAGCGAGGTGGTGTTTTCGCCTGCCGCCGGGGTGATAATCGGCGTATCAACCAGCAGGAAGCCGCGCTCGTCAAGCCAGTTGCGCAGTTCGTGGACGATGGTCGCCCGGATACGCAGAATCGCCCACTGGCGGCTGGAACGCACCCACAGGTGGCGGTTGTCCATCAGGAATTCGACCCCGTGCTCTTTGGGCGTAATCGGGTATTCCTGCGCCATGTGTACCAGTTCCAGCGTCTTGATCCCGATCTCGTAGCCGCCCGGATGCCCCGGCGCGCGCTCATCCTTGCGCACGCTGCCGGTGATGACGACGGACGACTCCTGGGTGAGTTTTGAAGCGTGCTCGAACTCCGCTTCTGCCATTTCTTTCTTGAAGGCGACACACTGGGCGACCCCGGTACCATCACGCAGTTTGATAAACTGCAATTTGCCCTTGTCCGTGCGGTCATAGACCCAGCCGCGAACGGTGACTTCCTGCCCGTCGTATTGGGCAATATCCTGAATATGCATCAGCGCTGCCACTGAAATTTATCCTTTAATGCCAGTCTATTATGCGAAGAGCTGCGCAGCCTGACACACTGCGCTGCCGCCTGTAACGCGCCGCATTATAGCATAGGCATGGATACGCCACCGCATCGGGATACTGCCAGGATGATTTAGTAATTCAGAAATAGACAAGCTTAGAGTAAGCTTAATTAATTTGAGCAGTTTACCCAATTACCAGGCAGCAGACCAACTGCCTCGCCAGCCGATTTGTCAATGAATTGTCTGGAAAACGTCATTACTAAACCTGAAATGCATTACAGATTGATTTGAAATCGGTATTCTGTTACATTTATAAGAGGAAAATGAGCTGAGGTCTGGTGATGATGCGGCATAAAATCGGACTTCAATGAACTCATAATGTAACTACACCAAAGTTTCAACGTTTCTTAAACAAGTTGTTGTATATTTTGTACGTTGTACAAAATGCACGTATCGTCATTGCACAGCACAGTGCGAGCAAGCGCAAAGTAGGGTGAGAACATGCAGGACTATCCATTGACCAATCAGAATATTAATTTCCTGACATCCACGCACCACTGGTGCCCGCGCTCGGAAAAATACGCCGGGGTGGACCAACTGCTGACCGCACTGTACAACGGCTGGGCGATGAGCGATGTCTGTTACCGCGAAGATCACTGGCACGGGGGCAGCCGTTGTGTCGCGGTGTATCACTTCAGCCTGAAGCGGCGCAACGAAACCATGACCATGCCGGTGATTACCAATCCGGCGCTGGATCGTATGCTGATGCTGGTCAGCATGCGTGTAATCGAAATTCAGGTCAGCGCCCGCGAGCGCGCAGAAAACACCGGCAGCTAGGGCACAGCGCCCTGCTGCACGAAAAACGGCAGTCCTTTGATTATTTTTTCCGATCCTATTCGGCATCCGCTGCCGCCAGCTCACAGCAAACACCAATTGCAGCACACAGGCAGGCAGAGCACTTCAGAAAAGTCGCTCTGTTTTGTTTTCCTGTGCGGGCAGGCAGCGGGTGGGCGGCATCACATGCCCAGTCGCCCATTACTGCCGCCCTGCAAGCAGATTTAATGCCGCCTGCGTGTTGACCTGCACATGCAGCCGCCGCATGATACTGCGCATCACCCAGTGCGAGTAGACATTGTAAATCAGGATGGCGCTGACCAGCACCAACCCTGCCCCGACCATACGACTGCCGAGTCCGATGTTCGCGCCGCCAATGCCCGTCAGCAGCAGCGTCATGACTGCCAGCGCCGCGCTGTTGACCAGCCCGATAAATAACTGGTACGTGCCAGTCGGAAACAGCCACACATGCCACGCTTCGTCAGGGGTCTTGCCTGCGGAACTCGCCGCGCGGAACGCCGCATAGATGGGCGGGGTCTGGATGGCGAGGCGGGTGACGAGAAAATAGCGCAGGGCATCCACCGCCCCGGCAAAACGCGCCATGTGCGCATAGCGCCCGGAAAGCGCCGAAAGATACACCGAGCCGACAATCGCCGTGAAAAACAGCAGTGCCGCGATGGTCAACTGCAAGCGCAGCACATCCCCGGCGCTATTCTGCTCAAGCTGCGCCAGCACGATTACCGCACCGACCACCGTGGTGACAAACGTCAGATAGAAGTTGAACACGCCCTGCGCGCTGCCTTCCATGTGGGTGTACAGCGCTTGCAGCCGGGCAAGCTCGTCCGTGAGAAAGGCGCGGCTGGTTTCGTCCAGCGCTGGCGGTGGCGCTGGCGGTGGCGCTGGCGGCGGCGTGGATGCAGCGGGCGGTGTGGTCATTGGTTGACAGTCCTTCCTGAAAAAATGCGCATGGCAGATGGCGCAGCATTTCACGCTGCTAAAGCCGTTCATCTCTTGCTCGCATCCGGCTTCAGGCGACGGACGCAAAAACGGCGTGGATAGACACCGGAATATGCTATATGATACATCCTTATGATCCATCCGTGCTGGCAGAACACGATAACAGCGCTGCCACCCTGGACATCACGTTTAACAACTGCCTGGATCGCCGTGATAAGTTTGCTGCCGGGGCACGGCACAAAAAAGTGCTCGAACCTGACTAATCCCATGATGCGCCTGTACACCTCTGCCCTGATGCCGCTGTTATGCGGTTTGTGCCTGTTTGCCACCGGCTGCAACCTCAGCGCCGCTGCAACCGCCACCGCGCCCGCGACAGCAGTGCCCGCAGATCACGCGCTGGCAGCGCTGCCCACCGGCACGGCAGCGGCTGCGACTGCACAGCCAGCCAGCCCAAGCCCGACGGCGACAGCAGCGCCCACAGACACCACAACTCCCTCGCTGACATTGACAGCGACCCTGACGCTGACACCCACCCCCACCCAGACCCCGACACCAACGGCGTCCCCGACGATCACTGTAACGCCTACCGTGACGCTGACACCAGCCCCCAGCCCAACCCCGCCGCTGGTAACACCGACCCCTCCGCAGCGCGGCGGCGCGCCCGCTGTACCGTTTACCCCGGCAGGGTTCAGCGCCAATCTGGGCTGGAGTTGTGATGATTTCCCCTGCGAAGACGATATTCCCGGTTTTTTGCGGCGCATTCAGGTGCCACCGGGCTACACGCTGGCACATGCCGGGCAGTTTCCCGGTCAGCCGATGCAGATCACCTATGGACCGGACGGACGCCTGTATGCTGTCGTGCTGGAAAACGGTACACGCACCGGGGCAGTCTATGTGCTGGATGAGCAGGGCATGGCACACCGCTACAGCGCCACGCTGATTTCGCCTGTCGGACTGGTCTTTCAGCCGGGCACGCATGTGCTGTATGTCACCGCGCGCGAAACACCGCTGCAAGGGGCAGGCATCTGGCGCGTGCTGCCGGACGGCGCGACCACGCAGGTGATCGGCGGGCTGCCCTGCTGTTTTCAGGTGATTGACAACCAGCCAAATGGACTGGCTTTTGGACCGGACGGCTACCTGTATGTTGGCATCGGCGCACTCAGCGATCATGGCGAAGCAGCGGACGGCAGCCAACAAACCTATGCCGAACTGGGACCGCTGGAAGGGGCGATCCTGCGCGTGCAGCCGCACACCGGCGAGGTGCAGCCCTTCGCTCAGGGGCTGCGTAATCCCTATGACCTGACGTTCGACACCAGCGGGCAGCTTTACGCCACCGACAGCGGGCTGCTGACCGGACCCGGCGACCGGCTGCTGGCGGTGCTGCCGGGCGCGTTTTATGGCTTCCCCTACTGGCGTGGACGCGGCTGTGAGCTGTGCCCGCTGCCCCTGCGCAATCTGGACACCACACCCGACCTGCTGACCTTCCCGGACTACAGCCTGCCGCGCGGCATCGCTGCCTATCATGGCAGTCAGTTTCCCGAAAACCTGTTTGACTCGTTGTTTGTCGTCCTGTGGAACGGCACGCCTGACGGACAGCGCGTGGTGCTGGTCAACCCGCGTGACGGTGTGCCAGGCGCGCAGCCGTTCGTGACCGGTTTAATCCGCCCGGTGGATGTAGCAGTGGACCCGGATGGCGCACTGGTCGTGGCGGATTTTATTTACGGACATGTATGGCGGGTCAGCTATCAGCCGCGCTGAACGCAGACGGCGCATTGCTGCGCTTTCGGGTATTCAGCGTGTCTCTTCGGTCAGGCGGCGGATCATCTTCTCGAAGCGTGTCCCGGCACTGTGCAGATTATCGAGCACATCCAGCGAAAGCTCATCATAGCTGCGCTCGGCGAGGTTTTTGCGCTGGGTGGCACTCACCCCGACCATTGCGGTGGTTTCACGCAGACGATAGGACAGGAACAACGATAGTGCACGGTAAAAGCGCGCGGCAAAACCGGAGTCTTCGTGCAAGCGGGCATCGAGCAGGGCACGTGGCAGAAACAACAGCAGCGCCTCCTCTGCCGCCTGCACAGTTGCCGATGCCGGACGCGACTCGATAAACGACATCTCGCCGACGACTTCGCCGCGCTCAAGACGCGCAATTTCTGAACTGGCGTGCGCGCCAGTCAGCACACTCAGCGTCCCCACCAGCAGAATATACAGCCCATCCACTGAGCGCCCTTCACGCAGCAGCACATCACCCGTATTCAGCCGGACTTTTTTGCCACTGACAATCATCCATTCCACATCGCGATCGGTCAATTCGCCCAGAAAATACAGCACTTTGTGCATTAGCTTGCCTCGTGAAGTTGCCGATTGATGCGCGCGATTATACACTGACGCCCCAGCAGGGGCGAACACCTTCAAACACTATTGTCGCAAGGCTCTCCGCGCGGGCGAGCCAAAGCAGGCGGCATCGCCCTGCTCTGGCATCATTCTTCACCGCGCACACGCCGCATGAATTTTTCGACTTCGATCAGGTAACGCGCGTGCGTGCCTTCGCCGATCATTTCGGCATTGTCCCATGCGCGCACTTCAAAGATAATCCGCTTGCCCTGCACATCGATTACCTCTGCCTGCGCGCGCACTTCTTCGCCTACGGGTGTTGCGGACAGATGTTTGACGCTCAGTTCAATACCCACGCTGGAATAGCCCGGCAGCAAAAACGGATCAATGGCAGCAACGGCGGCGGCTTCCATCAGCGCCACTAACGCCGGAGTCGCAAAAACTGCCAGGCTGCCACTGCCCATTTCTTTCGCGGTCAGCGCTTCGACAACAGTGGTTCTGCTTTCGCCGGTTAGTCCCGGCTGGATGCTGGTCTCCATTACGGTGTCCTTAGCTCCAATGCAGCAGGATTTCGCTCCATTGTATGCCGAATTTGCACTTTGCGGGAGCGCAGCCAGGCGGTGGGGCTAAATTGTTTGCCTGAAAGTTGCCACCAATATTGTTTATTAAAAAATTTCCTAAAATTTATCGTCAAAATTTAAAGAACTTTTATAATCACCTTTAACTCTTGATAGATGGGTTGCTTCCGTTCAACAAACGGCGTGATCTGCATACCTGTATTTCAATGGGGCGCACGGCTCATCCCAGCGCATTAACGACTACAAGGTCATCGACTATGAAAGCCATGTTGCAAACTGACAGGGGTAAGTTATTCGTTTTGCTGCTCTGCACCGATCTGCTGTTCATCACCGTTCATATCGCTGCACAACTACTCAATCTTGATGATCCGCTGCTTTCGATTGAACACGAGCGCGGTATTGGGGAACTGCTTCAGCATATCAAACAATTCTGGATTGTCCTGCTGCTTCTGGTCATGGTTTATCGCCAGCCCCGCTTAATCTGGGGTGTGCTGCTGCTGGTGTTCACCTATATCCTGCTGGATGACACGCTGCAAGTGCATGAACGGGGTGGCAGATGGCTCAATCAACAAATACAACTGCCGGAACTGCTGGGGCTGCGCGCACAGGATTTGGGTGAACTGCTGGTGACCGGTGTTGTGGTGGGTGTGCTGCTGCTGCTGCTGACAGCGGCGTACTGGTGGGCTGAAGCAGGACTGCGCCCGACCATTACACGCCTGTTGTTTTTGCTGGTGCTGCTGTTCGGCTTTGGCGTGGGTGTGGATATGCTGCACAGCCTGCTGGATGGACAAACGGTGCGCCGGATTGCGGGCGTGATTGAGGATGGCGGGGAAATGCTGGTGACCAGCGTGATCACTGCGTATGTTTTCGCGCTCGTCAATTTGCCCGCAGCACCCCGCAGCAGTGAAACTGTCCCACTGCCGCTTGCCAGTGCTTGACGCGGCGCAAGCGGCGTGACAGAACCGTCTGCCAGGGCTGCTGCGGGCAGGCGGTTTGTCATCCGGTGGTCTTCATGCCTGCCGCGATACCATTAATCGTCGCCAGCACCAGGGTGAGAATCGCTTCGGAATCGCGCGAATCCGGCGGCAGCAGCCGCAGTTCACGCAGCAGTTCAACCTGGATAAAATTCAGCGGGTCTACGTAGGGATTGCGGCGCTCGATGGAGCGTTTAATCACCGGCACATTGTCAAGCAGATGCTCCTGCTGAATGATCTGGCAGATCCAGCGCGAGGCGCGGGCGTGCTCGGCGGTGATCTGCGCGAAAACGCTGTCGCGCAGCCCGGTGCTGGTCACCAGATCGGCATACAGCGCGGCAATGCCCATATCGGCTTTGGCGATGTCCAACTGCACATTTTCGACCAGGGCGGTAAAAAAGCGCCACTGCTGGTACATGTGGCGCAGCCGTTCCAGTCCATCGGGAGCCTGCTGGCAGTAGCTTTCCAGCGCTGTGCCCACTCCGTACCAACTGGGGATAATCGCCCGGCTTTGCATCCAGCTAAACACCCAGGGAATCGCGCGGATGGTTTCAAAGCCGCCTGCCCGCCGCCGCGCCGGACGCGAACCAATCGGCAGGCGCGCCAGTTCGTTGATCGGCGTTGCCTCCTGCCAGTAGTCAATAAATCCCGGTTGTTCGTAGACAAAAGCACGGTAGGTGCGTGCGCCGGTGTCTGCCAGCCAGTCCATTGCCGCGCGCCAGTCGGGGTAGATGACTTCATCCTGTGGCGCGCCCGCCGCGATCAGTGCCGCATGCAGCACCTGATGCAGGTGCCGGCGTCCAATCGGGCGGCTGCTGTAACGGTAGGCAATCACTTCGCCCTGTTCGGTGATTTTGATTCTGCCGTCACGGGTGGAAACCGCTGGTTGCGCCAGCAGCGCGCGGTTGGTGGGTCCGCCGCCGCGCCCGATACTGCCGCCGCGCCCGTGAAACAGTTCTACGGCAACCCCGCACGCGGCGCAGCTTTCGGCAAGCGTTTGCTGCGCGTTGTACAGCGCCCAGTTGCTCGCCAGATACCCGCCATCCTTGTTGCTATCGGAATAGCCGATCATGATCTGCTGGCGCATACCGCGTTGTTCCAGATGCGCCAGATACGCCGGATCATGCAGCAGGGTCAGCATCACCTGCCGGGCATGGTCGAGGTCGTCAATCGTCTCAAATAGTGGGACGAGGTCAACGTGCGCAGCAATGCCAACCTCTTTTGCCAGCAGCAGCATTGCCAGCACATCACTGGGCTGCTGGCTCATGCTGGCGATCACGCTGTTAATCACATCAGTGCCAAAACGCTCGTGGGCAGCGGCAATCATGCGCCATGTGGTGATAACTTCATTTGCCACCGGCGAAAAGCCGAGCTTCTGCGGGAACAGCGGGCGGTTGCTGCGCAGTTCGTTTGCCAGCAGCACCTGTTTTTCGCTTTCGGGCAGCGCGGCATAATCTTCCGCCAGCCCGTAATAGCGGAACAACTCGGTCAGCGCTGCCAGATGCCGCCGCGCGTCCTCACGGATGTCCAGCGGAACGAGGTACAGCCCAAAAAGCTGCACCTTGCGAATCAGGTTTTCAAGATGCCCGCCGATAATGCTGCCGCCCTTATTGCGGCGCAGGCTGTCAATCAGCAGCAGCAAATCCGCCAGCAGGGCGCGCCCATCGCGGTAGGCATCACTTTCAAGATTATGATGAATCTGGACGAGTTTCTGGCGGTAGATTTCGCCGGGGAACTGCGCTTCGAGAACGCGGTCGGGGTCTGCGGCGCGCACGGACTCGACCAGTTCTGGCGCGGCAGGCACTTCATCCAGCGACTGCGTCAGCCGTTCGCGCAAGTAATCCACCTCCGTCAGATAAACGCTGCGGGCGGCACGGCGCAGGGTT
>DAOTWP010000383.1:0-5677 GCA_034435675.1 Anaerolineae bacterium
CCAGGAGCAAAGTCTCACCTGTTTGATCGGCAAGTACAACCATATGTTTGTCTGCCCTCCAAATACCACTGACGAGTTCGGGAAGAAGTACATTGAGCAATGCTGCCGATTGTACCTAATCAGTGCGCATAACAACCAGTTAAAATGACTGTGGATTTATTTTAACATAGCGCAGCATGAAAAACCGTCAATGA
Organism: Anaerolineae bacterium; assembly: GCA_034435675.1. Lineage (GTDB taxonomy): Bacteria > Chloroflexota > Anaerolineae > Aggregatilineales > Phototrophicaceae > DAOTWP01. The sequence continues at coordinate 195 of DAOTWP010000383.1, forward strand.
TCCTGTGCGGGAGGAGCCAAAAAATGAGTGGTTTAAGAGTGAATCATGTCGCCATTGTTGTTGAGGATGTAGACACGGCGCTGGGTTTCTGGGTGAATGCGCTGGGGCTGCCGCTGCACGAGGTCACGCTTGTGCCCGCAGAAGCCGTCAATGTTGCCGTGCTGGAAGCGGGCGAAGCGCACATCGAACTGGTGCAACCGACGACGCCGGACAGCGGGGTGGCGAAATTTCTGGAGAAGAAGGGCGCCGGGCTGCATCATCTATGCCTTGAAGTAGATGACATCGAGGCGGTGCTGGTGCGGCTGCGCGAAAATGGCGTTAACCTGATCAATGAAACCCCACGCCAGCGCGATAACGGCACGCTTTATGCTTTTGTGCATCCCAAAAGCACCGGCGGCGTGCTGCTCGAACTGTACCAGCCTGTGCGCTGACCTGCCTGTGAAAGCGGGGCGGCGGCGCGACGGGTGCTGCTGACCCGCGGTTCGGGCACAAATCAAGCGCGGAATGGCCCGGCATTGCCCCTCAACTGTAAAAGTATTGTAACATTCTGTGCCTCTATGCGGCAGGCACATCCAGCCAGTTCAGAATGGTCGTATAATTTTTGTTGCAATAGCGATTGCGCAAGCAGAAGAGGGCATAATGAAGATCAAATCTGTCCTACGCAGCAGCATGCTGCTGCTGCTGGTCCTCACCACGACGACCCTGTATGCACAGGAAAACGCAGCTTGTCCGGCGATTGTCCAGACTGCGCTGCAAGCTGCCAGTGCCGCTTGCGGCGATCTTGAACGGAATCAGGCATGTTACGGGAACGTCGCCCTGACGGCAGAGCCACAGCCGGGCGTGAGCGATTTTCGCTTTGAGCAGGCGGGGGACATTGTGGATGTCACCGCGATCCGTTCACTGGCGCTCAGCCCGCTGAATGTGGAAACCGGTGCATGGGGTGTTGCGCTGATGAGCCTTCAGGCGAATATCCCCGATACGCTGCCGGGGCAGAATGTCACGCTGCTGCTGTTTGGCGATGTGACACTGGAAAACGCCACCGGCGCAAGCGCGCCGATGCTGCGGGCGACGACGCGCGACAATGCTAATCTGCGCGGCGGTCCCGGCAGCACGTTTGCAATCGTTGCCCAGATCACGGCGAATACAGCCGTCAGCGTCACCGGGCGTAACGCGGCGGGCGACTGGCTGCGTGTGGAGGTGAGCGAAACAGGCGGTGTGCGCGTGGGGTGGATGCTGGGTGACCTGCTGGAAGTCGAGGGCGACCTTGCAGCCCTGCCCGTTGCCAATGCTGATGATCTCAGCCCGGCGCAGTATACGCCGATGCAGGCGTTTTACTTCCGCGCGGGGGTGGGCGATGCGCCCTGCACAGCAGCGCCGCACAGCGGCATCATGATCCAGACACCCGAAGGCGTCGGCGAAGTGTCACTCGTCGTAAACGATGTGAATGTCAGCCTCGGCTCTACGGCGTATCTGCTGATGGTGCCTGCTGTCAACCGTGAGGGCGTGGACATGGCGTTCAGCATCATCGAAGGGCATGGGCGCGTGGAGGCGTTTGGCTCGGCGATTGACGTTCCGGCAGGGTCGTGGGTACGCATTCCGATTGACGCCTCACAGGGGGTGCTGGGCACGCCGCGCACGCCCAAACCCTACCGCGAGAACGAAATGTTTGTCCTGCCCACGCCGCTGCTGCCGCGTGCGGTAGAAGTTCCCCCGGCGCTGACTCAGGAGCTGATTGACGCAGAAATCGGTGTGGTGCAGTTTGCAGCCGGCACATGGGAGAACAGCGTGACTGCCACAGCAAATAACTGCGGTGGGGGGCTGGCAGCGCCGTTCATCAACCAGATGGTGCTGACACCAGATGCCGATCACGTCACCGCAGAGGTGGATTACGGACCGGGGCTGCTCAACTTCCAACTGGTGCGCACTGATGCGGCGACGTACAGTGCCAGCTTCGAGTGGGATGGCGAACCGCACATCGTTACGCTCACCTTCACGTCGCCAACGACATTCAGCGGCACAGAAGTCGCGGGCAGTGCCTGCACAGCGGAGTTTAACTGGACGGGCACATTTACGGGGTCATGAGGTTGCCAGCAGGGTCAGGGCGCGGCGGGGCAAGCGCCAGCCCCAGCAGCGCCCACCAGCCCAGCGCAAAATGCAGCATGGACCAGGGATAGTGGTCAAACACGCCGATAACCGCCAGCGCAACCACACCCGCCAGCAGCGCGGCGTGCTGCGCGACCGTGGCGTAAGCGGCTCTGTCATCAGCGTTGGTGGCAGCGGCGGATTGTACGATTTGCTGGCGGCGCTGCCGTAACCCACGTAGTGCCGCCTCAACCCCGCTGCACAGTGCCAGCGCCAGCAGCAGCAGCCCGACCAACCCGACCTCGGTGAAGACCAGCAGCAGCACATGATGCACGTTGTCGCCGCGCAGGTCGTAATCGGTGCGATACCAGAGATAGTCGGCGGCATACCAGGGGAAGTTGCCCACCCCCAGCCCGAACAGCAGGTTGGAACGCAGGCGCGTGCGCGGGTTGGCGATTTCGCCCATCAGGACCCGGTAGGCGATGTCGTTGTAAACTACGCGATCCGCCACAGACCGCTGTTCGGTGCCTTCTACGCCAACGCCCGTGCGTGCCGCTACCAGCGGAAACAGTGTACCCGCAAAGACGCCCGCCAGCAGCAGTGCCGCCCCCAGCGTGAACAGCACCGTCCGCCGCAGCGTTCGCTGGACCCACCAGCCGCCCCGCAGCAGCGGCAGCAGCACAACCGCCCCCGCCGCGAAGCCCAGCCATGCCCCGCGTGAAAACGTCAGCAGCAGTGCCAGCAGCCCAACCAAAAATACCCCCACACCTATCCAGCGCATCCAGCGCCGCGCCGCCAGAATCCAGCCCGCCGACGCCAGCAGCCCCACCGCCAGAAAGCCGCCAGCGATGTTGGGATGTGAGGTCAGCCCATAGGGACGCAGCCAGCGCAGATCACCCGCCAGCAGCACGCTGACGCCGTTCTGGGTGGGTGTCAGCCGGAATTCACCCAGCAGCGCCAGCCCGATAGACTGCTGTGCCGCTGCTTGCAGGATGACCACGCCGGCGTTCAGGGCGACACCGACCACCAGCACACCCGTAACCACACTTGCCCGCGGACCCGCGCTTGCCGCTGCAATGGCGAACAGGGCGACAAGGCTGATTTGCAGTGCGCCGTTGTGTGCCACTCCCGGATGATCCAGCGCTTCGTATGCCCAGCCGCGTGCGGCGATACCCCATAGGGTAAGCAGCAGCAGCGCCAGCATCCACAATATCCGCAGCGGGTCGCGCAGCAGCAGGCGCAAGCCCGGCAGCCCGGCAAGGCACCACCACACCACCGTGAATAACGCAGGCAGGGCAACGGCAAAACCGGTCAGATAGAACGCGGTAAACGGCGGCGGCGCGCCCGGCAGCTTGAGCCACATAGGCACCAGCAGCAGGGTCAGCAGCACGCTGATGCTGATTGGTGTGGTGCGCCAGTGCAGGCGCAAAGGTGCTTGAGTCATGCGCAGAACTATACCACAGGTGAGGATTGTCAGGGTGAATTAAGTTCAATCGTAACTTGCAATACCTATAGGGGGTATGTTATGATGGGGTGGCTATACCCCATACGGTATATAGATTAAAGAGAGCCATCCATGACCGAACACGTCCACGTGCACACTGAAGTGGCTGAGACCCAGAAGTGTCAATACAACAAAAAGACGATTCATCGCATCAACCGCATTCAGGGACAGCTTGAAGCGCTCAAACGCCTGATCGAAGAAGACGGCGGGACCTGCGAGGAACGAGTTATTCAGGCACGGGCGATTGAGAAAGGCATGACCAGCCTGATTTCGCATCTGGTCGAGTGCTATCTGGTCAACACTGCACGCTACACGTTCGAGTCCGACCCGGACACGACGATGAGCGAGATTGTCCGACTGTTTGAACTGCTCAACAACTAAGCCAAAGTGCGAAATTCGCTGACGTAGCAGTGGAGTTACACGAGCGCACTTTGGGGCAAACACACGAAGAAGTCTCGTTGATTTGGCGGGTGGTCTAAGCCACAGCGCACGAGCAGTTGAGGTTCGTATGCAAAACTTACAAGGGGCTACACGGCTGGTGGCAGCGCTGTTTGTGCTGGTCGCTTTGCTGGCAACAGGGGGGTGCAGCGGTGCAGCGCCGGGAATGACCGCGCAGCCGTTGGCGGCAGACCGTCCCAGTTTTTTGTTTTTTTATACCGACAACTGAGCACCCTGAGCGCAAATGCAGCCTGTCGTGAACAGGCTTGAAGTGGAGTTTGGCGACAGGGTGCATTTTGCTGCACTGGACGTGCGCAGCGCCGATGGCGGGCAGTGGTTCCGGCGGTTGGGGCTGCCGGGGCATCCGAGTATCGTGCTGCTGCTGCCCGACGGCACAGAAGTATTGCGGGCGTTTGGCATTACTGATGAAGCAACGCTGCGCCGCGCGGTAGAAGATATGCTCCGTTTAGGCGAAGTTACACAGGAAGCAGCACCTTAGGAGGATTGGGCTGTATGGATCTTGGGGTCATTTTTCTCACAGGCTTAACCACGGGCGGGCTGACCTGCCTTGCCGTACAGGGGGGGCTGCTGGCAACCACGCTGGCAAGACCCGTACAGGTCGCTGAGCAGCGGGTGATTCCCCGGCGCACGGGCGGCAGTCATCGCAAGCGCAAAACGCAGCCCACAGCACTTACCGGCGTACAGATCTCCCACACCCTGCTGCCTGTGCTGGCGTTTCTGATCGCCAAACTGTTGGCGCATACGGTGCTGGGGCTGGCTCTGGGGGCGCTGGGCGAAGTGCTGCGCGTGACATCAACGATGCAAGGCATCATGCAGCTTATCGCCGGGGCGTTCATGCTGGTTACGGCGCTGAACATGCTCAATGTGCATCCGGTGTTCCGCCATTTTACCATCCAGCCGCCGCGAGCATTTACGCGGCTGCTGCGGAATCAGGCAAAGAGCCATGACCTGTTTGCTCCGGCGGTGCTTGGCGCGCTGACGGTGCTGATTCCCTGCGGCACAACGCAGGCAATGGAAATTCTGGCGATCAGTTCCGGCGATGCGCTGACTGGCGCGCTGATCATGGCGGTCTTTGTGCTGGGCACGTCGCCTACGTTTCTTGTGCTGGGTGTGGTGATGACCCAGGTGCGCGGCAAACTACGCCCGGCGCTGTCGCTGGCGACCGTCCTGCTGATTCTGGCGCTTGGTCTTATATCAATGGACGCGGGCTTGAACCTGCTTGGCTCGCCGCTTGCTCCCAGCCGCATCGTGTCCGGTCTGCTTACGCCCGGTTCTGCGGCAGTTGAGGCAGTGCTGGTGGATGGTGTGCAGGAAATCACCATCAATGCGCGCAACGAGGGTTATTTCCCCAACAACCTGCGCGTCCAGGCGGGCGTGCCGGTGCGGCTGCGGCTGGTGACAAACGATACTTACAGCTGCGCGCAAACCTTCATTATTC
>DAOTWP010000384.1:0-6516 GCA_034435675.1 Anaerolineae bacterium
TGATCATGGCTGGGGAATTTACACGGTTTACTGCCACCAGTCTGAGCGTTATGTCAATATCGGGGACTTCGTCAGCGCAGGCATGCAAATTGGCACGATTGGCGCAACCGGACGCACAACCGGCGCGCACTTGCACTGGGAAGTGTGGGTGAATGGGGTTGCGGTGGATGGTATGCAGTGGGTGCGCGAGTCATTCCCCTGATGTTTGGCGATTACTGATCCGACCATGAAAAACTAACCCCGGAAAGCGCAAACATCGCCGGTGCAAGTTTGGCAGGTTGCAGTCGGATCAGTAGATGCGTTGATACGGCGACAATGATTTATATCGCATAGCTTCTGGAGAGGAGTCTGGGGCAGCAGCATCCGAAAGCCTGCGTGTCCTGTTGATCATGTCAAAAAAACAATCTGCGGCAGACCAACGAAAGCTTCTGGAGGCTTTCTACGCCGCGCATGGTGGCGAGGCATTTGTGAACGACATCCGGCAGGCAGAAATGCTGATGAAGCGCTATGCCGAAAAGTACGCTGCCAGTGATCGCACGATTGCCTCGACATGGAAACGTCTTGGTGCAGTACAGGAGGTCCGCCGCGATGAGCGGGGGGTCAGGCTTGCCTGCCAGCACGGCACAGTGCAGCTTCACTGGCTGGCGGTCGATCTGCTGCGGGTGCGCTGGCAGCCCAACAGCATGGAATTCACAGAACCGTTCTCCTATGCGCTTGAGAAAACACAATGGCACGATATACCGTTTTCGGTGCAGGACAGCGGTGCGGTAGTCGAACTACGCACGGCGGCGGCGATCTGTCGCGTGCAAAAAGCGCACACGGGTATTGAGGTCCTTGCGCCGGATGGCAGCCCATTGCTGCGGGACAGCACCGGGATTGAGTTTCGCCCGGATGGTGCCCTGCGGCTGACGCTGGCAATGCAGCCGGATGAATATAGTTATGGGCTGGGCGAACGTGCCTCCGGTCTGAACCTGCGCGGGCGGCGTTATGCTTTGTGGAACACAGACTTTCCGCACTATATGCGCGGTTCCGATCCGCTGTATTACAACATTCCTTTTTATCTTGGGCTGCACCAGTACGGCGCCTATGGCGTATTCTGGGACAATTCGCATCGGGGACTGGTAGATGTTGGCTCAATCAAAAAAGATGACCTGAGCTTCTTCGCTGAAAAAGGGCAGCTCTGCTATTACATATTTGCAGGCTCGGATGCCAAAAATGTTCTGGCGCGCTTTACCGAACTAACCGGGCGAATCGCGCTGCCTCCGTTGTGGGCGCTGGGCTACCAGCAGTCGCGTTACAGCTACATGTCGCAGGACGAAGTGCTCAAAACCGCCCACACAATTCGCGAACGCCACATTCCCTGTGATGTGATCTACCTCGACATCCACTACATGGATGGTTATCGCGTCTTTACGTGGGACAAGAAGCGTTTTCCTGACCTGAAGGGCATGATTGCCCAACTGCATAAAATGGGCTTTAAAGTTATCGTCATTCTTGACCCCGGCATCAAGATTGATCCAGATTACACCGCGCATGAAACCGGCATGGCGCGGGACGTCTATGTGACCTACCCGGACGGTGTGCCAGTGACCGGCGTGGTCTGGGCAGGTGCATCGCACTTCCCCGATTTTACCGATCCTGTGGCGCGCGCGTGGTGGGCAGAGCAGTGTAAAGTGCTGCTCGACGCTGGCGTGGATGGTTTCTGGAATGACATGTGCGAACCCGCCGTCTTTGGCTTGGACGGCGGGGTTGGCACACTGCCCGATTTCGCCCGTCATGATTTTGAAGGGCGTGGTGCTGACCATCTGCAGGCACATAACCTCTATGGAACGTTGATGGGTCGCGCCTCTCAGGATGCACTGCGGCAGTATCGCGCCGGGCTGCGCCCTACCAACATTATCCGGGCAGGCTATGCCGGGGCACAGCGTTACGCTATGACGTGGACAGGTGATAACGCAGCGGACTGGGATCATTTGCGTCTGAGCATTCCCATGACGCTCAATATGGGTTTGTCTGGCGCGCCGATGACCGGGCCGGATGTGGGCGGATTTTCTGGCGATAGTGAGGGGGAACTGCTGGCGCGCTGGACACAGCTTGCCTGTCTGCTGCCGTATTTCCGCAATCATGCGGCAGTAGATACACGCCGCCAGGAACCCTGGGCGTTTGGGCAGCCGTATGAAGCGGTCTGCCGCGCGGCGATTACGCTGCGCTACCGACTGCTGCCCTATCTCTATGCCTGCGTGGCGCAGGCGAAGGAGTTCGGGACGCCCATCGTTCGCCCCTTATTTATGGCTGACCCCGGCAATCCTGACTTGCGCGGGGTTGATGATGCTTACATGTTGGGCGATGCTCTGCTGGTTGCGCCGATCCTCGAAAAAGGTGCAAACCGGCGCAGAGTCTATTTGCCCTCAGGTATTTGGTATGACTTCTGGACTCACCGCCGCTACCCCGGCAAGCAGGTGCTTGAAGTGACGGCGGCACTCGAACATCTGCCACTGTTTGTGCGGGCGGGCACGGCGCTGCCCCTCTATCCCGAAATGCAGCATACCGGCGAAAGCCTCCCCCGCACGTTACAGATGCGGGTGTATCCCGGCGTTGCCGAAACGGTGCTATATGAGGATGCCGGCGAAGGAATGGGGTACGAGCAGGGCGATTACCGTTGGGTCTACATGAACAGCGCGTGGGAGGAAAATATCTTCACGCTCAAGCGCCGCACAGCAGGGCGCTACCAGCCGCCTTATGAGGCGATCAAACTCGATATCTACGGCATGGAACAGGAACCGCTAGAGGTGCGCGTAGATCGCCGCCCTGCGCCTGTCTGGTATTATGAAGATGGACTGCTGGAGCTGACCATTGATCCGTTTTCACTGTTGGAAATCACTCGTCCGCTGACGCCTGCCGAAAGCGCTGCCGCAAAGCCGCATTGACGCCGGCGTGGGGTATACTCAGTACCAGATTGTCCACCGGAATGCGCAAAAAAAGAGAGCACACTGCAAGTATAGTGCGCTCTCTTTTGATTGCGGCTGTGGCTAAGGGCTAGACACTTTTGCCGTAACCCTCATCCAGCGTTTCGAAATCTGTGAACAGGAAGTGATCGTGATAGTAATGGATCCATAGGAAGGACAGGATTGCTGTGTAATAGGCGACATCAAAGCGCCATTCCCCCAGCTTGGTGGCAAAATCGGCGGCTGTCGCGTCCAGTGCTGCTGGTGTGACGAGGCTGGCAATTGCGTAAACAACACCAAAAATCACCGCCGAACCTCCAAGCAGCATCGCGCTAAAGGCATATAACCCGCGCGAGTCCTTGCCGCCGCTGAAGCGTGATACCAGCGGCGCGCTTTCCCGCAGGTCGCCATACTGCTGGCGAATTTTGATGATGTAGAATGTAATCGCCAGATACTGGAACGAGTGCCATGTGTTCAGCCCCTGGAATGCAGTATCCAGATTCGGCAGCATGGGCATGGTGAAGCAGACGATCACTGTAAAGACAATGAATACGGTCTTAGGGACATTCAGGTAGCCACCGCGATATTCCTGCACGGTCTTGTAAATATAGGCTGCCAATGCCACAAAGAAGATCGCACTCATGGTCACAAAGAACCATGCCTGCTGGAAAAACTCTGGAATCACCGAAGTCAGGTCGTTCACACCAATATCGAATGATCCCTGACTGATTTTGAATGCTGCCATCGGGAACAGGCAGGTGAGAATTACGGCATAGTCCACCATCCGCGCTTGCAGCGTAACCGCACTGCCCGCGCGCACGAAACTGTGCTCCTTGTGGTTATACAACTCAACGATGTAGGTCACCTGATGCAGCACATGCAGCGCCGCCCAGAAGAAGAATACCGTCAGCAGCAGAGTCAGGTTCAGGAACGCCAGCGACACGACGACAATCGGGATAATGATTGACGAACGAATCAGCATCGGATAACGGCGCTTAAAGCTCTCATCCAGACTGGTGCGCAGGAAGGTCGACATCATATGCGGACCCCCGATAGCGATGGCGACGAATCCATTGACCGCATTGCGACTGATGCTTTCTTCCAGCCCCAGATTGACACCAATCAGGTAGAAAACATATGGCAGCGGCACAACGATGACGCTGAAGGTGATAAACAGCAAATCCCATTTACGGTTGCGCAGCCACAGATTATTGGCTGCCTGCGGTTGTATCTGCGAAGGCATTCTAGCAGCAGTAACGCCCATGATAAAACTCTCCTCTCGTTAGCTTGCGGGTTTGTCAGTGCCCTCTTATGCGATGGTCGAGTGTTTAGCGTCACTAAGCAATTTTACCAGAAGTCTTGCTTTCGTCAATTAGTATGGATGATGCCCATTGGTTGGCTGCCCTTCGCGAATGACAACATGATGTTCTCGGCAGCGTGCTTCATACGATTCCTGCGCGCCCACCAGAATGATCGGGTCATTGTAATGCGCGGGTCTGCCGTTGACCAATCGCTGGGTGCGGCAGGCAGATTCGCCGCATTCGACACAGATCGCATGTAATTTCGTGACTTCTTCAGCCAGTGCCATCAGCGACGGCATGGGTCCAAATGGCTCGGCGCGGAAATCAAGATCAAGCCCGGCAAGAATCACCCGGATGCCAGCATTCGCCAGTTTTTCAGCAACCTGGATGATGCCGGAATCAAAGAACTGCACCTCATCCACGGCGACGACGGTCGTGTCGGATTCCATCAATGCCAAAATATCCTGTGAAGTCTTGACCGACTGCGCCTGAAAATTTACGCCGCTGTGGCTGGTCACATGTTCAATGCCGTAGCGGTCATCAATATCGGGCTTAAAGACCTGAACGGTTTGGCGCGCGATAACCGCCCGGCGAACACGACGAATCAATTCTTCGGTTTTTCCGCAGAACATGCTGCCGCAGATGACTTCAATACGGCCTAATGAATGCTTCATAGTTTTCTACCCCTGTAAAGGCTCATGAAAAGTATTTTATCGGCAGCAGCAACGTACCCGCCTCGACTGCAAAGGCGATGTCAAATCAAAAGGCAGACATCTGAAGGGTGTTCATCTGCCTGCCTTGATTGCTGCTTCAACCGGGAGCTTACTCGGTGTTAGCCGCGCGTGCCACCGGGACTTCGTATCCGCGCGTGCGCAGCGTCTTCTTGATGTCACTGAGGATTTTGTGCCCCACACCAGGGATTTCCAGAATTGCTTCATCACCGCCCTGCGCCAGTTTGTCGAGGAAATCCTGCACAACCAGAATATCGGCGTTGTTCAGCAGTTCAACCGCGCGGCGGTTCAAGCCCAGATCCGCAATCGGCAGGTCAAGTGGTGTCCTGGCTGCTTCACGCGCCTCAGCATCGGCTATGCGCTGGTCACGCACCTGCAAACGTTTCATGAAGCGGTCAACCTGACCTTCGGTGTCCACGATACGCTGTTCGCCCGTGTAGAACGGGTGGCAGGCGGAACAAATGTCGGTGCGCATTTCCGGGATCGTCGCTCCGGTTTTCCAGGTGTTGCCACAAGCGCAGATCACCGTCGCTTCCGGGTACCACTTAGGGTGGATGTTCTGTTTCATGTTGCCTCCAGGTGCTGCCCTCCACTGGCTGCGCGGCAGCCGGTAGTGACAGACACACTACTTACCACATAAACGAATTAGGCTTCTGGTTGCGGCGCTTTTTGCGCAGGATTTTCGCTGTATACACAGATGCGCTTTTGCATGCCGCGCCCCGGCATCCGTTCGAAGGTCACAAAACCCTCGGCGGTTGCAAAGATAGTGTGGTCGCGCCCAATGCCCACGCCGATGCCAGGGTGGAACTTGGTGCCGCGCTGGCGCACAATGATGTTGCCGGGAATTACGCGTTCACCGCCAAAGCGTTTCACGCCCAGGCGCTTGGATTGGCTGTCGCGACCATTCTTACTCGAACCGCCACCTTTTTTATGTGCCATTGTTGAATTATCCTCTCACTCGCTGCTAACGGGTGTCTGTTTGAGCTTGATCGGGGTACTTGCGCGCAGACGCGGTTACAGCGTGATGCTGTCAATGCGCACACGGGTGTACCACTGGCGGTGTCCCTGTTTGCGCTTGAAGTGCCGCGTGCGCTGGCGATACTTGAAGACAATGATTTTCTTGCCACGGAAGGTATCAAGCACTGTTGCGCTGACGGCGGCGCCTGCTACTTTCGGCTGCCCGATTTGCGTCTTGTCGCCATCGCCGACCAGCAGTACATCATCAGTCGTGAAGTTTTCATTGACGGCGTAGGGCAATTTTTCAACATCCAGGACTTTGCCTGGTTCTACCCGGTATTGACGCCCGGCTAAGCGGACAATTGCGTACATGAGGATTTCTCCAATCTTCACTTGCCGCCGCTGCCCTGCCAGGGCACACGGGGAAAATTGGCTATCTTGGGTAAAATAGCGTATGCGAACAAACACCCCACAAATTGTGGGGCTAGACGTTGGCATTATAGCGGTCAACAATCTCAGGCGTCAATCCAAAATCAGTTTGATTTTGGGTATTACAGCTCATTCGATCAACATGGCATCACC
>DAOTWP010000385.1:0-17974 GCA_034435675.1 Anaerolineae bacterium
CCCAGTTGTGATACGGCGCTTATCGTGCCGCGCCCTGCGCGGGTAAGTAATGGCGCTCCCCGCTGCCTGCACTTGCCACCTTACCCCCTGCGCCATTACTCAGCGATAACGAGCATTATCACGAGTAAAAGGAGAATCAACCGGTGGGTGGCGATGCAGAGCGGAAGTTCTTTCATCTTACGAGGGTGCTTTTGCCCAAGATGCTAACGAAGCATGTTGATGGCGAACTGTTGTCCTTATCTGGGGCGGACTGGAAAACCACTGAGGATGGGCGCGTGTTCCCTTTCTTGGTCTTTGAGCGAACCGACTTGCCTTTGCTCCAGCGCCGACAGCATCCCCGGTGGAGCGGATACCTATGTCCTAAATGCGCGAGTGAGCGCGTAAAGATGACAGATGAGAAAACTGTATCAAAAAGCCGGGATCATGTTTGCTGGATCCGGGACTACCGATGTGAAGCTTGCCTGGACAGTTGGCAGTGTCTCCACTGCTGGAGCGACTGATTCCGCCTGCAAATGCACATTTGCATAACTGACCGAAACCTCTGAAAAATGCATATGGTCTTGAGGAGCCTTTCCACCGGTGGAAGGCTTCTTTATTTTCCGTCAATCCCTCTTGCAAGCGGATCACGCGAGAGAACCCCTAGAAAATGTCTTCCTAACCATGCCGCGACGCTCAGATTCTCGATAATAAACATGCGCGAAAACTAAACGTAGGGAGCCAACATGATCTACTCACCAAGACCGTTCTTTAGTGTGCAGGCAAGCGTTGGCACGGGCATCATCAGCGCCCTGCTGCGCCTGGCAGTGGACTACCTGCGCGGGACGAACAAAGAGTGGGCGTACTACCTCGGCTATGGCTTCGGTGGGGCAGCGCTGGCGACCGGCATTCCAGGCGCGACGGCGACAATGTACGTCACCGGCGCGACCACCGTAAAGCTCTTTTTCGAGCAGTCGCCCGGCGCTGCTCAAGCGGAGCTTTTCCTAGACGGCGTGCTTCAGAGCACGATTGACCTGAATGCAGTGGAGGGCGTGCTGGAAGTGCTGTTCAACATGCCAGACGGCGGACAGCACGCCCTGGCGATTATTTCACTCGGTACTTTGGGCGGTGTGCCCGATCCAACTGACTGGCTGAGCATCCTCGGCATTGAGACCGATGGCGTGCTCGAAAAAGGAGAAAAACAACCTGTGGCTACTTTTCGCATTACCACAACCATCCGTGACGCTGACGACAGCACCCGCGCTGTTGCAGTCTGGGTCCCGCAGGGGACGCTGACGCTCGCCCAGATCAACGAATGGGCGCAGACCTTCGCCGAACGCCTGGATGCCGTCATTGACGGGGTTATCACCGGGCAGGAAATCGCGCTTGAAGCAACACTCCCTGTTGGGCTGAAGGCGTCGCCGGTGGCAGCCAGCAACGTCGAAGAGACCGCGCTCATCAGCTTCGACACGAGCACGCCGTACCGCGATAGCGTGGCAATTCCGACCTGGACGCAAACCCTGTTCAACAAGAAAGATGTCATCCAGACGGGCACAGCCTGGGACGAATTCCTGGAAGCCTTCATCACCGGGCTGGACCTGACCGGCGCGAGCAACATTGCCGCCTCAACCAAGCTGGAAGACACCTACACCAGCGTTGCCCGCGCTCGCAAGGTGTTTCGGCGCAAGTAGGGGCTTCTTATAATGCCGGATTATCGTCCTGACCAACTCGGTTTCCCGATTCCCACAGCCGCGCCCGGCGCTGCGCCGCTGCTGTGCGTGCAGCTAAACGAGGAATGGATACCCCTCGTGGCTGGCGCTGCCACGCAGCTGCTCAGCCGCTATGTGTGGGAAGCGGACGACCTGGAGGATGTTGAGGACGTAATCCGGCAGGTTGAAGACCTGCTTGTGATTCTGGATGGCGCAGCATGCACGCCAGCGGGGGGCACGATGGACTACACCGTGATTGTGGACCGTAAATCCAGGAACGTCGCCGGGGGAGCGCTGAACAGCGGATCGCCAAATGCACGAGCGCTGAACACGATCATCACAGCGACGAACCCGGCAGGGATCAGTGTTGATGCCGCAACCGGCATTGTCACGCTTCCGGCGGGCAATTACCGTTTTCAGGCGTCAGCACCCGCGTTCAATGTGGGGCGGCATCAGGCGTACCTGGTCGCCGCGGCGACCACGTTTTACGGATCGACAGAAGTCGCTGGCGCAGCCGCCAGCACCACCAGCCGCAGTCTGATTGCCGGGCGGTTCGTGTTTGGCACGTCCAACACGCTGAGAATCTGGCACATGTGCCAAACCTCGAATGCCACCAGCGGCGCAGGGCTGGCGGGCAACCTGCTGGACTATGAGCTTTACACGCTGCTAGAACTATGGCGGGAGCCGGACTAAACCATGAGCAGAGACCCGCGTCTGATGCGCGTAAAAGAATACGACCCGGTCTTTCGCCCTCAACCGATCCCCGATCTGAGCGGCGAATTTGTCTGTATCGTGCTTGACCAGGTGTGGATACCCTACCTCATGGGCGTGGTCGAGCGGCTGGCATGGGAGGACGCCTGGCAGGGCACAGACGAAGAAAAGCGTCAGGCGGTAGGCATGGTCGAGGATTTGTTCGTCGCACTGGACGGCGGGAACTGTGGAGAAAGCGAATTGAGCATCGTCGGCATTCGTGTAAACAACTGCCTGCTGGAAGTGGCTTTCAGCACAGACCCGGAAGCCTGGGTTGTCGTCGGTAATCTGTCCGCGTGCGCGATTCCCGGTCCGCAGGGACCGCCCGGCGAGCAAGGTCCGCAGGGTGAACAGGGACCGCCCGGTGAGCAAGGTCCACAGGGTGAACAGGGACCGCCTGGCGCACAAGGTCCCGCCGGTCCGCAGGGTGAACCCGGTATCTGCCCGGACTGCATAGACGAAAAGACGCCGCCCGCGCCGCCGACCTGTGATGCAACCAATGTATGCGCGGCTGCTCATGGATCAGTGAATTACGTGCTGGACACAATCAGCAGCTTCATTGACCTGCGGGTGAACGAATCAGCGCAAGCGAGCACCATCCTGGATGCGCTTGGGCGTGTGCCTGTTCTGGGGGAGATCAGTGAAGCAATAAGACTGTTTCCGCAATTCTTGACCGAAGTCACCAACAATGACCTTACCCAGATCAAAGCGGAAATCTCAGTCCCGGACTTCCGCACTGCCTGGGCGGAGTACCTGTACTGCCAGTTCAAAGACAGTTGTGAAATCAGCAAGCAGGCGCTCTACGATGCCTGCAGGAACTTTATCGCTGCAAGCGACGGCATATCAGGATTCACGCAGCTCTGGTTTCTGGGGTTCGAGCTGGGGCATATTCTGGGCAGCGACGGCGTGCTTTTACAGTATGCGGGCTACACCTATTATCAGTGGCAGCGCTACCTGCAAGACCAGAGCAATCTGTGTGCTTCAGTGGAATGCCAGGACGAAGAAGGGCTGATCCTGCCCAGCGATGGGACGACGATCAGCACAGAACAGGTGCTGCCGGCAGGCACAAGCTGGAATGTCCATATTGAGGGCATCATCCAGATCGGCAACACACAATGCTTTGACGGCTGGAAAACCAGCCAGCCTGGTTGTGTGGACTATTCACCCAACGTCGGGCTGTACGTCGGTTTCAACACCAGCGGCGGCACATCTTTCCCCCGCGTCGCGCCGACGAGCGGCAGCACAGGCAGCGGCTATACCTTCAGCATCACCGGGAACAATAACCCGCTGCGCATGAAATTAGTTGACCTGTACGGATATGGCAACAACAGCGGCACGCTGAGCGTGACCGTTAGCCCGGCTTAAAGAGAGGATCAGGAACATGGACTTTCCGCAGGAGATTGTCTCGCTGCTGGCACAAACACCAACACTCCTGTTGGTGATGTTCATCTGGTGGCACAGCATGCAGGCACACCAGCGCAGCGTTGAATATTACCGACAGCGCCAGCAGCGCATTGAGGAGTGGATGCAAAAACTAGTGGAACAGTGGAGCGCTCTGGACATCGAGCAAAAAAAAATCGGAGCACCCCTAACGATGAGCAAACCAGTTCAGCAGCTTAGACCAACGGGAACGTAGAGCGCAGCAGATCGCGCTTGCGTTTCCGCATCCTGTAGGCACGCTGCAAGCACTTCTCCGAACAGTATTTCACGCGCAGATTCCAGGTGAGATAGTATTTGCCGTCGGCGAGCGGCACACGCCGCATCCTGACAAATTTCTTCCCGCAGACCGGGCAGGTCATCACTGGCAGCCGCATCGGTCAATCTCCAGATAAAGCGAACATCTGTCCCGATTGTATCACGGCAGCGGACAATTAGCCTGCCGGGTGTTGGGAACACAGGTCAACTGCCCCGCAGCAGCCGGAGCGCATACAATCGCAACCGAAAAACGCCAACCTGACCTTTCACTAGAGTTCATCACCACACACCAGCCCATCGTTGGACGCGGTACCGAGTGCGTGCGTATGGCAGCAGCCTGATCCGCGGAAATGACCCATGCCGCCTCGATATATAAATGCCCTGATGTCTTCACTAGATCAAAAACAACGGCGGCAGCTTCCGGCGGCATGTCCGGCAGCAGTTCAAAGCCGTTAGACTCCGGCGCGTTCTGACATCCTGCCAGCAGCAGCAGCAGCACGACCACAAAGCGCAGCATTGCAGACCTTTCGCTGTAGATGGACATTCTCTTTGATTCTACTGCTGTTTTGGGGTGGCTGACCTTTAAGGGGCAGGGCGGCGCTCAAAATCAATCTTGATCCCGCGAATGCGGATAAGCTGCTGATCCTCAAAAATTCTGACCAGGCGGGTTTTGGGAGGATTGACGTGCAGCCGGAACAGCACTTGCGAAAGGTACTGCTCTACGGCAGTGAGGGTGTCATAGAGGGAAATAATCGGGCGCTCATCACCCTGAAGCTGCCAGAAGACAACCACCTTCGCCTGCAAGATGTCTGCCAGCGATGGACGATCCGTATACTGAGCGTCGCCCCATGCCCGCTCGTGATCCTGAACGTAGTCAATGAAGCTGCGCGGCTGCTTGCTGGCGCTCATACGGATGTCTCGGCAAGGGTTTCAAGCAGCTTGAGAGCAAGCCGCTGTTTATCCGGCGGAAGCTGGTCTACCAGGTGCGCCGCAATCTCTGCCGTCTCGCTGTGCGGCTCACTGGTCACTTCATAACCCGCCATGCGTAACATGGTCGGCACGTTCAACCGCAGCGCTTTTGCCAGCGCCTGGCGAAACCCCGGATCATGCATCGGCGGCTCATACCTGCCGGTTTCCCAATGAGAGACGGCAGCACGCGAAACATCCAGTCCGGCAAGCTGAAGTTTTGCAGCCAGCTCATCTTGCTTCATGTCTAAGGATTCACGTCTTGCTTTAAGCCAGCTCGGTTTGTCTCTCATGATAGTTATTCTAGCAATTACTTGACAGACATGTGATAGCTTTTATAAGATAGATGCTAGGTTTTAAACCAGAAAGGATGCGAAATGCCGAAACACAAGAAGCTTACTGCACAACTTCCAGCAACACCCTGTACACCCGCTCTAAGAGCGCAGCTAGAGTCATATGCAGAAAAAGAAGGTCGGGCACTGGCAGATGTTCAGAGAGAGGCAATCACTCTTTTTTTGCATCTGAATGATAGCTTTTCTAAAACACCAGCAAGCAAACATATCGACCTGGAGAAAGGGGCATAGCAGTGAAGCACCTATGGGACGCTCTGGGGCATCTGGTGGACGCTTACAGCGACGCTGCGCAGGGGCGACGTGAAGACGCCCAGCAGCGGGCAAGCTGGGCGCTGGAACTGGCGCTGACCGGAACACGAACCCTGCCAGAAGTCGGCAGCGAAATGCTGCAACGGTGGTTAGCCGATGCACAGGCAGAAGAACAGGCAGCGCAGAACGCATGAACACAGCCTACTGGAATACCAAAGAAGCGCGGAAAACGGCACGGGCGGCGGAACGTGCCGCTGCCCGCTATGTGCCTGTTGCTCCAGCAGCAACAATTCCCGCTCCAGCAACAACAACCGACGTGCACCGCGACGCAGCCGCCCAGCAGCCTGGGCGGTTGACCGGGGCGCATGTCGTCCCGCATTCGACCAACACAGAAAGGACAGAAGATCATGCAGGACCGCACGATAGCTATGCTGAGACAGATCACGCAGCAACTGGCAGCGCTGCAACAGGAAATCAGCAGCGTCCTGGAAGATGTGCCGACAGTGCAGGACTTCATCACCAGCATGGAGCGCAGCGCGACAAACAACAGCAGAAGTCCCATGTGGCGCTGCCAGACGGCAAACGGCGAGCGGGTGAACATCTTCAAACACGACGACCCGGAAAAGAACAATTTCGCGCTGTTCGAGGCAGCCGGTTACGGCGAACTGATGCTGCCAATGGAAGACGGAGACGAATTGTACTGGCACGGCAGCGGGCTGCCAGTGCGCATGCGCAGGATGGGCAAATGGTGGGAAATTGTCGCCGTAGAGCCGCGCAACGGACGTGTGCCGGATACGCTGCCCGAATGGTTGTCGGGCAATGCTCCGATGCCAAAACTGCCGGAACTGGACGCGCTGCGGGACTTCGACCTGGAGGACGCAGACGATGGACGCTGATCTCTGGTGGGAATATGACCCAGAAACGGGCAAGTGGGAGCAGCTTACTGCCGCCGAGCGGCTGCGGCGCGACCAGCGGGACCGGTGGCTTGACCAGGTTGAGGATTACACGGATATGCTGTTCTGGCTGTACGAAATTGATGAGGACGCCGAAGCATGAAGAAACCGACCTGGGGCATGCGCCCAACACTAATCTTTGCGCTGGACTACATCGGCAGCCACCGGCTGAGCGGCACTTACCCGCATCGCACATCGTGCCCGGTCAGCAT
Source organism: Anaerolineae bacterium (assembly GCA_034435675.1). Taxonomy (GTDB): domain Bacteria; phylum Chloroflexota; class Anaerolineae; order Aggregatilineales; family Phototrophicaceae; genus DAOTWP01. The sequence goes on from DAOTWP010000385.1 coordinate 6,864, forward strand.
GAGCACAGCAAAAACCCTGGTTGCCCTACGCCTGGCAATGTGGATCGACCCGAAGAACAACAAAAAGGGAATCATGTTGACGTGGGAGGGAGAACGGCGTTGGAGCGCACGGCATCCCTACAGCAAATACGCTGTGTCAGTGCCGAAGTACCTTCGCGGCACCGCAAGCGACACTTAGAGACCGCAGGGGCACGCGGGCAGAGCGTGCCCCCCAACAACACAGACGAAAGGTTGGCGAGGATTATGAACTCAGCAGGGCTGCCTGCAATCGTGGCAGCAGCGCAGGCAGAAACAGTCTGTAATGCTGCCCTAGCTTATCACAAAATTGGTCTTAACGTTTTCCCCGTCTGTGGGAAGAAACCCGCAGAAATCGCGCCCGGCAAGATGATTCCCTGGAAGACCTACCAGCACACACGCACAACCGAGATTCAGATCAGCCTTTGGGAACAGCGAGGACTGCTGAAAGGTATCGCCGTCATCGGCGGCGCAGTATCCGGCAACCTGGTTATCATTGACCTGGACGGACTGGCAGCCGTAGACCGCTTCCGGCGGCAGTTCCCGGCTTTGACAGAAACCTTCACCGTCGCCAGCGGCAGCGGGCGCGGACAGCATCTCTACCTGTACGCGGACCGGCTGCCCCCCAGCATATTCGCATTCAGCAAGACCAGCGGCAACATTGAAGTTCGCGCAAGCGGGTGCTACGTCGTCGCGCCGCCTTCCCCACACCCCAGCGGCAGCCGGTACACCGTTGCAAAGCCTGTAGACATCCTGCGCGTGCCCGACCTGATGGAAGTCGTCACCTGGCTGCGCACGCTCAAAGATGAACCGCGCACAACGTTGAAGAGACCAAGTAAGCGTACCATGGGGGGGGGCTGGGCGGCGCGGGCGCTCTCTTACGAATGTCGGGACGTAGGGCTGGCGGCTGAGGGCAGCCGCAATGACCGGTTGAACACTGCCGCCTACAACATCGGGCAAATTGTCGGGGATGGACTGCTCAGCCGGGGCGAGGTTGAGGCTGCACTTTTGGCAGCCGCGACACGCGCCGGTCTCCCAGAGACCGAGGCAACCGCAACCATCCGCAGTGGATTAGATGCTGGCATCCGTGAACCCAGGAGCACACAATGGACGAAACGCGGACAGCAGCGCTAAACGGGAACGGCGCACAACCAGAAGCTGGAGCGCTCGAATCGCCACGCTTCCGCCCGGATCACGACGACCTGGCGCTTGACCTGGCGCGGGACTGGAAAGGCAAGGCAGCGCACTTCTGGGGCGATTGGCACATTTATGAGGGGGGCGCGTGGCGCAGACGCGCCCTGCCCCACGTTCACATGGCAGCCAGAAGATACCTGAGAGAACGCAGGAAAGATGGCTGGGACGTGCGTATCACTGCCGGGCTGGTCAACTCTGTAGTTTCGCTGGTGGCTGATGACTGCTTCGTAGATGATGAGCTGATCGACCAGGGCGACAGATATATCAATCTGACGAATGGAATGTTCAACCTGGACACGATGAAGCTGGAGCCGCACCGCGCCGACCTGTATCTGACCACACAGCTTGACTTCGCTTATGACGAGGATGCAGATTGCCCGCACTGGCGGCGCTACCTGCGGACTTCGCTGGTTGACCCAGAAACACATCAACCAGATCATGGGCTTGTTGAACTGCTGCAAGAAGCGCTCGGCTACAGCCTGACGGCAGACACGCGCATGAAAGCCAGCTTCTGGCTGGTCGGCAAGCCCGACAGCGGCAAAAGCACACTCATCAGCTTCATCCGGTCAATGCTCGGCAGCCTGCACACCACGATTGACCTGAATCAGCTTGCAACCAACAGATTTATGCTGGCAGGCATCGCAGGCAAGCGCGCTGTCACCTTCACTGAGGCGCGGGTGAACTCTGTGCTGCCTGATGACATCTTCAAGAGCATTGTCGGCGGCAGCGATGAGATTTACGCTGATGTGAAGAATCGACCTGCCATCACCTTTGTTCCGAAGGCAAAGTTCTGGTGGGCAATGAACGATATGCCCCGTGTGACAGACCGCAGCGGCGCAGTGTACAACCGCCTGCACGCGATTCCGTTCAACCGCAGCATTCCGGCGGATGAGCGGATTCCGAATCTGGGGGCGCTGCTGGAGCAGGAAAAACCCGGCGTTTTCATGTGGGCACTGACAGGCTATCTCAGGCTCACCCGGCGGGGCAGCTTCAAGACCGTTGCCCAAAGCCAGGCGGTGAAAGACGAATACAGGCTCAGCAACGATACTGAGCAAACCTTCATCAATGAGCGGGCAGAAGTGCGCGGGGATAGCTGGGTGCAGTCGGAGCGGCTGTACAGCGCCTATCGCGATTGGTGCATCACCAGCGGCTTTACACCGAAGAATCTCAACCAGGCGAGCAAGGAATGGGAACGGCTGGGTTTTGAGAAGCGCGTCCGGGATGGTCGGCGATTCTGGTATGGTCTCATGCTGCGAAACGATTTTACCGAGTAGACCAGTCGAACCGAACAAAGGCAAAATGCCATGAACACGGAAATTTCAGAAGAAAAGTGCCTCACTTGCCTCACTGTGCCTCACTTGGAAGTGAGGCAGGTAGAGGCTCAAGTGAGGCTATCGCCAAAAAACCCCTGGTACGCTAAAAGCCTTCACAGTTCACAAGGGTTCGCAATGTTCCAAAAGTGAGGCAGGTAGAGGCAGGTAGAGGCTGAAAATTCTTCTATGAAATTTTCGCTCAAAAAACGAGAAGAGTCAGTGTCCATCTAATTACGGAGAGTAACATGCAGGAAATCATCTCATTGCAGGACGCCGAACGCTTTGCAGCGGAACACGGCTATACATTGTCCCCGGCAGACCGGGCTGCCATTGCGGACCGGCAGCGGGCAGAACTGGCGCGGCTGCGCAGTTTGCAACCTGAGACGGCACGCAGCTTCACACAGCGTTTTAATGTCTGGTATCCGGGCTTCCTCCAGTCGCTTGCGGGAATCGGTGAGGTACTGCTGACATTCACCCAGACAGTGATTATCGCTTTCGGTGTGCCGGTGGGGCTGCTGGTGCTGCTCGTGGTGGAGCATCAGCGCGTGGTGCATGGCATCGCGCTTTTTGAGGTTGACCAGGCGCTTGCCAGCTTCGCCGCTTTCGCCCTGGTCTTTCTCAACGTCGTGTTAGAGTTTCAGGTTCATTACATCGAACACCGCGCCGGTTATGTCCCGGATCGAGATCGGCGCTGGTCACTGCGCCTGGCGGCACAGAACTGGTCTTATCGGCTGGGGCTGGGGGAGAACTGGACAGAACAGGAACTCTCACCGGCACAGCGTTACCGTCGCCTGCTGCGCCTGGTCACATTCAGCATTCTTGCGCTGGCGCTGGCTGGCAGCATGAAAACGGTCATCGAGGCGACGCCGGGCACGTGGTATGAGGCATTGCGGGCGATCATTGCCGAAAGCAGCCTGTCTCAGATGATGATTTGGGCAGGGGGCTTGCTGTTCGCGGCTGCCGCTGTGCTGGGCGCACAGGTGCTCTCGCGCTATGTGGCGATCCGCTGCACCGAGATTCTGGCGAATATGCAGGCTGTCAACGCGACACCGGAACAGCAGTACAGCACTGATTTGGACCGGGTGGCTGCCGACTATATTCTTGCCAAAGTTACAGCGGCACAGGCGAGGAAAGCCGCAAAAAACCCTACGCAGCCGCCTGCGCAGCCGCTCCAGATGAGCTTAGCAGGGATGAGCGCCAATGGGGACGGCTCCGCAATGGCGGAGTATCCTGGCAGGAATTAGGGGATGTTCCGGCGGGCATTGGACGCCCGCGAGTGTGGGCGGATCAGGATGAGCGGGACCGTTTCCATACGGCAGCCTGGCGGCAGCGGAAAAAAGCCGTGAGAGAAAAACGTCCTGATTGAGGGAGAGAATCGGCGGGGCTAGTGCCTCGTGGTGGCACTTACTCACCATCATATGATGGTCAGGTTGCCCTGAAAAGCAGCAACACTCTTGAACAAGGTAGGCACAGCGTTAAAAGTGCTGACATCTAAACAGGGTATTTTGCATGGATTTGCTCAAATTGCTGGAAGCACTGCTGAAGGCTGGCGGGGAAATCACCATCACGCTCAAACTGCCGAGTGTGCCCCCTGCCCCTGCTCCGGAGCAGCAGCAGACCGCCGCAACAACCCCAGCGCCGGGAGCATATCCAGCTTTGTGCCCACACTGCGGCTGGACGCGCAGCTACGCGAGTCCAGTAAGTGCAAAGCGCGGGCTGAACGGGCATTTTGCTCACTGTCATCAGCTAAATCGAGCATGGGCTGAGGATTTGCCGGCAAATGGTCGAAAGTAGCCACGCTAATAATTGAGTGTAAGCGAGCATTATCACGAGTAATTAAATCAGGACTATAACTGCCGTTCGTCGCTATCTTACACACCTACTGTTCCAGTTATGGGAAAATCGCACAAGTTTCAAGCCAGCCAAATCACACTGCATTGCATTAGCGTCGAGCTAAAGTCAATCTTGACCGCCCGCTGTACCGTTGTTATGATTGCAGCCTGTTAAAGCCCCATTCGTCTAGAGGCCCAGGACGTAGCCCTCTCAAGGCTAAAACACGGGTTCGAATCCCGTATGGGGCATCGCAAACGCTTTGCACATCCTCGTGTGAGGCGTTTTCTTTTTCTTCCAAAGGTTGATAATGTCTACACAAACCCGCATGCTCACGTATTACAGTCCAGATCATGCCCTGCACGCTCCGCCCGGAGAGATCCTACACGGGCATCGTGTGCCTTATTTCGAGATGCCGGAACGCGCGGAACGAATACGCGCCAGCCTTGAATCCGCCAACCTGATTACCATTGCCAACACCCCACCCCTACTACCGCTGTCGACAGTATCCAGAGTTCACACGGCGAACATGACAGCCTATTTCGAGTGGTTATCTGCTAACGCTACCGCACTTATCCACAAGGACCTGGAGACATATAACCTCGCACACCTGTTGACGGGCACTGAATATTATTATCAGAGTGTCTTCGAGTCACCGACAACGTGGAGCCAACGCAAAGACATGAACGCGCCGGGCAGGCGCTCTTGCTTCATCTACGACAGTACCAGCCCAGTTGGCAGCGGTACATGGCAGGCGGTGTTGGCATCAGCAGCACTTGCTTATCATGGGGCGCAGGCATTGCTCAACGGTGAGCCACAGGCATATGCGCTATGTCGCCCGCCGGGGCATCATGCGGGACCCGATTTTGTCGGAGGTTACTGCTACCTGAATAATGCAGCGCTGGCAGCGGATGCTTTGCTGGCAAAGGGCAAAGTCGCTATCCTCGATGTTGATTATCATCATGGCAACGGAACACAGGCTATTTTTTGGGAAAATCCGCACGTCTGCTTTGTGTCGATCCATGCCGATCCGGCAGCAGATTACCCGCATTACAGCGGATTCCGCGAAGAAGCAGGGGCAGGTGCGGGAATAGGCACCACGCACAATCTACCGTTGCCACATGGAACCGGCGAAACAGCTTATATGAAAGCGCTTGACGAAGCGCTGGTAATCATCGAGCGCTTTCGCCCTGCTTCGCTGGTCGTCTCGCTGGGGTTCGACACTTACGAGGATGACCCTATGGGAGCATTCAAACTGGAATTGCAAAGCTATAGCACAATGGGGCAGCGAATCGCAGCCAGCGCGGCGCAACGTTATCCGGTGTTGTACGTACAGGAAGGTGGATATTGCCTGGAACGGCTTGGCGATATGGCTGTAGCCTTCTTTCGCGGTGTGCTGAACCGCTAACCGCTAGGTGGGAGTGCTGGAATGCTGCATCCGTTGATTAAGGTAATCAATAAAGGTGTGATCGAAGGAAAAGGGCTGATTGCCACAGGGTTGATTCGCGCGGGCGAAATCGTCAGCCGTCTGGAACCCTACCAGCCGATGTATCTAATTGCCGAGGTGCTAACCTGGTCGCAGGAAGCTCAGGATGAGCTGCTGCATTATGCGTACCAGTCCAACGAGGAGTACCTCGTCAGCGAACAGGGTGACGAACGCTTTATGAATCATTCCTGCGAGCCAAACACATGGTGGTTAGATGATGATACCATGATCGCCAATCGCGATATTCAGCCAGGTGAAGAACTTACCTACGATTATGCCACGACAGAAATCACGATCCCCTTTCGGATGAAGTGCTGCTGTGGTGCGCCGAGTTGTCGCGGGGTGATCACAAACCTCGATTATCTTGACCCAGCATGGCAAGCACGCTTCGGTGAGCATCTGCCACAGCATACTCTGCGCAGCATTGCAGCAGCAACACGCTAGCGTCAACACTGTGAGGACTGCGGGGCGCAAGCGCAGGGCGAACCGCCCCGCAGCCCCTGCCCCAATCTCAATCAGTCCTTTAGAATGCGCGCGTTGTGTCGCTTCCACGTGATGTTGACAAATTCACGGGTCTGGTAATTACGCCGATTCTGGTAATCAGTATTCTGTACGCGCACCGTCAGATCAACAGCATCCGCTACGCGCACCACATAGCGGGTGTCTGTACCGATGTAGTAGACCTGCTGAATTTGCCCGCGCAGGCGTGAAATATCCGCCTCTGCATCAATGCCCGTGGCGTCCCAGGGATGAATGGCGATCCGTTCTGGTCGGATAGCAATTGTTACCTCTTGATCCACCCCGGGTGTATGTTCGCCCAGGGTGGCCTGAATGCGTGTCTCATCGTTCAGCCGGACTACCCCACTTGTGCCATTGCGCTCCACAAGCACCCCACTCATAAAGTTCGTCTCGCCAATGAAGTCCGCCACGAACCGGGTTGCAGGCGTCTCGTAGATTTCGTCCGGTCTACCGTACTGAAGCACCTTCCCGGCGTCCATGACGGCGATGCGATTTGCCATCGTCATCGCTTCTTCCTGATCGTGCGTGACAAAAATGAATGTGATGCCTAATTCCTGCTGCATTGTCTTGAGTTCAAGCTGCATTTCGCGGCGCAATTTCAGGTCGAGTGCGCCTAGTGGTTCGTCGAGCAGAAGCACGCTGGGACGGTTAACCAGCGCGCGTGCAAGCGCCACACGCTGCTGCTGCCCCCCGGACAATTCACGTGGCTTGCGCAGTCCCACGTCCGGCAGGCGCACCATCTCCAGTGCTTCCTCTGCGCGGAAACGGGCATCTTTCTTAGGAACCCCCGCCATTTGCAGCCCAAACATGACGTTCTGGACAACGTTCATGTGCGGGAACAATGCGTAATCTTGAAACACCGTATTCACCGGGCGATGAAATGGTGGAATCCCCTGCATTTTGACGCGGTCGATCAGCAAGTCGCCGGATGTTGGCTGTTCAAAACCAGCGATGAGCCGCAGCGTGGTAGTCTTTCCACACCCGCTGGGACCTAACAAGGCGAAGAATTCCCCATCGTAAATCTTCAGGGAAACGTCATCTACTGCGCGCACGCTAGCACTGCCACGCCGGGCAGGGAATTCCTTGATGAGGTTGATTAATTCAACTTTGATGTCACTCATGCTACCTTTCGGATTACCTCACTCTGTGGTGAATAAAGAGACGCCCTGCGGCGTCCCTGTCTCATATCTCAGTTCTAACCTGTCTTACTTGCGTGCGAAAGGGCTAGCCGCCAATGGCGATTTTGATTTCATCCCACGCATCATTGTAGTAGATGTCGTTTTCACCGACATCAGCGACAAACCACATATTGCTCAGGGTTTCTTCATCCGTGTATACAAGCGGGTTGTTCAGCAATTCAGGATCAATCAACCCCAGTTCAATGGTGGCGCGATTTGGCGAGGCGTAGCCAGTAAAATTGGCAACCTGCGCCCCCACCACAGGATCGAGCATGTAATCAATGAACGCTTCTGCTAATGCGGGATTCGGCGCACCTTCGAGAATGACCAGCGAGGCTATATCGGCAACGCTACCCTCCTCCGGCACAATGTAGGCAAAATCTTCGCAGGCACAGTCGGCAATAATCTGGTAAACATCGCCATTGTACTCAATGGCAATGTCCACTTCACCGCGCGCCAACAGCGCCTGCCCATCATCAGCTGCAATCGTGACGACATTGGCTGAATTAGCAATCAGGAAGTCGCGCGCCTGGGCGATTTCGTCAGGATTCACAGTGTTGGGGTCGAAGCCGAGCAGTTTCAGTGCTATACCCAGCATCATCCGTGGGTCATCGAGCCAAGCAACCGGACCCTCGTGGGCGAAAACCTGATACCAGCTGGTGATTGGCGCTTCCACACGCCCGATATTGTAGGCGACCCCTGCCGTACCCCACAGATACGGGGCAGAGTACTGATTCCCTGGATCAAAAGGTAGATCCAGGGCGTTGTCTGCGACATTGGCGAAGTTAGGGATATTGTCGCGATTCACCGGACGCAGCAGCCCATCACGAATCATGATCGCGATAGCGTAATCACTGGGGATAGCAATGTCATATCCCGGATTGCCCTGCCGCAGGCGTGCGATGAGCGCTTCGTTGCCGTCGTAAACATCGTAGATCACGGTCACATTGCAGAGACGCTCAAAGTCAGCAATGGTTGTCTCGCCAATATAGGTCGCCCAGTTGTATACACTCAGTGTCTGCCCCTCAAAACCTGGCGGGCATACCCAGCCAATTTCGGGCAGTTCTGCTGACTCCTGTGCTGAAACCCCTATACCAGACAGGCTCAAAATGCTTATGAACAGCAGCATCCTGTAGAACTTACGCATTGGTTCCTCCTGTTAAAAACTCCGGGAAACATGGGGCAGGAGTACGCCAAACTAATCCCTGCCCCGGCACACACAGCTTTTAGCCTGCGCCGCGCCGCTGCAAAAGCAGCGAAATTCCAACGAACACCGTGGAAACGACAAGGATCAAAGTAGAAATCGCATTGATTTCCGGCGTAACCGACGTTTTCAGCAGTCCGTAGACGAAGATTGGCAGCGTGGTTGTCCCAACGCCGTTATTGAAGAAAGTGACAACATAGTCGTCCAGTGACAATGTAAACGCCAGCAGCGCGCCGGCAATAATGCCGGGTAGAAGCTGGGGAAAGGTGATCCGCCAGAAGGTCTGCCAATGGTTAGCGCCCAGATCGTTAGCAGCTTCTTCCAGGCGTGGATTCATATCCGCGAGGCGTACACCAACCACAATAGCGACATAGGAGATGTTGAAAACGACATGTGCAATGATGATTGTAGTAAACCCATAGTTGGCTTCAATGCCAACGCCACGCAGGAAATCAAAGACGATCATGAAGAACATCGCCAGTGACACACCCTGCGTAATTTCCGGAATGACAACGGGCAGAAACAACAGCCCTTCAACGGCTTTCTTGCCAATGTACTTGCCCCGCGCAAGACTGAGTGCAACCATCGTGCCCAGCATTGTTGAGATAACCGTCGCCGCAAAGCCCACAAACAGACTGTTCTTGAGCGCGTCCATCATCAACGATGTTGAGAAACGCGCTTCAGAGGTACCAATCACATCGCTAAAAATGTTCCGGTACCATTCTGTTGTGAAGCCGCGCCACTCATTGACCGCGCGCGAGTCGTTGAAAGAGAACACGACCAGCAGCACAATCGGTGCCCACAGGAAGAAATAGGAACTGAGTGGTGCGAAAACCCAACCGAATCGCGCCGCGCGGTGTACCAGCACCCCACGCCGAATGCGGTCCAGATTAAGCTGCTTTACGCCGATGGAATCGAGCGCTGCACTACGGGTGAGAATTTCTTTCGCCATCGTCTACCCCTCACGGCTTGCAAAGCGCAGATATACAAACAGTGCAATCATGACCAATCCCATCAGCACCATAGATGACGCCGCGCCGAGGGGCGTATTACCGCTGCCGCGATATTGTCCCTGGATCAGATTGCCAATCATTAGTCCACTGGTGCCCCCCAGCATGTCCGAAGTCACATAGGTGCCAATTGCCGGAATAAAGACCAGAATGCATCCGGCAATAACCCCTGGAAGCGTAAGCGGGAGTACAACGCGCCAGAAGGTGCGCCAATCGTTTGCGCCGAGATCACGCGAGGCTTCAACAAGATGGAAGTCGAAGCGCTCTACCGAGGCATAAATTGGCAGTACCATGAATGGCAAAAACCCATAAACCAGACCGAGCAGAACGGCAAATTCAGTGTTGAGCAGTTGCAGTGGTTCACTGATAATGCCCAACTGCATCAGCACCGCGTTAAATGTGCCTTCGCGCCCCAGCAGGATACGCCATGCGTAGGTACGTACCAGAAAATTGGTCCAGAATGGCAGAATCACGAAGAACAGCGCCAGCTGCCGGGAAAGGGCATGTTTGCGCGTCTTGATGAAGAACGCCATTGGAAAGCCAATTATCAGGCAGACAACAGTGGTCAGCACTGAAATGCGGATCGAACGCTCAATGACACTGCTGAAAGCAGTGAAGACACGCTCGTATTGGTCGAATGTGAAGGGTAGAACGGCTGTGCCGCCGGAACCACGACTCATCAGGCTCACGACGAACACGATTACAAGTGGCAGTACAAAGAAGAGCAATAGCCATGTCAGCGCAGGCAGTGCTAACAGGATACCGTTATTATTCCGGATTCGCGTCGTCAGCCAGGGCGCCATGCAGCATCACCTCGCATGTGGATCAAGTAAACAAACATCATCATCACCATCTCCTTGAATGGTTTGGTCAGTTTAACGTTTCGCTGTGAGCGTGAAACGCAAGAATGCCCAACAAAACATGAGGGCAAACGTATTTAATTACTCCGATGTGGTTGAAGTGTCTGTTTACAATCAGCAACGGCACACTTCGATAACCGCAAAATAGACGTGGTACACAACCACCAGAACCCAATTTCACAGACGTTATGAAGTTATGTCTTTCGCTCAGCGTTGCTGATCGCGGCTTGTCGAGGTCAAAGCCGACTTTGTGGCTGCTGAGTTGATGACATTTAGTCTATTATAGCGCTTTACGGGAAGATTGCAATAACGAATCATGTCGGATTAATGAAGATACATTTAATGTTGAGGATCCGCCCGCCCTAGAACGCATTTAACGATGCACGCGGCGGTTTAGCTGCCGAGTGAGGATTTTAAGATTGTTGCGCGTACTTAACAACCCTTCACGGTCACGCATGGTCTGCTGCATTTGCTCTGCCTGGTGCAGCAACTGTTCGGCATC
>DAOTWP010000386.1:0-13970 GCA_034435675.1 Anaerolineae bacterium
CTTCTTCCAGCGAACGCTCATAGGCTTCTGCAAGTGTTTCACGCGGACGCAGCATAAGGTAAATCAGCAGACCCGGTAGAGTAAGCACCATGACCATCACGGCAACGAGAATTTGCGCAAAGCTATCTCGCGAACGCGCACGCATGTCACGATACGTCCAGATGATCATCCCCAGCCAGAAGGCAGCAAGTACCATTCCGCCATATACGGTAGCGACGAGTAACACATTACCTACCTGCTCCGCATCCATACTTGATTTCCGATTTGCAAGGTTCGCCAGTAAGTTTGAGTATAGCAGCAGGGTACAGACGGCGCAATCATCACCAACTGTGTTAGAATGCAGCCACTAATTAACAACGGACAGCAGCCATGCTTGATCCAGAAGAAAACTTGTCCATCCATGATATTCCAGAGGCTGACCGCCCGCGAGAACGACTGCTAACACAGGGCGCCAATGCGCTTTCGACGGCAGAACTGCTGGCAATCATCCTGCGCAGCGGGACGGCACAGGAAAATGCCCTGCGCCTTGCACAACGTATCCTGGCACACTACGGCAGTTTGCAGCATCTGGCACAGGCGTCTGCCGCAGAACTGACACAAATCAAAGGATTGGGAGATGCCAAAGTTGCCCAGATGATCGCCGCCATTGAATTTGGCAAACGATTGACCACAGAAAAAGTGCCGGAACGCCCACAGATTACCAGTGCAGCAGAAGCGGCGGCGCTGGTTATGGACATGGGCAGTTTGCCGCAGGAACATGTACGCGTGATTCTGCTGGATATGGCACGCCGCGTCATTGCAATCCCGACCATTTACATCGGTACGATCAATGCTTCTGTGCTGCGCGTGTCCGAAATCTTCCGTGAAGCTATCACCCGCAACGTGCCGGCAATCATTCTGGCGCATAACCACCCGTCAGGGGATGCCACTCCGTCGCCGGAGGACGTGGACATGACACGCACGCTCATCAGCGCCGGCAATCTACTCGATATCATCCTCGTCGACCACCTGATTATCGGTCACAATCACTGGGTTTCGCTAAGAACGATGGGGTTGGCGTTTAAGGGCAGGAAAACCCACTACTCTACCCCGGAGTAGCAACCGGTGGTGCCGTTGTTACCCGCCTGTCTGACCGGCAAACAGGGACATCTCACTGATATAAGCATCGTACTGGTGTCCTGAGGCGTAAACGTTCACGCTGATGATGACGCGGGGCTGCTGTTCCGGCGGCAGCACGGCAAAGAGGTTATCGCTCTCAAATGTATACCACATCCCGGCATTAATCTGCTGGTGTTCGCGCGTACAGCTGTTGCAGCTCAGCGGGTATCCAAGCTGAGTATCATTGCTGGTGTAAAAACCCTGATACCAGCGCTGGCTGCGCCCGTTAATATCCTCATAATCGATCCTAAACATAATCGGACATTCGCTGGCATCAAATCCGCAACCGCTGAGTGAATGACCGGCAATGAAGAAGGTTGCGCGCAGCATCAGGAAAGTATAATTACTGACATCGCCAATCTCACTGGAGGGACGCTGCTGGCACAGGGTTGCGCCATGCGATGTTGCGTTATCAGCACGAAGCAAATGCAGCGCTGGGCGACCATCAACAAACACAACACTGTATGCGCCGGGCGGCTCATAACGCGCGCCCGGATCACATGCCCAGCTCACGGCAAGCTGGCGCACCTCGCCGAAAACCGGGCGCGTCTCGAACACCTCTTCAAATGTGCTGTTACTGAGCAGATCAACATAGGCGGCACGCAAATCAATCATGGAAGGGGCATTAGCAATATCAACCACCCCCTGCTGACCTTCAGGAATAGAACGTGTATGCTGGCGATCAGGGGAAATAACTGTCGCCTGCCCTTCCTGATTGATCACCGTCACCCGGCGGGGTGAGGCGCTAATGATGTACCGTCCGCTGTGCGTGATCTGAATCAGGTGCCCGGTACTAGTCCAGACATTAAGCTGAACCTGAGTGTTTCTATCGGCGCTTTCACTGCGCAGCACAAATACATCCAGTTCGCCCTCAAAATTTGCCAATGTGACTGTGTAACTATCCGCATTCCATTCAAAACGCGGGCGGGCTGCATCTCGCAGTTGAAACGACGTGCTGCCCTTGACCGTCACCGACGCAATCAGACTACCGCCCTCGTAGGGATCGTGAAACGAGAGTGTCGCTTGAGCAAGTGAATCGGTGCTAATCCGGCTGGATAGCGACAATGGACGCTGCGCGCGTTCCGCGCTTTCGGTGGAATCTGACCCAACAACCACTACCGTGCCTTTGCCAACCTGAAGCTGAGCGTCCATCGGGACGGTGGAACCGAACAGAAAATAGTGCACGCCAATGGTCGTGAATACACAGAGCGTACAAAAGATGGCAAAGGCAATCAGCAGGATGCCCCATGCAACACGTTCAGGATGCAGCGGCATCTTGATCTCTAAAGTCTCGGTAACCAGTGTCCGATTTGCCACGCTTGCGCTCACTTGCTTGACTCTGCCTGCAGATTGGTAGCTGGATTATAGCACGAGCACACGGCAGCGCTCTACTGCGGGAATGGACGTCTGGCGCGCGACTGGCTGTTATGCGCCAACCTCGACTTACGTTAAGCGGTTCGGGTATAATCTGTAACTACATCAGAGTGATCATTAATAGAGCAAATGGAGAAAACAGTGCAATGTCTGGACATAGTAAGTGGTCGACAATTAAGCGTAAGAAAGGCGCAGAAGATGCCAAACGCGGCAAGGTCTTCACACGACTGGCACGGGACATCATGCTGGCAGCGCGAGAAAGTGGCGGGGACGAAAACAGCAACCCAAAGCTGAAACTCGCGGTCGGCAAAGCAAAAGCCGCGAACATGCCCAAAGACAACATTGAGCGGGCAATCAAGCGCGGCACAGGTGAGCTTGATGATGGCACCCAGATGGAAGAAATCACCTATGAAGGTTATGGACCGGACGGTGTCGCCTTCCTCGTCGACGTGCTAACAGACAACAAGAATCGCTCCCTTTCGGAAGTCAAGCGTTCCTTCAACCGCGCAGGCGGCAGCCTCGCTTCTGCTGGTTCGGTGATGTGGCAGTTCGAACAAAAAGGCTACTTCTCAATCAAGGCGGATGGTGTGGACTTTGATGAACTGTTCATGCTCGCCGCTGAAGCAGGAGCAGACGATGTTGCCGCCGAAGACGATGAGAGTATCAGCATCTATACTCCCCGTGAATTGTTTGCTGCCGTTGAAACCGTGATCACCGAGAACAATTTCGAAATCCTTGAAGCTGAACTTCAGTGGGAAGCAAAGAATCAAACCGAGGTCAGCGCTGAAGCTGCCGTAAAGAACCTGAAGCTGCAGGAAGCGCTGGAAGAACTCGATGATGTGCAGGCAGTCTCGTCCAATCTGCTGATTACGGACGAAGCGGTTGCCGCGTTCGAAACTGCCTGATGCGCTGTCTTGGGATTGACCCCGGTACGGCGACAATCGGATTCGGGCTGGTCGAAGAACTTGCTGATGGTAGTCTTGTGGCGGTGCATTTTGGTGTGATCAAAACTGCGCCCAACCTGCCGATGTGGACGCGCCTGAAGATCATTCATGACGATCTTCAGGCGCTCGTTCGCCAGTACCAACCGGATCGCGCGGCAGTTGAAGAACTGTTCTTCGCCAAAAACGTCACTACAGCGATTACGGTAGCGCAGGGTCGCGGGGTGATTCTGCTGGCGCTGGCTGAAACCGGAATAGACATCGCAGAGTATAAACCTAACGAGGTTAAACAGTCGGTTTCCGGCTACGGTGGTGCGCAGAAGCCGCAGGTTCAGGAGATGGTGCGCGTTCTGCTTGGGATGGAAGCCATTCCCCGTCCTGATGACGCGGCAGATGCGCTGGCAATTGCCATTACCGATCTACACAATGTGCGCTTTAGTGGCTTGATGTGAGCAAAGGCTGCCACCATGATTGCTAGCATTGAGGGTAGAATCAGCACCAGCGGCAAAGACTACATGATCGTTGCAGTTGGTGGCATAGGTTACAAAGTATTCGTCCCGCATTCGGCATTTGAGCATGTTGTTGATGAGCGCGTTTTTTTGCACACGCTGCTGATTGTGCGCGAAGACTCGCTGACTTTATACGGCTTCGGCACAGCCGCAGAACGCGAAGTGTTTGAAACGCTCATCGCGGTCAATGGCGTGGGTCCGCGCATAGCGCTGGCAATTCTCAGCACGCTGAGCATAGATAACCTGCGCAACGCCGTGATGAGTGACCGCGCGGAAATTTTGACGCGCGTGCCGGGCATTGGCAAAAAGACCGCCCAGAAGATTCTGCTGGAAATCAAGGATAAGATCGCCGTCGGGTTAGATGCTGTACCGGTAGACAGCTTTGCGGACAGCATCAACAGCGATGTGATGGATACCCTGATAGCGCTAGGGTACAGTATCGTGGAAGCGCAGACTGCGATACAATCACTACCGTCAGATGCACCCAAAGATGTTGAAGAGCGCGTCCGATTAGCATTGCAGTATTTCCTGTAGGATTTCGTAGGGAGCCATGATGGCGTCGTCCTTAGATCAATACCCACAACGCGACGGATTGTTCCGAATTCTGCCAGAGGGCGTGGCGGTGAGCAACCGCTACGACGGGCGCATTGTGCTGCTTGATGCAATGAGCAGTGAAATCTGGCTGCGTGTTGATGGTCGGACGACTTTACGCGACATCGCCGATGATGTTGCCGGCATGAACGGGCAGCCGACGAGCGTCATTCTGCGCGCAGTGGCGGCACTCGCTGTAATCCTGAACAGCGAAGGCATCCTCTATCCACAGGATTCGCCAGCCGACCTGCCCTACCATCTAGCACTGCCCCAAGAAAACCAGGACACACACCGCATGCGCGAAAGCATGGCGAAATCGGGCTGGCTGGATGAATAGCGTGCAGATGGGCTATAGAGGAGTAAGCGGGTGAGCGACTCACTCATTGGACGGCGTGTGAACGTCCTCGACAAAGGGTGGATTGAACTTGTAGACCTGATGCCGCATCCAGACAGCGGTATCTCCGGAGATATGGCAATTGTCAACGCAGCGCGGGTCAGCTTTCTGGGAGAAAGCAAGGGTCCTGAACGGGACAAAAAGCTGCTGCTTTACCTGCTGCGCAATCACCATACCTCCCCGTTTGAGATGGTCGAGTTTAAATTTCGCGCCCATGCCCCGCTGGTCACGTGGTGGCAGTGGGTGCGGCATCGCACATGGAACATGAATGCACAGTCGGGGCGGTATACGCCTTTTGAGGAAAACGACTTCTATGTGCCTGAGGTCTGGCGCAGACAGTCGCAGGATAACAAACAGGCAAGCGAAGGCGCAGTGGATGCGGACAGCAACCAGGCGCTGACGCAGAAACTGCGGGATCATTATCAGCAGAGCTTCGCGCTGTACCAGGATGCGCTGGATCGCGGCGTATCCAAAGAGATGGCACGCCTGTTTCTGCCGGGCTTCGGTGTCTATTACACATGGGTCATGAAAATAGACGCGCACAACCTGATGCATTTCCTCCGTCTGAGAATGGCAGAGGATGCCCAGTACGAAATTCGCGTTTACGCGCAGGCAATCTACGAACACTTCTTCAAATCTACGCTTCCCTGGACGGCAGAAGCGTTCGAAGAATATGTGCTGCAACCAAAAGCAGGCGGCTAACGCTCTGCTTCCTAGTGCGCTAATAGTCTTTGGTTTAACCCGGCTTGCTGAACAAGGGGATCAATCCCCTTGCCCGGTATTAGGGATTGATACCAGAATAGTCTACTGCGGCACCAGCCGAAAACCAATCGCAATACACATCTGTTGCTCTCGGTTATCCACCGGGTAGACTTCCCAACCATAAGTAGCTCCAGCGCTAAACAGGAACGACTCGAATGTATAGGAGGTTTCCGCTGTAAAGATCGGCGGGGTGAGTTCCGTATTGCGGTCGGCGTCATTCCACAGACGAACACGATAGCTGACAGCCCCCTCTACCGCCGTCCACGCAACTGTTGGCGCTTCGCCCAACCGGAAACGCTCAACAGAACGGCTCTCATCCACCGTAAACGTACCACAGGCATCCAGGGGTGTCGGCAACGGCGGTTGAGTTGCCGCAGAAGTTGGCGAAGGCGGAAGCGGCGTCGAGCTGGGTGACTGGGTAGCTGTCGGCACGGGGGGCAGTGTGGCGCGCGGAACCAGTGTAGGGCGTTCAGTGGGTGATGCAGATGGTTCTGCGGGCTGCACCTCTGCTGTTGCACCTGTCTCGATTTGTGCCTGTGTTGGCAGGGGAGCAGGTGTCCCTTCAGTTGAACCGCAAGCGGTAATAACAACAAGCGCTACTCCTAAAACCAGCAGCAGTCTTCTAGACATCAGCTTCTCCTACTCAATAGCACTGAGCGCAAATCAACTTGTGGCAGACCCGGTAAACATGCCATACAACATTAGAAACGCGACAAAAATGATGATGAACACCCCCCCGATAAAATACCACATTACCACAGGACGCGCAGGCGGTTGTTCCCCAGCCCAACCCACGATAAGCACCCACCCTAGGACGAACATGGCAACACCAGCGAGTGCCGACACCAGCGACGGCAATAGCGTGGTTTGTGGGCTATAAAACAGGATCAGATAAAGATGGTCCACAAGGGGAAACAGCGCCGCGACTAATGTCAGGGCAAACATGCTGATCATACCAATCCGCACCATACGTGGCAGCGCAATGACACGCTGCGCCACTGTTGGTTCTGGCTCAGGGGTGGCTTTCACCGTTGGCTTTACACCGCGTGCCGCTTTTGACAACGTGCCCGCTTTAGTGGACACTGCTTTTTTCTTGCTCATTCCGCCCCCATCTGAGGATCGTCCGGTGTATTGATCATGAATGCCGAGGCGCGCTCAAAATACTCCCGCATGATGCTGCGCGCCGGTTCAGAAATGCCGACTTCATCAATGGCGGCGAGCATATGTCCCAGCCAAGCCTCGCGCGCTGCGGTATCAATCGGGAACGGTGCGTGACGCATCCGCAGACGCGGTTGACCGCGTTCCTGACCATAGGCAGCCGGACCGCCAAAATACTGAGTCAGGAACAACTGCTGCCAGCGTTTTCCCGGTTCAAGGTCGTCAGGGAACATCGGACGCAGGTATTCGTCCGCTTCAACCCGACGGTAAAACTCATATACAAGCTGCTCAAAAGTGGCTTCACCACCCACAAATTCAAACACCGAGATTTCATTCTGCCCCATACGACCCTATCCACTGTAAAACTATGCCTAGACAATCGTCTGCATCAAGGTAGAATCCACCCGCGATACATCAACATTATAACCTTACTGAAGGAGTCACCGGATATGAAATTTCTCCCGCGCCGAGCCGTGGTTGCAATCCTGCTTGTGCTCGTCGTATGTACGATGCCACTGTTCGCGCAGGATAACTCGCCGATCACGGTGGTCGGCTCCGGTATCGTCACGCCGCTGTTTCAAACGCTCGTACAGGCAAGCGGGGTCACAGCAAACCTCACCGTGAATGTTACCGGAACCAACAACGGTTTTAACAGCCTGTGTACTGGGGAAGCCGACATTGCCACTGCCAACCGGACCATCAATTCGGCTGAAGCAACCCTCTGTTCACAGGGGACCATTGAATACATCGAGATGCCCATCGCGTACGATGCGATTGCCTTCATCGCCAATGCTGATAGTGCCTATGCACAGTGTTTGAACATCAGTGACCTGAACACTGTACTGGCGCCCAGCGCAACCGGGCAGATGAACAACTGGAATCAGATTTATGCTGATAACCCTGATCTGGCAATCAGTGTTTTCGCGCCTGCGCTGGACACGCCCGGCTATGTTATTCTGGACGCCTTGATTGACGGCAGTGGGCTGCGGCTCGACGCGGCACAACTGGCAACCGATACCGAAATAATCGCAGCAGTCAACGCAACGCCGGGCGCTATCGGCATAGTTCGGTACACACCCGCGCTGGCAAATGACCCTAACGTATATATCCTGAACTTGCAAGGCGGCACGACCCCAGGTTGTCATTTCCCTACGGCTGAAGCGATTGAGGATGGACTTTACTTCGCGGCAGAAATCCTCTACCTGTATATCAGAACAGATGCTGTGGAAAAACCGGGTCTGCGTGACATCCTGACCTATATCAACGGCGATGCTGCAATCAGCGTGGTTGAAGGCGCGGGCTTTGTCGCGCCGTCGGCAACCGTCAAAGAGCGCAACCTCGCCCGGCTGGAAAACCCCGCCGCAGAAACCACCAGCGAAGATACTCGCTTCACTATCCAGCCTGCCGTTGCAGGCACAGTGCGGGTTGGTGGAGCCGCAAACGGCGCGGGCGTCCTGAAAGTGATGTCTGACGGGTTCACTGCCACTTATGCCGGGGTCAGCTTCGATTACAATGTGGAAGGGCAGACCGATGGCTATCGCCGTTTGTGCAACGGTGAAATTGATATTGCTGTCGGGGCCCGCGATCTCACCGCAGAAGAACTGCAAAACTGCACGGCGAATAACATCACGCTGGTGACGATTGAGCTGGGCAGCCAGGCAACTGTATTACTCACGAACCCCGACTCAACGTATGCGCAGTGTCTAAGCACCACACAGATTAACACGATTTGGCGCGCCACCCCCCCTACCGAAACCGCCATTACGCAGTGGAGTCAGGTTGGAACGAACTTTCCGGCAGGTATCCCACTGACTCTGTTTGCGCCGGTGTCACGCTCTTTCGCAATCCAGCCGGATGTCACGACGATTTACGGCGACCTGCTGCTGAGCGCGTCGGGTATTCCGGGGATTATCCGCGAGGACACCGCGCTGGCGAATCAGGAACGTTTTGCTAATGACCCGGTTTACCGCGCGATGGCTGTAGGCAACACGCCCGGTTCGCTGACCTACATGAGTTGGTCGGACTGGCAGAGTGTTCTGGAAGACGGCAGAGTGCTGCTGCCCGGTCAGGAACCGCCTGCGCCGGAAGCCACTGCTGAAGCTACCGCCGAGGCATCTGCCACAGTCGCACCAGAAATGACAGCGACTGTAGCACCGGAAAGCGCCGCTGAAGCTACCGCCGCTGCCGAAAGTACCGCTGAGGCAACTGCTGTTGCAAGCGTCGCACCGCCACCTGCTTATTACAGGGTTCAGCTTGTCAGCGTTGCGCCGGTGAATGCAGATGGCACCGTAGGCGCTTGTGTGCTCCCGGACGAAACGAACATCGAAAGCGGTATGTATCCGCTCACCAGCCCCGTGCGCCTGGTCATTAATCAGGTTTCGCTGGGGCGTCCTGACGTACAGTCATTCCTGTGGTTCATCTTCCAGACCCAGTATTTTGGCGTGCTGACTGATCTGGGACTTGTGGGCATCTCTGATGCGGAACTGCCGGATGTGCGCACGCGCCTGATCACCGAATTCGAGGCTGGGAACGCGGCTGCGCGCGCCGCCGCGGAAGCCACCGCCGAGGCAACAGGGGAAGCGACCAGTGAAGCCACCGGGCAGCCAGGTGTAGAGAGTACTGCACAGCCGGGCGCTGAAGCTACCGCGTCAGCCCCTGCAGAAAGCACCCCGGACGCCACTGCCGAAGCAACTCCCGGCAGCTAAACTACCTGCCGTTGGATACATTCAGACACCCTCACGGTTGCGTGGGGGTGTTTTGTTGTTGGACTGGCGGCATTAGCGGTAGCTACACTGTCAATCAACGTTTACAATACAGTACAGAATCAAGCATTTAGCGAGTCAAGAATTCTTCTCCACGACACCCGACGGACTGGAGCCTACCTATGCACGGCGAGCTTGTCGCCCTGGACCTTGAAACGACAGGTCTCGATCCTTCCCGCGACTTCATAATCGAGATTGGCGCGGTGCGTCTCAAAGAAGGCGTCATCATTGACGAATACAGCACCTTGATTAACCCTGGCATTACCATTCCGGCGAATGTTACCCACATCACCGGCATCAGCAATACAGACGTGGGTGGCAAACCCAGAGTCGAGACTGTTTTGCCGGAATTCGCCGCTTTTGTGGGCAACGCCCCGGTCATCGCTCATAATGTCAGTTTTGACATGGCAGTACTCCAGCGCTACAGTATCCTCAAAGACAATCTGCGACTCGACACGTATGATCTCGCCGCAATCGTACTACCCAATGCAGCCCGCTACAATCTGGGCACGCTGACCAGCACAATGGGCGTCACGCTGGAACGCGCACACCGCGCGCTGGATGATGCTCGCGCCGCCGGGCTGCTCTACTGGGAATTGTGGCGCAAAATTCTGACACTGCCATTGGAGACCCTTCAGGAAGTTGTTGACGCTGCGGCAGATCTTGGCTGGGAAAGCGCGCCAGTGTTTGCCGCCGCCCTCAGGGAACAGGCGGGAACGCAGCCGCTGCCAGCACGCCAAACAGCAACCGTCTTTCCGCCCTTCATCGAACCCCCTGCACTTCAGTCCAGCGGCAAAATCCAGCCGCTTGATATCGTGGAAACTGTTGACCTGCTGCAACCGGATGGGCCACTCGCGGCACATATTCCAGGCTACGAACAGCGGGATCAACAGGTGCAGATGGCGGCAGCGATTGTCAACGCTTTCAATGTCAGCCAGCACATGCTGATTGAAGCGGGCACTGGCACTGGCAAATCGCTGGCATATCTGCTCCCCGCCGTGCTCTGGGCAGTCAAAAACAACGAGCGTGTAGTGATTTCCACAAACACCATCGCGCTTCAGGATCAACTCATCGGAAACGATATTCCGCTGCTGCGGCGTGCGCTGGGCATAGATTTCCGAGCAGCGGTGCTGAAAGGGCGCGGGAATTATCTGTGCCCCCGGCGGCTGAACATTGTCCGCAGGCGGCGTCCGACCAATCTTGACGAACTGCGCACCTTATCAAAAACACTCGTCTGGCTGCTGGAAGATCAATCCGGAGACAAAGGCGCGCTGAATCTACGCGGACCGGCGGAGCACAATGCATGGCGCAGACTCAGCGCGGAGGATGAAGAATGTACGTTTGAGCAGTGCCACGCGCAAATGCAGGGAACGTGTCCTTTCTACAAAGCTCGCAAGAACGCTGAGGCAGCACACCTGCTGATCGTCAATCACGCACTCCTGATTGCGGATGCAGTACGCGAACAACGTGTGCTGCCGGAATATCGCTATTTGATTGTGGATGAAGCACACCAGCTCGAAGACGCCATCACCAGCGGATTGATCTTCCGTACTGACGAAGCCGCATTGCTGCGCCGATTAAGCGATCTGGGCAGCGCACGGCGCGGACTGTTGGGCGATCTGCTCAACAGCGTGGGCGACCATGTGCCAGAAAAAGAGTCAGTACGCCTGCAAAATTTTGTGCAGCAGATTGGCAGTGCCGTGAACGCCATGCAGGTGCATGTCACGGAACTGTTCAAGGCGCTTTCACAACTGCTGACAGAAACAAGCAGCGGACGCGGCGGGGAAGGCGCATCAACGCTGCGAGTCAACAGGCAGCAGCGCACCAGACCGGGTTTTACAACCGTGCAAAGCGCGTGGAACACCCTGAACGAATTCTTCGAAGTCATCAGCCATGCCATGCAGCGGCTGACACAGGCGCTGCATCACGTCGCAGCGTATAACGTGCCGAGGCTGGACGACCTGATGAGCAGCGCAGCAACCCTCGCCGCCTTTCTCAGGGATACCCGTCAGCGGCTGCACCAGTTCCTGCTGGAACCCGATGAGAACACGATTTACTGGATCAGCGCGGGGCAGCACGGCGAAAAGCCTGCACTGCACACCGCGCCACTGCATGTTGGTCCACTCATGGAGCAGCATCTGTGGCATCGCAAGGAGTCGGTCATCCTGACCAGCGCTACCCTGCGTACAGACCAGGATTTCCGTTATCTGAAAGACCGCTTATACGCCGATGATGTTGCGGCGCTAGAACTCGGTTCACCATTTGATTATCGTAGTTCCACCATGATCTACATCCCCGATGACATGCCTGAACCGACAGACCGCGATGATTACCAGCTTTTCGTCGAACGCGGCATCATTGAACTGGCGACCGCACTGGATGGGCGGGTGTTGGCACTGTTCACCAGCTATGCGCAGCTCCGGCAAACCGCACAAGCAATCACGCCCCGGTTGGCGTTAGGCGACATCATCGTGTATGACCAGAGCGACGGCAGCAGCCGCCAGACTCTGTTGGAAGGCTTCAAATCGGCGCAGAAAGCCGTGCTGTTGGGTACCAAGACCTTCTGGGAAGGCATTGATATTCCCGGTGACGCCCTGAGTGCACTGGTCATCGTGCGCCTGCCGTTCGCCGTCCCGACGGATCCGGTTTTTGCCGCACGGTCGGAAACATACAACGACTCATTTAACGATTACTCCGTGCCGGATGCTGTGCTGCGCTTCCGGCAGGGTTTTGGCAGGTTAATTCGCACCCAAACTGATCGCGGTGTAGTAACCATCTTTGACCGGCGCATCATGACCAAGAGCTATGGGACGAATTTCTTGCAAGCACTGCCGGACTGCACGGTTCGTTACGGGGGACTGCAAGGACTGGCACAGGCTGCGCTGGACTGGCTGAATCCTGCGGAGACAGGATCATAACCAAGCAGTATTGCTTAGTATTTGAAGGACAGCATATGCGTACACCTGCTGGAAAAGAATGTCAGCATTACTATCAGGATTTTCATCGCGGACGCGATATTCAGGAATGCCGCCTGATCAAGAGTGATCCTGAACGCGTGTTGCAATGGCGACCGGTTGATTGCAGTACCTGTCCTGTGCCGGATATTCTCAACGCGAATTCGAGCAAGAATCTGGTGTTAAGCCTGAAGGTCAAACCGCGCCTGCTGGGACTGGGGCGCCGTCTTGAGGTCACTGCGAGCTGCATCAAACACCACAGTCCCATTGCAGATCCGTATATTGGCTGCGCAAAGTGCAATGCGGAACGTCCGGGACTGGATCTATTCCGGCAGGCATTGCAACAAAACGACACAGATACTGATGGTGTTCAATGATTAAGGCTATACTGCTCGATCTTGATAACACGCTGCTGCACAACCCCAATATGGCGTTTGCATTCGCGTACCGGGATGCTCTGGAGCAGTATTTTGAACGGCAGTATGGTATTCGTGGGATGGGGGCAGCCCTCCAGCATGCAGTACGCAGCGCTCATAAGCAGCAGAATGCCGAGCGCAGCATCCAGGACTATGTGCTAGACAGCCTTGCAGCTGCGCTACAGCAGCCACGCAACATCCTTCAGTATCACATGGATACGTTCTACCATGAGATTTATCCTGCCCTGCGCGACTGTACACAACCGGTTGAGGGGGCTGCGGAACTGGTCGATGAACTTCGCGCGCGTGATAATCTGGCACTAATTATTGCTACGAACCCGATTTATGATGCCGAAGCGGTTCGCCAGCGATTAGCATGGGCGGGGCTGCCGAACGATTTTAAAGCCTACGCACTGGTCACGCACAGCGGCACTATGCACTTTGCCAAACCCAATCCCGCCTACTACGCGGAAATCCTCGCGCGCGTGGGCATTGAGCCGGATGAAGCACTCATGGTCGGGGATGATCCACGCAGCGATACTGCCCCCGCTGCGCTGGCAGGGCTGCATACCTATCTCATAACATCAGCGGATGCCGAATCGTCTAACGAACACAGTGGTTCTCTGCGGCAGTTTCGGCAGTATATACGTGCAGATGCCTGGGCAGATAGCTTCAGCCCAGGCGCCTTGACTGCTGAAATGATCCAGATTGAACTCGCTGGCAATGTCGGCGCGTTGTTCGGCATGCTGGCAGATGTCCAACCGCACCAATGGGAACAACATCCTGAACCTGAAGAATGGTCAATCCTCCAGGTGGTTTGCCATCTGGCGGAAAGCGAACACAGCGTCCAGCGCCCACGGTTGCTGCGGATTTTGCAGGAAGATAATCCGTTCCTGACCAGTCCAAAACCGCCACCGGGACCGCGCGAGATGCACTGTTCTGAAGCGGGTT